>CBFGWV010000034.1:0-25554 GCA_965652545.1 uncultured Candidatus Competibacteraceae bacterium | reverse complement strand
CCTCCGCCGTCCGCATCCCTGCGGCCGACGGTCGGCCGATGTCCTACCGACATACCCGACCCGAAGGCTCACTGCGGTGGCTGTCCGCTCGCGCTCAGGGTTTGATCTGCTCGACTCCACCCATATAGGACTGCAACGCCTGCGGTATGCGGATGCTGCCGTCGGGCTGCTGGTAGTTTTCGAGAATCGCCACCAGCGTGCGTCCCACGGCCAGGCCGGAGCCGTTCAAGGTGTGGACCAGTTCCGGTTTGCCGGTGTCCGGGTTGCGCCAGCGCGCTTGCATGCGGCGGGCCTGGAAGTCGCCCATGTTGCTGCAGGATGAGATTTCCCGGTACTTGTCCTGGGCGGGTAGCCAGACTTCGATGTCGTAGGTCTTGGTGGCACCGAAACCCATGTCGCCGGCGCACAGGGCGACGACGCGATAGGGCAGCTCAAGCCGCTGGAGGACGGCCTCGGCATTGCGGGTGAGGGTTTCGAGTGTATCGAACGAGTCGCCCGGGCGGACGATGTGGACGAGTTCGACTTTCTCGAACTGGTGCTGGCGGATCATGCCGCGTACGTCTTTGCCGTAGGAGCCCGCTTCACTGCGGAAGCATGGCGTGTGGGCGACGAAGTTCAGCGGCAGGTCCGCGTCGTCGACGATGCGGTCGCGGACGAGGTTGGTCAGTGGTACTTCCGCGGTCGGGATGAGGAAGTAGCCGTGATCGCCGTTCAGGGCAAAGAGGTCTTCGGCGAATTTGGGCAACTGGCCGGTGCCGCGCAGGCTGTCGCTGTTGACGATGTAGGGGACGTTCATCTCGCGATAGCCGTGTTCGTTCACGTGCAGGTCGAGCATGAACTGGATCAAGGCACGGTGCAGCCTGGCGATGGGGCCTTGCATGACGACGAAGCGTGAGCCGGTGAGCTTGGCGCCGGACTCGAAGTCCAGGGAGGCGCCGCCGAGTTCGACATGATCGCGCGCTGGTGTCTCGAACACGCGCGGGGTACCCCAGCGGCGGACTTCGACGTTGTCGTTTTCATCGCGGCCATCGGGCACCGACGCATCGGGCAGGTTGGGAATGCCCATGGCAATGTCGGTCAATTCGGACTGCAATGCAGTCAATTCGTCTTCGGCGGCTTTGAGCCGGTCGCCGAGGTCGGCGACGGCATCCAGCAGCGGTTGGATGTTCTCACCGCGGGCCTTGGCCTGACCGATAGACTTGGAGGCCGTGTTGCGTTCGTTCTGCAGATCTTGCGTCTGCACTTGCAGCGCTTTGCGGCGGGACTCCAGCGCCTCGATACGGGCCGTGTCCAGTGCGATACCACGGCGCGCGAGAGCGGCGGCGGTTTCGGCCAGTTCGGTGCGCAAGCGCTTGGGGTCCAGCATGTTTTCTCTCCAGTTTTAGGTTTTAAGTTTTAAGTTTTAAGTTTTAAGTTTGAGTGTCAGGGAAAATATCAAGCTGCATTCGGCGAACACTTAAAACTTAAAACTTAAAACTCAATTAACTCAGCCCTTGTCGATCCCCGCCTTGCGATCACGCTCGCGAAGCACTTTGAGCTTCTCGCCGATCTTGATCTCCAGCCCGCGCGCGACGGGGCGGTAGTACACGCGCTCGCCCAAGGCATCGGGGAAGTAGCGCTCGCCGGCGGCGTAGGCGTCCGGCTCGTCGTGCGCATAGCGGTAGCGGGCGCCCAGCCCCATGGATTTCATCAGCTTGGTCGGCGCGTTGCGCAGGTGGTCAGGCACCGGGTGGGTGGCCTCTGTCGCGTCACGGCGGGCGGCGTTATGGGCCGTGTAGACGGCGTTGCTCTTGGGTGCACAGGCCAGGTACACCGTGGCCTGCGCCAGGGCGAGCTCGCCCTCGGGGCTGCCCAGCCGCTCGAACACCTGCCAGGCATCGACCGTGAGGCTCAGGGCGCGCGGATCGGCATTGCCGATGTCCTCGCTGGCCATGCGCACCAGGCGACGACCCAGGTAATCCGGGTCGACACCGCCATCGAGCATGCGGTTGAGCCAGTACAAGGCAGCATCCGGGTTGCCGCCGCGCACGGACTTGTGCAATGCGGAGATCTGGTCGTAGAACAAGTCGCCACCACGGTCGAACTGCCGCAGTGTGCTGCCGATGGCATCGTCGATGCAGGCATCCAGTGGATTGTCCCGCGCCCGCGCCAGTTCCGCGGCCAACTCCAGCCAGACCAGCGCGCGCCGGCCATCGCCGTCGGCGGCCGCCCCCAGGCGCCGCGCGGCCTCGTCGGACAGCGTGAGGCCCTCGCCGTCGAAGCGGCTGTCGCCCACCGCGCGTTTTGCGAGCCCGGCGATGTCGTCGGGCTCCAGCCGCTTGAGTACATAGGTCCGGACCCGCGACAACAAGGCGTTATTCAAGGCGAAGCTGGGGTTCTCTGTGGTGGCACCGATGAAGATGACCGTGCCGTCCTCCACATGCGGAAGAAAGGCATCCTGCTGCGATTTGTTGAAGCGATGGACCTCGTCGATGAACAAGACGGTCCGACGGCCCGCATCGAGCTCGAGCCGGGCCGCCTCCACCGCCGCACGAACATCTTTTACGCCCGAGAGCACCGCGGACAGGGGGACGAACACGGCGTTGGCATGACCGGCCACCAGCCGAGCCAATGTGGTCTTGCCGGTACCGGGGGGGCCCCAAAGAATCATCGAATGCGGCTGTCCACGCTCTATCGCTAGACGCAGCGGCTGACCGGGGGCGAGCAAATGCCCCTGGCCGACGAACTCATCGAGCGTGCGCGGCCGCAGCCGCTCGGCCAGAGGTTGGTGGGAACCGGTGCTCAACCGCCGATCACATCCGTGCCTGCCGGCGGCTCAAAGGCGAAACGCCCTGCCGGTACGCTCGATAAGGGTTGAACGGCGGTGAAATCCAGCCGTGTGCGCTGGCCCAGGGCATCGGAAAGTTCGAGCGCCGCCAGTTGGTCGTCATTATCGAAGGCGATCCGCAAGGGCGAGAGCTCATCGTCCCGCGGGGTGAGCCGGAACCAGGACAAACCGCCCTCATCGCCCTGCGCCTCGATCGCAAAGCTCTCACCCAAGGGCGCGTCCCCGTTCAGCAAGGCCGTTGGCGCCTGCGCCAGAACCTCGTCCATCCCCTTGACAGTCACCTGGGCCAGTTCGGGGTCGTAGTGCCAGACCTTCTGGCCATCGCCGACGATGAGCTGCGGAAACGGCGTCTCGTAGTCCCAGCGGAACAAGCCGGGTTTGGCCAGGCTCATGGTGCCGCTGGAGGTCTCGACCACAGAGTCGTCCGCGTCGTACACGGTCTGGGTGAAGTCCGCCTCGATGGCCTTGAGTTCGGCAAAGTAGCGCTCGGGCAGCGTCGGCGCCGCATGGGCGGCGAGTACCGTCAAACAGAGGGTGCAGGCTAGGAGCACTCGCTTCATTGTCGTCGTCCTCACAGTCAGTCTCCAGGCGGCGGCGGGGCCAGGACTTCCCGGTTGCCATTGGATTGCAGCGTACCCACGATGCCGGCACGCTCCATGTCTTCGATCATGCGCGCGGCACGGTTGTAGCCGATCTTCAACCGGCGCTGCACCCCGGAGATGGATGCCCGACGGCTTTCGGTGACGATACGTACCGCCTGGTCGTACAAAGGGTCGGCTTCGCTGTCGACATCGACTACACCGCTGGCTTCCGCCGACAGGCCGGGAATACCCTCGGTAGGCTCCTCCAGAATGTCGTCGAGGTATTGGGGGCGACCGGTCTGCTTGAGGAAAGCCACGACCTGATTGACCTCGTGATCGTCCACGAAGGCACCGTGCACACGGTGCGGGAAGCCAGTCCCCGGCGGCAGGTAGAGCATGTCGCCATGGCCCAGGAGCTGCTCGGCACCCATCTGGTCAAGGATGGTGCGCGAGTCCACCTTCGAGGACACTTGGAACGCGATTCGCGTGGGGATGTTCGCCTTGATGAGGCCGGTGATCACATCCACCGACGGGCGTTGGGTCGCGAGTATCAGATGGATACCCGAAGCACGGGCCTTCTGCGCCAGGCGCGCGATCAACTCCTCCACCTTCTTGCCGACGATCATCATCATGTCGGCCAACTCGTCGATGACCACGACGATGAACGGCAGCGGTTCGAGGCCAGGCACAGGGGCTTCGGGGTCGAAGGCGTCCTCAGGCCGGTACAAAGGGTCGGGCATCGGTGCGCCAGCCTCGATGGCATCGGTCACCATGCGGTTGAAGCCGGCGATGTTGCGCACCTTGAGGGCGGCCATGAGCCGATAGCGCCGCTCCATCTCGCCGACACACCAGCGCAAGGCGTTGGCCGCCTCCTTCATGTCGGTGACCACCGGTGCCAGCAGATGGGGAATGTCCTCGTAGACGGACAGCTCCAGCATCTTCGGGTCCACCAGGATGAGCCGGACCTGATCGGGCGTGGCCTTGTACAACAGGCTCAGCAACATGGCGTTGATGGCCACCGATTTGCCCGAGCCGGTGGTACCGGCGACCAGCAGATGCGGCATCTTCGACAGGTTGGCGACGACAGGGCGACCGCCGATGTCCTTGCCCAGTGCCAAGGTGGTCGGCGAGGCGGCGCTGCGGTAGGCCTCGGACGAGATGACATCGGCCAGATAGACGATCTCGCGCCGCTGGTTGGGGATTTCCAGGCCGACCACGGACTTGCCGGGTATGACCTCCACCACGCGCACGCTGATGACCGAGAGCCCTCTCGCCAGGTCTTTGGCCAGGTTGCTGATCTGGCTGACTTTGACGCCGGGCGCGGGGTCGAGCTCGAAGCGGGTGATCACAGGCCCCGGCTCGACCGCCACGACGGTGACATCCACGCCGAAGTGCTTGAGCAACACCTCGACATGGCGGGACATTTCTTCAAGGACCTCCGGCGCATAGGCCATATGCCCTTCCGGCGCCCGGTCCAGCAGTTCCAGGCCGGGAATGGCGCCCAGCGGGAGGCGCTGCGCCGCGGCGACCAACGGCGGCTTCGGTGCCGGGGGCGACGCAGGGCGCACCACCGGTGCGGCAGGGCGGCTGTCGAGCACATCGTCCCAGGGGGAGCGCTCATCCGCCGGCGCGGGCGCAATCGGTGCACGCGGTGGCGGCACCAGCGTCTCACGCAACGCGACCGGCGAGGGTTGCCAATCGTTGTCGGGCAGCGGCTCGTCGTCATCGGGCAGATCCGCCGTCAGATCGGTCCCCGCGCCTGGCTCATCGTCCGCCCACAGTGTGGGCTCGATCGGTGGTGTCTCGGTAAAGGCCTCGGCCACACTTGGCTCTTGTCGGCTGCCGCGAGGAGCAGCCGGTTCCGGCCACGGTGCCTCAACGCTGTTTTCATCGACCACCGGACCGATACGCAGCTTGCGCTTTGCCGGGCTCCGGCCGGAGCGCTTCGGCTCCTGGGTATCGGCGTCCGTGTCATCGTCGAGTTCGGGCCCGGCGGCGACCGGCTTCATTGCCCGCGCGACGCGTTGCGGTGCCCGCGCCGCCAGGCTGCCGAGACCGGCGAACAAGGCGGTCACCTGGCCAAACGCCCATAGCAAACTGCGCCCGAGGCCTTCCAGTACCTGGCTCCACCCCAGGCCCGTGGCCAGTGTAGTACCGGCACCCAGGAGGCCGAACAGGAACAACATGCCGGGTATGTAACCGAATGCGGTGGTGATCGCCCCCCCTACCCCATCGCCCAGCACGCCGCCGGCACCGAGCAGATCGCCGCCCAGGCTGGTGTTCATCGGGTGAGACAAGGGGTAATAGCGTGACAGCAGCGCCGCCGCGGTTCCGAGCATGGCGACGACACCCAGGGTGCGCAGCAGCACTACTTCCGGGTCCAGCGCGGTGATCGCCTCGCGGCGGAACAGCCGCCAACCGGCAAACGCGATCAACAAGGGGATCAGATAGGCCGAACGGCCCAGGAAATATAGGGTCACGTCGGCGAACAACGCGCCGCTGACACCGGTGAGATTGCGTACACCGCCGTCGGCGCCCGTGTGCGTCCATGCCGGATCCAGCGGGTGGTAGGTCATCAGCGCCAGGACCAGAAACACCGCCAGCGCCAACACCGTCAGAAAGCCCGCTTCACGCACCAGGATGCGAGCGTGCCGACCGAGGTTGAACCGAAGAGCGGTGTCGGATTTCTTTCGCGCTTGCGCCAAAACGAACGGTCCTCATGATGATCCCCACAGCCGGCTACTTTATCGCGTCTGCCGGCCTTCTGTCCCGGACTGTCGCCGCTTCGGGACCGTGGCTTACACTGGTGCGCCGGCGGTGACCGGGCGCTGAACCACACTGGGCCCGCCCGATCGAAAACCGGGAGCGCCTAAATCGCGGACACGCTCATCCGTCGCCCAACAGCAACCCACAACACGGGAATCCATGAAGCTCGAAGTCATTCCAGCGATCCACGACGTCGATGCCCAGGACTGGAATGCGTTGGTACCCGACCGGCACCCATTCCTCGATCATGCATTTCTCCACGCGCTGGAGGCCCACGATTGCCTCGGCGAGCGCACCGGGTGGCTGCCCCGGCACCTTCTGTGTCTGGACGATTCCGGCCGGCTGATCGGGGCAACGCCGTTGTATGTCAAGACCAACTCCTACGGCGAATTCGTCTTCGACTGGTCGTGGGCCGATGCCTATCGGCGCCATGGTCTGGCCTACTACCCCAAGCTGGTCTCGTCGATACCCTTCACACCGGTAACCGGCAACCGCCTGCTGGTGGCACCGCAGGCCGATGCCGCAACAGTCAGGCACGCACTGATCGCCGGCGCAATCAAGCTGGCAGAGCGTTCGGGCTGCTCGTCGGTTCATTGGCTGTTCCCGACCGAAGACGAAAGCCACAGTCTGCGCGCGGCCGGGCCGGCGATCCGGCTCGGCTGCCAGTTTCACTGGACCAATGCCGGGTACGCGGACTTCGATGCATTTCTCGCGGCGCTGACCACTAAAAAGCGCAAGAACATCCGCCGCGAACGGCGTCAAGTCGAGGATGCCGGCATCCGCTTGGCGATACGTCATGGTGACGAGACCCTTAATGCCGACTGGGTCCAGTTCCATGCGTTCTATTGCGACACCTTCGAGCGTCTCGGAGGCTTTCCTACCCTCACGCAGGAGTTCTTCGAGGCCGTTGCCCGGACAATGGGATCGCGGGTGGTGCTGGTGACGGCGATCGACGGCAACGAAACCGTCGCTGCGGCGCTGAGCTTCCGCAGCGATACCGCTCTTTATGGCCGTCACTGGGGCTGCCGGCGCAGCTACGATGGGTTGCATTTCGAAGCCTGCTACTACCAGGGCATCGACTATTGCATACGTCATGGACTGCGGTTGTTCGAGCCTGGCGCCCAGGGTGAGCACAAGATTCCGCGGGGGTTCCTGCCCACGATCACCCGCTCCGCGCATTGGGTGGTCGATGACGGCTTCCGCCCCGCGATCGAGGGGTTTCTCGCCCGTGAAACACCTATGATTGAAGCATACGCCGAGGACTGTCGGCGCCATACGCCGTTTCGTGACGGGGCGATATCGTGAGTCGGTTGGTGTGGTTGGACCCGGAGAACCCGACAGCGCCTTTCCCACAGGCGTCCATGGCCTTGCGCGAGCCCAACGGCCTGCTGGCGGCCGGCGGATGCCTGTCGTCGCGGCGTCTGATGCGCGCCTATCGGGCGGGGATATTCCCCTGGTACGGCCAAGGCCAGCCGATCCTGTGGTGGAGCCCCGACCCGCGCACCGTACTGGAGCCCTCGGCCATCCACATCGGCCGCAGCCTGGCGAAGCGATTGCGTCAGCAACCCTTTCGGCTGCGAATGGACACGACGTTCGATGCCGTCATCCGTGCCTGTGCCGGGCCACGTAGCGACACCGACGAGACATGGATCACACCGGCCATGCGCGCGGCGTACAACCGACTTTACCATCTAGGCCACGCACACTCGGTCGAGGCCTATGCCGACGGCGTGCTGGTCGGTGGCCTGTACGGTGTGGCCGTAGGTAAGGTGTTCTTCGGAGAATCCATGTTCAGCCGCGCGCCGGATGCCTCCAAAGTTGCATTGGTGGCGCTGTGCAGGCAACTGGCGCGGTGGGGTTTCGCCCTGATCGACTGCCAGATGGATACCCCGCACCTGCGTCGGATGGGCGCGCGGTGCATCTCCCGCGATGCGTTTCTGTCGGTTTTGGAGACGCACTGCGGCACCCCCGGCATGCCTGGCCCGTGGTCCTTGGCCGACGACCTGGAGACCCCGACATGACCCGCCGCGCGAGGGAAACCGAGCCAGGTTTACGGCTGTTTCTGACCATCGACCATCCCTGCGGCTATTTGCCGGGTCGCTCGGCACGCAACCTGATTGCCGACCCCGAGGAGGTGGACCAGAGCCTCTATAACCGGCTGTCGAAGCTGGGCTTCCGCCGCAGCGGCGGCTACGTGTACCGGCCCGAGTGCGACCATTGCCGTGCCTGCCGTTCGCTACGCGTCAATGCCGAAGCCTTTACGCCGAATCGAAGCCAGCGCCGCAACCTGCGAATCAACGCCGACCTGCGTATTCGCCTGGTCGCACCGCGCTTCGACGCTGCGCACTACCAGTTGTTCTCACGCTATCTGGCGAGCCGGCATGCCGGCGGCGGCATGGACCGGACCAGTCCGGAGCAGTACATGGGGTTCGTGGACAGCATCTGGAGCCACACCCGCTTTGCAGAGTTTCGTGACGCGGACAATCGCCTGTTGGCACTGGCCGTCATGGATCGGCTGGACGATGGTTTATCCGCCGTATACACCTGCTTCGACCCCGACCATCCGGTACGCGGCCTGGGCACCTACGTCATTCTCTGGCAGATCGAACACGCCCGCGAAGAGGGCGTTCCCTGGGTGTATCTGGGCTACTGGGTACACGGATCCGCCAAGATGGACTACAAAGTGCGCTTCCGCCCTGCCCAGGCCTTCAATGGCGAGCGTTGGGCCGATCTCATCGTCGATTGAAGGCTTTGCGCTGCGGTCGTATACTTGTGGGCTTGTTTTTGGCCAGTCACAGGTTGCGCATGTCCAAAGAAGACCATATCGAGATGGAAGGCACCGTCGTGGAGACCCTGCCCAATACCATGTTCCGCGTGGAACTGGAGAACGGGCATGTGGTGACGGCGCACATCTCGGGACGTATGCGCAAGCACTA
Organism: uncultured Candidatus Competibacteraceae bacterium; assembly: GCA_965652545.1. Lineage (GTDB taxonomy): Bacteria > Pseudomonadota > Gammaproteobacteria > Competibacterales > Competibacteraceae > CBFGWV01. Next base: position 16,444 of record CBFGWV010000034.1, on the reverse strand, counting down.
CATCCGTATTCTCACTGGCGACAAGGTCAAAGTCGAACTGACCCCATACGACCTCTCCAAGGCCCGCATCGTCTATCGCGGCCGATAAGTGAAACGGGCGCCAGAAGGCGCCCGTGCTCGAAGCCCTCGCCTCCCCGGCCTCACACCGCGGCGGCCTCCTCGATATCCAGCGTCAGGTTTCCGTCTTCCACGGTCACCAGTACGTGCCCGCCGTCCACCAAACGCCCGAACAGCAGCTCTTCCGCGAGCAGGCGCTTGATGTTTTCCTGGATTACCCGGGCCATTGGCCTTGCGCCCATCTTTGGGTCGTGACCCTTTTCCGCCAGCCAGCGCCGCGCCGCGCCGTCGACCTCCAGATCGACACCCTTTGACTCCAATTGCGTCTGCAGCTCGACGATGAACTTGTCGACCACATGGGCGATGGTCGTCGCATCCAAGGCCTGGAACTGCACCACGGCATCGAGGCGGTTGCGGAACTCTGGCGTGAACAAGCGTTTGATCGCCTCCATGCCGTCGCTGGAGTGGTCGGCGGTCGTAAAGCCAATGGCCGTGCGCTCCATCTCGTGCGCACCCGCATTGGTCGTCATCACCAGAATGACGTTTCGGAAATCCGCCTTGCGGCCGTTGTTGTCCGTCAGCGTGCCATGGTCCATGACCTGAAGCAGCAGGTTGAAGACATCCGGGTGAGCCTTCTCGATCTCATCCAGCAGCAACACCGCATGGGGGTGCTTGAGGATGGCGTCCGTCAGCAACCCCCCCTGATCGAAGCCGACATAACCTGGAGGCGCACCGATCAACCGCGATACGGTATGACGCTCCATGTACTCGGACATGTCGAAGCGGACCAGCTCGATGCCCAGCACATTGGCCAGTTGACGCGTGACCTCGGTCTTGCCCACACCCGTGGGCCCGGCGAAGAGGAACGAGCCGATCGGCTTCTGCTCGTTGCCCAACCCCGAGCGTGCCATTTTGATGGCGTTGGCCAGTACATCTATGGCCGGGTCCTGTCCATAAACCGTGAGCTTCAGATCACGTTCCAGATTGCGCAGCACCTCTTTGTCGGAGACCGAGACACTCTTGGGCGGAATGCGGGCGATCTTCGCCACGATGGTCTCGATATCGCCCACGCCGATCGTCTTCTTGCGTTTGGACGGCGCCATCAGGCGCTGGCTGGCACCGGCCTCGTCGATTACATCGATGGCCTTATCCGGCAGGTAGCGGTCATTGATGTAGCGCGCGGCCAACTCCGCCGCCGCACGCAAGGCCTTGCCCGAATAGCGCACGGCATGATGGGTTTCGAAACGCGACTTCAGCCCCTTGAGGATCTGGACGGTCTCGTCCACCGTCGGCTCGACCACGTCGATCTTCTGGAAGCGACGGGCCAGCGCCCGGTCCTTCTCGAAGATGCCCCGGTACTCCTGGTAGGTCGTCGATCCGATGCACTTGAGCTCGCCGGAGGCCAGCATGGGCTTGATCAGGTTCGAGGCGTCCATGACGCCGCCGGACGCAGCGCCGGCACCGATGAGGGTGTGGATCTCATCGATGAACAGCATGGCGTGCTTTTCCTTCTTGAGCTGCGCCAAGACACCCTTGAGCCGCTTCTCGAAGTCGCCGCGATACTTGGTCCCGGCCACCAGTGCACCCAGGTCGAGGGAATACAAGGTGGCGTCAGCCAGTACATCGGGGACCTCGCCGTCGACGATGAGCTTGGCCAGCCCCTCAGCGATTGCCGTTTTGCCGACACCGGCTTCGCCGACGAACAGCGGGTTGTTCTTGCGTCGGCGGCAGAGTATCTGCACGGTGCGCTCGATTTCGTGCCGACGGCCGATCAAGGGGTCGATGCGCCCGAGCTTGGCCTGCTCGTTGAGATTGGTCGCGAAATTGTCCAGCGGCTTGCTGCCGGCCTGCTCGCTACCGCCCTCCTCGTCGCCCGAGGGCCCCGGCACGTCGTTGTCGTCGGAGACCTTTGAAATCCCGTGCGAGATGTAATTGACCACATCCAGCCGACTGATGTCCTGCTGCTTGAGCAGGAACACGGCCTGGGACTCCTGCTCGCCGAAAATGGCGACCAAGACGTTAGCGCCGGTGACCTCCTTCTTGCCCGAGGACTGCACGTGCAGTACCGCGCGCTGCAACACCCGCTGGAACCCGAGCGTCGGCTGGGTTTCCCGGGCATCGTTGGGTGAGAGCACGGGTGTGCTCTCACGAATGAAGGATTGGAGTTCGCGCTTCAGGCGCTCGAGGTCCGCGCCACAGGCGCGCAGGACTTCGGCAGCCGAGGGGTTGTCCAGCAGCGCCAGCAACAGGTGCTCGACGGTCATGAACTCATGCCGCCGGTCCCGCGCCTCACGGAACGCCGCATTGATGGAGAACTCCAGTTCCTTGCTCAGCATGGTCGGACCTCAGCAAGCTGGGTGGACAGGATCAGGCCTCTTCGAGAGTGCACAGTAACGGATGATCATGGCGGCGTGAGAACTCGTTCACCTGCGAGGCCTTGCTTTCGGCAATCTCATGGGTAAACACGCCACACACCCCTTTACCCCGGGTATGCACATGCAGCATCACCTGGGTGGCCTTCTCACGGTTCATGGTGAAGAACGTCTCCAACACATGCACCACAAATTCCATCGGGGTGTAGTCGTCGTTCAACAACACCACCTTGTACAGCCGCGGCTGCTTAAGCTTCGGCTTTGCGCGCTCGGTGACCAGACCGTGGTCATCGTCACCGTTTTGAGGGATTTGAGGAAACTCGGCCATGACTCACTGCGATGGGATGGGTTTCTTGCCTACCCGCGGCCGGCAGTGCCGGCGCGAGACCCTCGCATGGTATCACCCGGCCGGCTACCGTCGCGCCGTTACCCTCACTTAGATATAAGCATCTCGCGAAGTTCTTTCCAGGAGAGCCGGGTAAAAAAAGTCGGCCCACGGCACCGTATATGGTGACGCGGGCCGACGTCTTCAAGGTGAACCGTCGTGATCAGGCGTGCTCGAACTGCGCCTCTTCGGTCGATCCGGTCAGCGCGGTGAGCGACGAGGTGCCACCAGCGATGACCTGGGTGACGTCGTCGAAGTAGCCCGTGCCCACTTCACGCTGATGCTTCACAGCGGTGAAGCCCTGCTCGGCAGCGGCGAACTCGGCCTCCTGCAACTCCACGAAGGCCGACATCTGGCGCGAGGCGTAACCGCGAGCCAGATTGAACATGCCGTAGTTCAGGCTGTGGAAGCCCGCCAGTGTAATGAACTGGAACTTGTAGCCCATGGCGCCCAGCTCGCGCTGGAACTTGGCGATGGTCGCCTCATCGAGATTCTTGCGCCAGTTGAACGAGGGCGAGCAGTTATAGGCAAGCATCTGCTCGGGAAACTCCCGGTGGATACCCTCCGCGAAACGCTTGGCCTCTTCGAGGTTGGGCTTGCTGGTTTCACACCAGACCAGATCGGCGTACGGCGAGTAGGCACGGCCGCGGGCTATGGCCTGCTCCAGCCCGTTGCGCACCCGATAGAAGCCTTCGATCGTGCGCTCCTTGCTGGTGATGAACTCGCGATCCCGCTCGTCAATGTCGGAGGTGACGAGATTCGCCGCTTCAGCGTCGGTACGGGCAATCACCAGCGCCGGTGCGCCGCAGATGTCCGCCGCCAGACGGGCCGCCACGAGCTTCTGAATGGCTTCCTGAGTGGGAACCAACACCTTCCCGCCCATGTGACCACACTTTTTGGCGGACGCGAGCTGATCCTCCCAATGCACACCGGAGGCGCCGGCGCGGATCATCGCCTTCATCAGTTCGAAGGCGTTGAGCACCCCGCCAAAACCGGCTTCGGCATCGGCAACGATGGGTTGCATCCAATCGACGCTGTCATTGCCCTCGGCATGATTGAGCTCGTCGGCACGCAGCAAGGTGTTGTTGATGCGCTCGACCACCGAGGGCACGGAGTTGACCGGGTACAACGACTGGTCGGGATACATGGCGCCGGCCAGGTTGGCATCGGCGGCGACCTGCCAACCTGACAGATAGATGGCCTTGAGTCCCGCCCGCACCTGCTGCATGGCCTGATTGCCGGTCAGCGCGCCAAGTGCATTCACGAAGGGTTCGGAGTGCAGATAGTTCCAGAGCTTCTCGGACCCCTTGGCAGCCAGGGTGTGCTCCACCCCCGCCGTACCGCGCAAGCGAACCACTTCTTCCGGGGAGTACGGGCGAGTGACACCCTTCCAACGCGGGTTTTCAGCCCAATCCTTACGCAGCGCGTCAACGTTCAAATGCGGCATGGTTCTCGCTCCTTGCGGCACCCCTCTTAAGGCACCGGTCATCTGGTTGTGGTCGGCCCGGACCTAATGCCCGGCGCTTGAGTCCTTGGTGGTTCGGCCTTTCTTCGGTTTCGTATTATGAAATTCATCGCGTACCGAGAAATTGACCGCAGTCTATGCGGCTGTGCAACATTTGACAACGCAAATCAACCAATTCTAAAAATAGGAAACGTCAATACTGGAGAAGGTAAATGAATCGCCACTACTACAAGCAGAACCGTCTCCAGCAGCTGCGCGGGTTCTGTTTCGCCGTGCAGACCGGCAGCATTTCCAAGGCCGCCGAGCGCATGTTTCTCAGCCAGCCGTCGGTGTCGCTCCAGATACAGGCACTGGAGCGGGAGCTCGGCGTCATCCTCTTCGAGCGGCGTGGGCCAAGGATCCAGGTGACACCCGAGGGGCAGGTTCTGTTCGACCTCTCACTGCCGTTGGTGCAAGGCTTCGACACGTTGCCGGAGACCTTCTCCTCGCGGCGGGGTTCGCTCGATCACGGTGAACTCAACATCACCGCCGGGGAGTCCACCATTCTGTATCTGTTGCCAGACATCGTGAAGCGCTTTGGTGAATCTTATCCCGGCATACGGGTTAGATTTCACAATGTGCCGGGTCAGCAAGGTCTGGTGCTCCTGCGGGACGATGAGGTCGACTTCGCCGTGGGTTCGTTTCGCGATGCACCGGACGATATCAGCTACAAGCCGCTATACGACTTCCCCCAGGTGCTCATCGCGCCGCTCGGGCACCCGTTAGCCGGCCGCGACGAAATCAAGCTGGCTGACGTCGCCCCCTACCAGTTCATCCTGCCGCCCCGCCACCTGAACACCTTAAGCATGGTGGAGCTGGCATTCCAGCAGCAGGATCTGCATCTCAACGTGCACGTCCAGGCCGGCGGTTGGGAGGTGATCAAGAAGTACGTCGAAATGGGAATGGGGATTTCCATCGTCAGCGGCATCTGCCTGAGCCCCGGCGACAATCTGTTCTGCTACGACCTGGATACCTACTTTCCCCGCCGCACCTATGGTGTGGTCATGCGTCGCGGCAAGTTTCTCTCCCCACAGGCGAGGCGGTTCATTGAGTTCATCGATCCGGATTTCTTCACCCGCGGATGATGGCGCCAGCAGGCTCTGCCGATCGAGCCGCCAAGAGGCGCTTGTACATGATTGTCGTCGAGTCCAGCCGATCTGCCATCGGGTCACGGCAATACGCCGGGATGATGCCGGCCGTCACATACCCCAGCGATGCGTAGAGCGGCTCGGCGTGGTCGCCGGTACGGGTGTCCAGCGTGATCAGATTCCGGCCCAATTCGCCCACCATGGTTTCGAGCGCCGCCATCAGCGCCCTGGCGATCCCAAGACGGCGATAATCGGGATGCACCATCAGTTTGGTCACCTCCGCGCGGTGAGGTTGGTTCGGCGGAGTGTCGATATCCAGTTGAACCGACCCGGCGATGCATCCCTGGTACCGGGCGACCCATAATCGCCGGGTGCCGCCGTGGAGTCCTGGGAGCACCTTCATCCGCCAGAACGTCTCGCTATCGGCCTCAGAAAACGGCAGTACGAAGTTGATGCTGGCGCCGGCATGGACACAGGCATGCAGCAGCGCGCCCAGGTCGGGAATCTGCGCGGCGGCCTCATCGGCCGAAAGCATTGAAATGGTAATGGCTTTGTCCATGATGCTCTGCCTCACACGATGAACAGGATGTATCTGGCGGGGGATGTGTCCGGCGTTGCAAACGTGCTGGCACCAAAGAGTTGATAGCGCAGGCAATCGCCCGGTTGCAGCGCATGGGCGTACCCACCGACGGTGACCTCCAGCCGCCCGTCGATCAGCAGCAAGTGGTGTTCCAGGCCATCTCTCGGCGGGCGCTCGTAGGTGATGCGCACACCCGCATCGAGCTCGCACTCCAAGGCCTCGCCGACGAGGGTGCGGGCCGGTGGCGAGATCGACCGCCGTCGAAAGCCGATGTCCGGATCGGTCCATACCGATTGGGCATCCCGTGGGACGAGCGGCGAGAAGCCTTCCTCGACCATATGCATCAGCCGGGTCATGGTCAGACCATAGGCTGCGCACAGCTTGCCCAACACACCCGCCGTAGCGCTTACCTCGGCGTTTTCGAGCCGAGACAGCGTAGCTCGGCTAACGTTACTGCGCCGTGCGAGCTCGTCCAGCGGCCAGCCGTGCTCCGCACGCAGTGCCTTGAGACGCTGAGCGATGCGTTGGTCGATGGTTGCGTCGTATTCTTGGTGCTTTTCCATATTGGGAATAATTTCTCCAATACGGGAAAACGTCAAGGGTACGCACACACTATGCCTCGAACCGGGTGTAGTGCAGGAGCCCTGCCCTCAGGGCGATTGCTGCGGATGGTGCCAAAGCCCGCAGGCTCGGCGCCGGTCCTGGGCCGATCGCGCACGGGGGTCCGCTCCTACGGGTGCCCGGAGCTTGGAGAGCCGATTCGTCATCGGCTTGAACGATCCCGCCTGCCCAGAGGATGCGACACGCGGGGGTTCTTGCTAGGCGACGTCGGTGAACGGCGCAGCGGTAATCGAAGACCCCGATCCCGCAGGCACCGAAGCCCCACCACAGGCTTCCAGCAGCTCTGGCAAGGCTTGGCGCAAGGTGCTGCTGAATAAGGTGAATCCGGCATCGAATGCAGCCACCGGGTCCTCTTGGTCCAGCTCGGCATCGTCCATGGCGGCATCCGTCAGCCGCACACGGCGCAGGCTCCAGTCGTCACCCAACACCAAGGCCAGATGCTCCCGCCAAGTCAATGCAAGCCGCGTCACCTGCTTGCCCGCGGTCAGGTGATGACCGATCTCAGCGCCCAGCGGATCCTCACCGCGGCAGCGGATGACGGCTTCCTGCTCACCGCCGCCGCGCAGTTCCAACTCACCCTCCGCGTCCAATCCCTCCGGCAGTTGGCCGTCAACCAACCACGCGGTCATGGCAGTAGCCGGAGGGGTCTTGGAAGCCAGCGGCGCGATCGGCAACGTCCCCAGCGTGCTGCGTAAATCACTGACAAAACCTTCGACGACGCGTTTGGACGTACCGTCGATCACCAACCAGCGCGCTTCCAGGTCCATATACCCCCATGTCCGCCGGCGGCGAGTGAACGCGCGCGGCAGCAGGCTGTCCACGACCTCGTCTTTGAGTTCCATGCGCTCCTGACGGCGCAGACGGCGACCCTCGCGGGCTTCGATCTCGGCGACTTTTTCATCGAGTGTCTCGTTCACCACGCTTGAGGGCAGCAGCCGTTCTTCGGTTTCCCAGGCCATCACCAGGCAGCGATTGCTCTCGAACACTGGCCGCTCGTCGATGGCTGAGAATACCGGTGCCCAACCGCGGGTCGACGGCTCATGGCCGAGACACGGCCGCGCAGGCCGTGCCGACAGGGCACTGGCCACGGTGTCGGCGTCCGGCAACATTGTGTCGGTGAACGCGAATACGGTGAGCGCGCGAAATCCGTGCATAAATTCCTCAGGTTGTCAGGGTGATTCAGGGTCGATCGAACACTGCCATGGATTCGACATGCGCCGTGTGGGGGAACATGTCCATGACACCTGCCGCCAGGAGACGGTAGCCGTGCTCATGCACCAGGATACCGGCGTCGCGGGCCAGCGTGGCCGGATGGCAGGAGACGTAGACCAATCGCCGTGCACCGGTGGCTGCCACCAGCGGTAGGACCTCCAAGGCCCCGGAACGCGGTGGGTCGAGCAACACCCGCTCGAACCCTGCACCCCACCACGGTGCGGCGGACTGGTCGCGGGTCAGGTCTGCGGCATGGAATTCGGCGTTGTCCAAGCCATTGGCGCGGGCGTTGCGGCCAGCCCACTCCACTAGGCTGGCGTCTCCTTCCACGCCCACGACCGATGCGGCGTTCCGTGCCAGTGGCAAGGTAAAATTGCCCAGCCCGCAGAACAAGTCCAGCACCCGTTGCCCGGGTTGCAGATCCAACCACTCCAGCGCCTGGCGGATCATCTGCCGGTTGATCTGTGGGTTCACCTGAGTGAAGTGGAACGGCTTGAACGCCATGGTCAGATCGAAATCCGGCAGAGCGTATGACAATGTACCGTCCTGCGGCCATAAGGGCGTCGTCGACTCATTGCCGGCTGGCTGAAGATACAAAGCAATACCGGTGTCCTGCGCAAACCGCACCAGCTTGTGCTTGTCGTCCTCGCTGGGCTCGCTGAGCACGCGCAGACTCAGTGCAACCGTCGGCTCGCCGACGGCTACTTCGATCTGAGCGACACGGTCCGACACCGACAGACCGCCGATGAGGTCGGACAGCGCCAGCAACCGCTCCCCGACCGCCGGATGCAGTACCGGACAGCTCTCGATATCGGCCACGTACGGTGCATGGCGCTCGCGAAAGCCGACCAGCACCCTACCCTTGCCCTTGACGTACTTGACCCCCAGGCGGGCCTTGTGCCGATAGCCCCATAGGGGACCACGCAGGGGCGCCAGCCATTGTTCGGGCGTCACCTTGCCGATTCGGGTCAGGCTTTGCTCCAACCAGTGGGCTTTGTGCCGAACCTGCGCATCCGGGTCAAGATGCTGCAATGCGCAGCCCCCACAGACACCGAAGTGGGCGCAGCCGGGCGACACACGCTCCGCCGCCGGCGAGAGCACCTCCTCGCATTGCCCATGATCGTACTGACTGTGCACCCTGGTGTAACGGAAACTGACGCGCTCTCCGGGCAGGGCACCGTCGATAAAGGTGGCCTTGCCGTCGACGCGGGCGACGCCGAGGCCCTCGTGCGTGAGATCCTCGATATCGACCGTTACCGGATCGCTGGGAAGCCGCGGGCGGCGGCGCCTGCCTGCCATCGATGAATATCCTATGGGTTGATTGAGGCTAGGCCTCGCCGCGCCAAGCCTTTGCAAAGGCAACGAGGTGGGGTGCGCCACTGGTGTGCAGATGCTGCGTCAAGCGCTCACACTCGGCCGCATGGGCATCGGCATCGAGATGCCCACGCATCAATTGAAAACGCAGCCAGACGAGGTAGGTATTGAGCACGTCGGTCTCGCAATAGTCCCTGATGCCGGCGATGTCGCCGGCTTGGTACGCCTCCCACACTTTACTGCCGTGCATCCCCATCTTGCCGGGAAACCCCAACAAAGCGGCCACCTCATCGAGCGGTGCAACCATCCGCGCCTGATAGCCGGCCAGAACGTCCATCAGATCGACGTGACGCCAATGGAACCGGCTCAGATAGTTGCTGTAGCGAAAGCCCGGGTCACGCTCGCCGGTTTCCCAATAGCGGGGAGCCGCGATACCGTGCACCAATGCCCGATAGTTCAGCACCGGCAGATCGAACCCGCCGCCGTTCCAGGACACCAGGGTCGGGCCGAATCGGTCCAGGCCGTCGAAGAACCGAGTGATGAGTTCGGCTTCGTCCGCCTGCTCGTCACCGAGCGACCAGACCTTGACGCCATCGTCCCGACGCAACACCACGCTGATGGCGACGATCCGATGCAGATGCGGCCGCAGGAAGTCCGTCCCCGAGGCCTGACGACGCAACTGGTACATGGCCTGGGCGACATCGGCGTCGCTGAGGTCAGCATCGAGATCAAGCAGACGTCGGCCACCGGCGATATCGGGCACGGTTTCGATATCGAACACCATCACGGACATACGGGTTACTTCCGCACCCACTGGCCGCCATTGTCCTGGTAGAACCAGCCGCCGCGTGCATTGTCGATCCACCGGCGAGCGAAGGTATCGCGGATCTGTCCCGCCCACTCTGGATGGCCATTGGCGTTGGCGATCTCGGAGTACAAGCGCTGACGGTCGCTGTTCTCCTGCGCCACCAGTTGCTTGACGGTGTTGCGATCCGGCAGGGGCACAGCATTGGGGTCCCGTACCGCGATCAGTCCATCGCGGGTGAGACCGAGGGCACCGCTGGCGTAAAACGGCTCGAGTTGGCCGTGCCGAGCGGTCATCGAATTCCTCAACGCACTGATCGCCGGTGTATTGATGTTGATGTCGGCTTGCTGGGCATTGGCGGTCGGAATCAGCAGATCCAGGGTGGCGACCAGCACGCGCTGCACCACCGGTTCCCGGCTGGACTGCGGCGGCGTCTCGGCGGAAGGCGCGGGTTGACCGTCACGCCCCCAGACATCGCGGATGATGCGGTCGGCGGCCTGTTCGGCGGCAGCGGCCGGGAAATACACGTTGATCGTCACGCAGGCTGCGAGCAACCACAGTGCGGCAAGCCCCGCCGGGGCCATGAGCCACCATCGCATCGTCGTCATCTATGCCCTCCCGCTCATTGGTTCGCGGCGGATTGTACCGAAACTTCGTGGCCTTGCCCGGTGGCAATGCGCTATTGAACGACGGGCCCCTCGCTCTGGGCGGCGGCTTTCAGGCGTGCCACCAGCACAGCCCAGTCCACATACCGGTTGTAGCCGATTACGTCGATTCTGGGCAGACCCGAACCTCGAACCAGATAATAGCCTTGTTCCGCCGGGGCGACGCCGCCCATCTCGCAGACCCCGGCACGCAGAAGGCAACGCACGCCCAGGCGGTCGTAGCCAAAGCTGTCGAACAAGCCGATAAAGCCCCTGGACAACACCGCTGTCGGCGTACCACCACCAAGACTGGACAACGTTTCCACCGCACGTTGGCTGATCCGGCGGCGGCTATCGTCATTGACCGGCGTGGCCACCCACCCATCGAACTGCGCCACCTGCCAGTTCTCCAGCCGCAGGCCGTCGATCGCCCCTTCCAAGCGACCATCGATGCGGCCGATGTCGAACGCCCCGGTGAGCACACCCAAGTCGATATTGCGCAAGCCTATGTCCGCCTCCATGACCGGAACCTGACCGAGCACGTCTTTCAGGCGCAATCGGGTGACCGTGGCCAGGCCATCGAAGACGCGAATCGACAGCGCTCCTTCCAGAGTCAGGCCGTCGCCGTCGTAACGAACACCGGGAATCATGCCGGACAATTCGCCATTCAACGCGGGCCAACCCAGAGCCGATGTCAGTTGGGGGAGGCGAATCGGGTCGATCCGGCCAGCCAACCGCACCCGTGGCGGCAGCGATGACCACCCGTTGACGGAAAAATCATCCAGGACCAGTGCCCCATCGAATACCGGCACCCTGAGCGGTGCCGTCAAGGCCAGGGCGTCCGGTGCCACTTGTGCCGCCGCCGATGCCGGACCCAGGGGTACGCGATAAACCTTCGCCCCCTGCCAGGACAGATAGGCGGATCGCTCCCCCTGCCGCGCCCAACCGATGTCCGCACGACTGCCGTTTATCTCCAATGCCGGCGCATTGACGGACAGATCAAGCTTGGGCCAGTCGGCTGTCCATGCCACAAGTGCCCTATTGCGCCATTTGGCGGTGGCCGACAAGGAACCGCCGACCAAGGTCGCATCAATACCCCGCTCGATCAGCCAGGGTGCTGCGAAGCGTTCGAATGCTACGCCGGACGCGGCGGCATAGGCCTGGATATCGAGTTGGCGCGGGGGCCACTGCCACTTGCTGAAGGATATATGCCCGCGACCGAGCAGGCTGAGCACATCCGGGTCGGCCACCGCGAACTCCGTAACCTCCCAACCGTCCGCCTCCTTCGTCACCGTCGCACTGGCGGTGAGCACACCGACCTCCGACAGGTCGCGAAACCACGGAGCCACATAAACCTGACCTCGTGTCAGGGTCAGCCGCAGGACCAGAGCTTGGGCAACATCCTCCCGCCAATCCGCACTCAATGTCGCGCCGGCGGCCGCGGCAGCATGATTACCGTCCTTGCTGTCCAGTGACACGTCACGCAGCTGCATCTCCATGCCTGCCACCCGCCCCTCGGGTGTGTCGCTGGCGCTCATCGTTAATGCGTTGATCCGGCCACCCGGCGGCCCCGTCCAGTGCCCGCGAACGGCTTCAGGCAGCCATGGCCAGAGCGTCGTCAGAGGAAGATCAGATAGCGATGCGGCGACATTCCAACCCTGTGGATCGCGTTCGCCACTGGCCGTTACCGTTCCACCGGAATCCGCGGTGCCATTGACCGCGAGCTGGGCAATGCCACTGGAGGGCGCCAACCGGGCTTGCCAGGTCAGATCGAGTGCAGGGAGAGCCGAATCGGTCCGCAGCGCTGCATTGCCTTCATTACAGCGCAGTTCGCCCTCGGTGAGGGCCATTACGCAGTCGGCGGAGGCAAGCGGCTCTTGGGCTTCGTTTATGAAGGCAATCGACAGCATACCGCCCGTATTAGCACGTTCCATATGCAGCCCGGCCTTCAAAGCATCCGGTGATGTGCCCTCAAGGTCAGCACGAATCCGAACCGATAGTGCCGCCTCGCATGGCGCGGCCAGCAGCAGCGCGGCCGCAAGCGCTACAATCAGCCGCGTGAGACGTTTAGCGCGGTGGAAACACACCGGTGCTGACATAACGGTCCCCGCGATCACAAATGATCGACACGATAACCGCTCCGGTCAGTTCCCGGTCGAGCTTCAGGGCCGCGGCAATGGCGCCTCCCGACGAAATGCCACAGAAGATGCCTTCCCGGGTCGCCAGTAGACGTGTCATGTCTTCGGCCTCGTGCTGTGAGACGTCGATTTGCATATCCACGCGAGCCGGTTCGAAAATCCGGGGTAGATAGGCTTCCGGCCAACGCCGAATACCTGGGATCTGAGAACCGTCGGCAGGTTGGACGCCCACGATCTGCACTGCGGTGTTTTGCGCCTTCAGATACCTGGAAACGCCCATGATGGTCCCGGTCGTACCCATGGCGGAGACGAAGTGTGTGACCGCCCCTTGGGTGTCACGCCAGATTTCCGGACCGGTTCCGCGATAGTGCGCCAGCCAATTGTCCGGGTTCGCGAACTGATCGAGCACCCGCCCTTGCCCATCCCGCTCCATCTGCTGGGCGAGATCGCGCGCGCCCTCCATCCCCTCCTCTTTGGACACCAGGATGAGCTCGGCACCGTATGCGGCCATCGACGCTCGACGTTCCTCGCTCATGTTCGCGGGCATGATGAGTTTGAGTTTGTAGCCCTTGATCGCCGCTACCATGGCCAGGGCTATACCGGTATTGCCGCTGGTGGCTTCGATCAATGTGTCGCCGGGGCGGATATCGCCGCGGTTCTCGGCTTCCTGGATCATGGACAACGCGGGACGATCCTTCACCGAACCGGCCGGATTGTTGCCCTCCAGCTTGCCGAGGATGAGATTACGGCCTGGCACGCCCAACCGCTGCAGACGCACCAGGGGTGTGTTACCGATGCAGGCGTCGATGGTGGGAAGCAGGGGTAACGGCATAGGGCACCTGTACGGCCTTAAGAGGGTTCGCGATCGTCCGGAGGGCTAGGAGCCTCTCGGACTTGAGACTGTCCTACTGCGGGAAGCCGGATATCGGTCATATTTCCCGATCCTTTTTGTCAGATAGCTACGGCTATCTTCCGCAAACGATCGAAAAATCTGCCTCGATACCGACTCCCCTCGCTACGGACGCTCAAGTCAGACAGGCTCCTAGACCTCCAATATCGCGAAAGCGACCACATGGTCGGCCTCGTCGGATATGGACACGTGGCTGGCTGTGATCCCGGCCAGCCGAATACGCTCGGCAATGGCCGCATGATAACAGGCACCAGGACGGCCCAACGCATCGTGGGTTATGGCGATTTGCTTGAGCGTTATGCCATCGCGGACACCGGTTCTCAACGCCTTTACCAGCGCCTCCTTGGCCGCCCAACGCTTGGCCAGGAAACGGGCGGGGTCGGCGCAGGCGCGGAAATCCGCGACCTCTGCGGCATGAAGGACTCGAGCGACCAGCCGAGGGCCAAAGCGCGCCAGCCCTGTGCGCAAGCGATCTACACGCACGATATCCGTTCCGATACCGTAAATCATGGCTCGTTCCGTCGCCGTTGTGCCATGAGCCAGTCGCGGGTGCGCAGCCGCTGGCCCTGCAGTGCTTCGGCCAGTGCGGCCCGGGTGATGCGCAAGGCATCGGCGAGGTCGGCAGGCTCCAGACGATCCTCGGCGAGGGCCAGGGCCGCACGACCGCTCACCGTACCCGGCTCCCCAGACAGGGCGCGTTTGAGACCACGACCGGCGTCGAAGGCGTAGCGGCCATCAGCATTGACCGGCTCGCCTTGTACATCCGTATCCAGCGTCGGGGCGAAGCCGGTGAGCTCCAGCAGAATCCGCTCGAAGCGCCGGAGCACAGGGGCTTCGGGATCGCCGCGGGAGAGAGCATCGAGCGCTCGATCGTAGGGCAGGAAAAGCTCAGGATGTGGGTCGTGCCGGGCGAGCAACCGCAACAACAGTTCATTGAGATACCAGCCGAAGACCAAGCGCTCAGGCGCCATCAATCTTGCCGGGCCATACTCCTCGGCCGAGGTCAGTCGCCCCAGATCGCCGTGCAGCGACCAACCCATTTCCAATGCGCAAAATGGCTGCAGTCGGCTTCGCCAGCGGGAACGCGGCGAACGAACGCCGCGGGCGATCAGTCCGACGCGGCCGTGATCGCGACTGAATATTTCGAGCAACAGGCTAGTGTCGCGATACGGTTTGCGAAAAAGGACGAAGGCCGGTGTCGGGGCCACGCGCATACCGGCGTCAACTCATTCCTGCCCGGTATCCAGGCCGAAACTGCGCAGTGCCGACTCATCATCGCTCCAGCCCTCACGCACCTTCACCCAAGTCTGGAGAAATACCTTGCGCTCCAGCATCGCCTCCAGATCGAGACGAGCCTGACGCCCAACTTCGCGCAGATTGGTGCCACCTTGGCCGATAACGATAGCTTTCTGACCCGGTCGCTCCACCCAAATCACGGCCTGAATACGCGTAAGCGTTGGTGTGTCCTCGAAGCCTTCGATCGTAACCGTGAGTGCGTAGGGGACTTCGTCATGCAAGCGGCGAAAGAGCTTCTCGCGGATGATCTCCGCCGCCAGGAAACGCACGCTCGCGGTGGTGACTTGGTCAGGCTCGAAGCTGAACGGTCCATACGGCAGGCGCTCGGAAATCGCCGCCTCTAGTCGGTCGAGACCATCCTCGCGGCTGGCGGAAACCGGTACGATCTCGGCAAAACCATGACGGGTGGCCATCGCCTCGATGATGGGGAGAAGCGCTTTCTTGTCATCCAGGCGATCGATCTTGTTCAGGGCGAGAATCACCGGCCCCTGGAACCGCTTGACCACCTCCAGGACATGGTCGTCCTCAGGGGTCCAACGCTGGGCCTCCACGACCAGGACGACCACATCGACGAACTCCAGGGCGCCCCCGGCGGCGCGGTTCATCATCCGGTTGACCGCCCTGGGTGCATTGGCGTGCAGCCCCGGCGTATCGACAAATACGATCTGGGTATCATCACGCGTCAGGATACCCAGTAACGTATGTCGGGTCGTCTGGGGCCTGGGTGAGGTGATACTCAGCTTCTGCCCGACAAAATGATTGAGCAGCGTCGATTTGCCCACATTGGGCCTACCAATCAACGCCACATAGCCGGCACGGGTTTTCTCATCGGTCATTGCAAGTTCTCGAATACACATTGGGCCGCGGCCTGCTCGGCGCGGCGACGGCTGCTGCCCTCGCCCGTCGCCGCCGTGTCATCGTCGACGCGACAGCGCACGACAAAGTGCTGGCTGTGCCCTTCGCCGGTTACAGACACCACATCGTACGCCGGTAGCGGGCGCTGGCGCGCCTGCAACCATTCCTGCAAGCGGGTCTTGGGATCCTTGAGCACCCTGGCCGACGGCACTTCGGCCAGACGCTGTTGATAGAGCGCGAGAATCACCTCTCGGGCGGCCGCGAGGTTACTATCACGGGCGATCGCGCCCATGATTGCCTCCAGCGCGTCGGCAAGGATGGAATCACGCCGAAACCCACCGCTCTTGAGCTCGCCAGGCCCCAAGGCGACGCACTCGCCCAGTTCGAGTTCACGGGCGATCTCAGCCAACGTGGCCTCGCGCACCAGGGATGCCCGCATGCGGGTGAGATCGCCTTCGGGTGCTTTTGGATAACGCTCGAACAGGGCCTCCGCAATCACCAGATTGAGGATGGCATCGCCCAGGAACTCCAAACGTTCGTTATCCGCGCCACCAGCACTGCGGTGGGTCAGCGCCTGGTCCAGCAGGGTCGGCAGCTGGAACGTGTAACCCAGCTGCCGACACAGGCGGTCACGAGTCGATTGTGACCGACTCACCGGGTGAT
>CBFGWV010000033.1:0-26072 GCA_965652545.1 uncultured Candidatus Competibacteraceae bacterium | reverse complement strand
GGGCAGTCTCTGCGGGCCTGAAGCACAGCAGCCAAGCCCCGTCACAGCCCACCCCGATCACCCCAGCAGCCTCGCCTCAAACGGATACCGCGCCAGGTTTTCCGCTCCGATCTCCGTGATCAGCACCTGTTCCTCCAGCTTAACCCCCTCGCGACCGCCCACCGCACCGACGTAAGCCTCCACACAGATCGTCATGCCCGGCAACAGCACCCCGTCATAACCGCAGGCCACATCGTCCTCCGGATACCGAATCGACGGATACTCATCGCACAAGCCCACCCCGTGATAAAGCACACCGTAACGCTGCGCCCGGTAAACCTCCGGCAGCCGGTGCGCCGTCTGCGTCAACTCCCGAAACCCCACGCCCGGCTTCAGCAAACCCATGTTCGTCTGAATATGCTCATACGCCACCGCATACAACTCACGCTGCTGCGCACTGGGGCCATCGTCACCGCAAACCCACGTACGTGAAATATCCGCACAATATCCATACGGACCGATCAAATCCGTATCGAACGCCACCAGATCGCCCGCCTGAATCACCCGCGGTCCACACTCCTGATACCACGGGTTCGTGCGCTGTCCCGACGCCAGCAGCCGCGTCTCGATCCACTCCCCGCCACGAACGATATTCCCATGATGCAGCGCCGCCCACAGCGCCGCCTCAGTCATCCCCGGCACCAACTGCGCCTGCATATGAGCCATGGCCGCCTCACTTGCCGCCAGCGCACAACGCATGGCATCGACCTCGTCCGGGCTCTTTATCGAACGGGCATGCTCAGTGACCTCCTGGCCATCGACCAGCATCAACCCCCGCGCATCCAGCGCCCTCACACCGGCCAGATCCACCTTATCCACCGCCAGACGCCGATTGCCGCCCCCATATGCACGGACCAGATCGTCGATCTCGCCCGCAAACCGTGCCGCATGCTCGGCCATCCGGTCGCCGCATTCGAAATAAAACAGCGCCGCACCATGGCGAATCTCATCGATCAGCGGTAAATGCGCGCTCAGATGATCGCAGCCATGGAAATCCCACAGCACCACCGGCCCCTCGGCGGCGATAAAGCATGCCCGGCAGGCATTGTGCGTAATCCACACCTGCATATTGCTGCTATCGGTGGCGTAGCGGATGTTCAGCGGATCGAACAGCAACAACCCTGCGCAATCCCGCGCTATCAACTCCGCACGCAGACGGCCCAGGCGGTAGGCGCGTATGCGCTCCAGGTTGGGGACATTCAACCCCAATGCGGCCCACTCCTTGAACGCCAGCGCCGTGGGTCCGGTCTCGACCCGATCATTCTCATCCGGTGTCCCGTCCGGTCGTCGGCGGGCCGGGTCGATGCGGCGCTGTTGCGGGGGGCGGGAGTAGGGTGACGATGTATCGAACATGAACCACCTCGGCGACGGCGATCAGCACAGCATTGGCCGGTGGGCGGACCTGTGTAAATCTACGCCTAATCGTGGCAGTCATTAGCCGAGCTCATAGCCATGGCCGACCTGGATATTCCCTTGCTTCGCAGCTTCGCGGTCGCCGCGGCGGAAGGGTCTTTCAGTGCCGCGGGCCGGCGGTTGCACTGCACACAGGGTGCCATCTCGCTGCGCATCAAGACGCTGGAGGAGCGCGCCGGCACCGCGCTGTTCAAGCGCAACTATCATCGGCTGGCCTTGACTGCGGCAGGGCAACGGCTGCTGCCGCTGGCGCGCGAAATCCTGCGGCTGCACGATGAGGCCCGCGTGGGGCTGGACCCCTCTCCCAAGCGCTCCCTGCGCCTCGGGGTGGCCGAGGACTATACCGGTGCCCACCTCTCGGCCTTGCTCGCCTGCCAGGCCCGCGTGCAGCCGGACCTCGCCCTGTCGCTGATTTGCGGCAACAGCCCCGAGCTCATCCGCCAGGTCGATGCGCGCGAGCTGGATATCGCCATCGTCACACCACCGGGCGGGGAGGCCCTGGGCACTTTGATCAGCCGTCGACGCCTGGTGTGGATCTGCTTGCCGGGTTTCGTTTTGCCCGAGGACGATCACATCCCGTTGTCGGTGTACACGGACGGCTGTACCTTCCGCCGCGCGGGCGTCGCGGCACTGAATGCGCTCGGCTGGCGCTGGCGCATCGTCATGTCCAGCCCCAGCGGGCGCGGTGTACTGGCCGCGGTGGAGGCAGGGCTGGGGCTCACCATCATGGCCGAGGGCACCGTGCCTGCCCATTTGCGCGAGGCACCATCCGACTGGGGCCTGCCGGCGCTGGGCGATACTGAAATCCGGCTGGTGCGGCGTCCCGATGCCCCGGCGTGGATGGCCCCAGTGGCCGAACTGCTGGTCAACGCCTACGAATCGGCCGGTGCCGACCGGGCTTGATGCGGCATGTCAAGACTTGACTTATTCACATCCAGCGGTTTCGCCCAAGAATCCTGGCTTTGCTGCGAGCGCACGGATATAAATGTATGGACATAACCATAACCTATTGAAAATTATGCTTTTTCACAAATGGCTAAAAAGTAACCAAATTGTCACAACGCCAGACGTAGCGGGGGGTTAACAGGCCGAGCAGCACACTTATCCACAAAGTTATCCACAGCTTTTGTGGACAACGGGTCGTGGTGCTGCCAAGCCCTAAGCCCGGCAGGCACTTACGTCAGTTTCGACCGGATTGCGGCGATCAGATCTGCCTCGCGCACTTGGCTGCTCTCGCTGTCGCGGCGACCCTTGATCTCCAACTCGCCCGCATCCAGATGCTTCTCACTGAGTACGACGCGGACCGGTATGCCGATCAGTTCCATGTCGGCGAACATGACACCCGGACGGGCGTCGCGGTCATCCAGCAGCACCTCGAAGCCAGCCTCGGCGAGCCGGTCGTACAAGGCCTGGGCGGCTTCGCGCAGGCGCTGAGACTTGTGTGCGTTCATCGGCAGTATCGCCACCTGGAAGGGCGCCATGGCCGCCGGCCAGATGATGCCGCGCTCGTCGTGGTTCTGCTCGATGGCCGCCGCCACGACACGTGAGACGCCGATGCCGTAGCAGCCCATATGGAGTGCCTGGTTGCGGCCAGCCTCGTCCAGCACCTCAGCGCTCATTGCCGTGCTGTATTTGGTGCCGAGTTGGAAAATGTGCCCCACCTCGATACCGCGGGCGATAGCGATCTGGCCATGGCCATCCGGGCTCGGGTCGCCAGCCACCACGTTGCGGATGTCCGCCACCTCCGGTTCCGGCAAATCGCGGGCCCAGTTCACGCCGGTCAGATGCCGGTCATCCTGGTTG
Source organism: uncultured Candidatus Competibacteraceae bacterium (assembly GCA_965652545.1). Taxonomy (GTDB): domain Bacteria; phylum Pseudomonadota; class Gammaproteobacteria; order Competibacterales; family Competibacteraceae; genus CBFGWV01. Next base: position 22,817 of record CBFGWV010000033.1, on the reverse strand, counting down.
GCACCACACACGAAATCGGCCATGACGGCGGCCGCACGATCGGCGATCACCGGAATTCGCAACCCCACCGGCCCTACGGACCCGGCCTCGCAGCCGGCCGCGGCCCTGATGTCGGCAGCTTGGGCGAACTCCAGTGGGGAGGCCACCTGGGGCAGCTTTTCCGCCTTGATATCGTTGAGCTGGTGATCGCCGCGCAGGCACAAGGCCACGACGCCGCCATCGGCCGCGCGGACCAGCAAGGTCTTGAGCGTGCGTTCCAAGGGCACCCCGAGGAAGGCCGCCAGTTGATCCATGGTATGCACGTCCGGCGTATCGACCGGCGCCAGGTCGGCGGACGGCTGCGGCCGTGGGGTGCCCGGGGCGACGGCCTCCGCCATCTCTATGTTGGCGGCGTAGTCGCTGCCGGTGGCGAAGGCGATGGCGTCCTCACCGGAGCCGGCCAGGACGTGGAACTCCTGCGAGCGGTTGCCGCCGATGGCGCCGGAATCGGCCAGCACTGCCCGGTACTCCAGCCCCAGGCGGTCAAAGATGCGGCAATACGCACCGTGCATGTTGAGGTACTCGGCGCCCAGAGACGCCTCGTCCGTATGAAACGAATAGGCGTCCTTCATCAGGAACTCACGCGCGCGCATCACGCCGAAACGGGGGCGGATCTCGTCGCGGAATTTCCACTGAACCTGATACATGTTCAGTGGCAGCTGCTTGTAGCTGCGGATGTCCCGGCGAACGATGTCGGTAATGACCTCTTCGTGGGTCGGCCCCAGGCAGAAATCCCGCTCGTGCCGATCCTTCAACCGCAGCAGTTCCGGGCCGAATTGCTCCCAACGGCCAGACTCCTGCCACAGCTCGGCCGGCTGCACGCCCGGCATCAGGACTTCCAGGGCGCCGGCGCGGTCCATCTCCTCGCGCACGATCTGCTCGACCTTGCGCAGGACTTTCAGACCCAGCGGCAACCAGGAGTACAGGCCGGCCGATACCCGCCGTATGAGGCCTGCCCTGAGCATGAGTTGATGGCTGATGATCTCCGCATCGGCGGGGGTTTCCTTCATCGTCATCAGCGGAAAACGTGACAGTCGCATGGCGCACCTTGGGGGTCTTAAAAAGAAGTCGCCGGCGGCGGCCGGCGACTTGAATTGTTTTGAGGAGAAAGCGAATGGCAAGCGGCGACAGGTATGGGGGCCGCCGCTGCCGTTACTGCTCCTGCTGATCGGCGCAGAAGTACTCCACGTCTTTCTGCGCCTGTTCGGTCTGCGCGGCACGCGCATCGTCGTCCAGCGGCGTTTTGCTGCCGTCCGGATTGCTCACCACGACCGGCGAGTCGCTCAGCAGGGTTTCCAGGTTCTGCTTGGCCAGTTCGCAGTTCTTGGCGAACAGCTCTTCCCGAGTCGGCTCGGCACCGCCTTCACTCTCGGCCGCTTTGAGCTTGTTGCGCAGCTCCTCCATCGCCTCGTCCGGATCCTGAGAGGGCGGAGGCGCACCGCGGATGGTTTCGAACTCCACCCCTGTGGGTGGTGGAGTGGCGCTGTATTGGACCACGCCGTTGGCGTCCGTCCACTTGTACAGCGCGGCCATGGCCGACAATGGCATTGCGGCGGCCAGCACGACGGCCAACAGCGTTCGGATCATCGCTGACTCCCTGTATCCTGGTCTCATCCGGGGTCAATCATAAGGGCTAAGTCGGACGCTGCGCTATGTATCGTCGTCATCGGCCCGCGGCCGGTATCGGCGCCCGGCAAGCCCTTTGCTTGACCAAGCCCGCCGGCAGAGGTAATTTCCGGCGTTGCCCCTTAATCCATTTGACGCCCGCTGAACCGGGCGTTTTTTCAACGCTGATGCCAGTGCCGGGGTTGGCCGCTGTGGCCCACCGCGGCGCTGCCGTCAGCGTTTATGCCACGCCAGGAGAATGTTGTGGAACTCACCGGTGCCGAGATCGTCGTCCGCTGCCTCAAGGAGGAGGGCGTTGAATATCTGTTCGGGTATCCGGGTGGGGCCGTACTACACATCTATGATGCGATCCATGCGCAAGAGGATGTGAAGCATGTGCTGGTGCGCCATGAGCAGGCCGCCACCCATGCTGCAGACGGCTATGCCCGGGCGACGGGCCGTCCCGGCGTGGTACTGGTGACATCCGGCCCAGGGCTGACCAACGCAGTGACGGGTATCGCCACCGCGTATATGGACTCGGTGCCGATGGTGGTGTTGTCGGGCCAGGTGCCCACGGCGCTGATCGGTAATGACGCCTTCCAGGAAGTGGACTCGGTGGGCATCACCCGTCCTTGCGTGAAACACAACTTCCTGGTCAAGGACGTTCGCGATCTCGCCACGACCATCAAAAAAGCGTTCTACATCGCCAGCACCGGTCGGCCCGGTCCCGTCCTGGTCGACATCCCCAAGGACGTGACGATCAAGTCCTGTGACTTCGACTACCCCAAGCGCATCAAGATGCGCTCGTACAACCCCACGGTGAAAGGCCACGCCGGGCAGATCCGCAAAGCGGTGGACATGCTGCTCTCGGCCAAGCGACCGATGTTGTACACCGGCGGCGGCGTGATCCTCTCCGATGGGTCGAAGGAGCTGGTCGAGCTCACCCGCATGCTCGGCTTCCCCATCACCAATACCTTGATGGGGCTTGGCGCGTATCCGGCCACCGACAAGCAATTCGTGGGCATGCTGGGTATGCACGGCACCTACGAAGCCAACATGGCCATGCACCACTGCGATGTGTTGGTGGCCATCGGCGCGCGCTTCGACGACCGGGTCACGGGTAACCTGACCAAGTTCTGCCCGGGTGCGCAGATCATCCACGTGGACATCGACCCCTCGTCGATCTCCAAGAACGTCAAAGTGGATATCCCCATCGTCGGCTCGGTGCCCGCCGTGCTGCGCGCGATGATCGAACAGATCCAGCTCATCGACACCCGCCCCGACCCCGACGCGCTCGCCGCCTGGTGGCAACGTATCGATGAATGGCGCGGCATGGATTCGCTGCGTTTCGAGTACAGCGACACGATCATCAAGCCTCAGTTCGTGGTGCAGAAGACCTACGAGGTCACCGGAGGCCAGGCCATCGTCACCTCCGATGTCGGCCAGCATCAGATGTGGGCGGCGCAGTACTACCTCTTCGACCGCCCGCGCCAGTGGATCAACTCCGGGGGGCTCGGCACCATGGGCTTCGGCCTGCCGGCGGCCATGGGCTGCAAGCTGGCCTTCCCCGACCAGGACGTGGCCTGCATCACCGGCGAGGGCAGCATCCAGATGATGCTGCAGGAGCTCTCGACGATGAAGCAGTACTACGCCCCGGTGAAGGTGATCAACCTCAACAACGGTTACCTGGGCATGGTGCGCCAGTGGCAGGAGTTCTTCTACGAGAAGCGCTACTCCATGTCGTACATGGATGCGCTGCCGGACTTCGTCAAGCTGGCCGAGGCCTATGGCCACGTCGGCATGAAGATCGAAAAACCCAGCGATGTGGAAGGCGCGCTGCGCGAGGCCTTCGCCCTCAAGGACCGCACGGTGTTCCTGGACTTCATCGTCGACCCCGAAGAAAACGTATTTCCGATGATTCCCTCCGGCGGCGGGCAGAATGAAATGATCCTCGCCGGACGCGACCAGATGAAATCCACCCACGAAGACGGCATGGTTTTGGTCTAACAATGCGCCATATCATCTCCATCCTGATGGAAAACGAATCGGGCGCGCTGTCGCGGGTGGCCAACCTGTTCTCAGCGCGCGGTTACAACATCGAAAGTCTGTCGGTGGCACCCACCGAAGACGCTTCGCTGTCGCGGATGACCTTGGTCACCGTCGGCAATGACGCGGTGATCGAGCAGATCATCAAGCAGCTCAACAAGCTCATCGACGTGGTGAAGCTGGTCGACCTCACCGAGGGCAGCCACATCGAGCGCGAGCTCATGCTCATCAAGATCCGCGCCGCCGGCGGCGAGCAGCGTGCTGAGATCCAGCGCCTGACCGAGATTTTCCGCGGCCATGTGGTGGACGTCACGGACGCCACCCTCACTATCGAACTCACCGGCACCGGGTCCAAGCTCGATGGCTTTATCCAGGCCCTCGACGCCGACAACCTGCTGGAAGTCGTACGCACCGGTGCCACCGGCATCGCCCGCGGGCCCAAGGCCCTGCGCTTGTAACAGCCGATTTAACGTCAAGGATTTCCTTCGCGATGAACATTTATTACGACAAAGACGCCGACCTGTCCCTGATCCAGAACCGCACCGTTGCGATCATCGGGTACGGCTCCCAGGGGCACGCTCACGCCAACAACCTGAAGGACTCCGGTGTCAACGTGGTGGTGGGCCTGCGCGGCGGCTCCGCCTCGGTGGCCAAGGCCGAGGCCGCCGGCCTCGCCGTCAAGCCGGTCGAGCAGGCTGTTGCCGAGGCCGATCTGGTCATGATCCTGGCCCCGGACGAGCACCAGGCCGCGCTGTATGCCGAGGTCGTGGAGCCGAACCTCAAACAGGGTGCCGCCCTGGCGTTCGCCCATGGCTTCAACATCCACTTCGGCCAGATCGTGCCGCGTGCCGACCTGGACGTGATCATGATCGCGCCCAAAGGCCCGGGCCATCTGGTGCGCTCGACCTACACCCAGGGCGGCGGCGTGCCCACCCTGATCGCGGTCTACCAGGACGCCAGCGGCCAGGCCAAGGAAATCGCCCTGTCCTACGCCAGTGCCAATGGCGGCGGCCGCGCCGGCGTCATCGAGACCAACTTCCGCGAAGAGACCGAAACCGATCTCTTCGGCGAGCAGGCTGTGCTCTGCGGTGGCGCCAGCGCCCTGGTCGAAGCCGGCTTCGACACCCTGGTGGAAGCCGGCTACGCGCCGGAAATGGCCTACTTCGAGTGCCTGCACGAGCTCAAGCTCATCGTCGACCTGATGTATGAAGGCGGTATCGCCAACATGCGTTACTCGATCTCCAACACGGCCGAGTACGGCGACCTGACCCGCGGCCCGCGGATCATCACCGATGAAACCCGTGCCGAGATGCGCCGCATCCTCAAGGAAATCCAGAACGGCGAATTCGCCCGCGAGTTCATCATGGAGAACCGTACCGGAGCTGCTACGCTCAAGGCCAAGCGCCGGCTTGGACGCGAGCACAAGATCGAGCAGGTGGGCGAGCGTCTGCGCAGCATGATGCCGTGGATCAAGGCCAATCGCCTGGTCGACACCACCAAGAACTGACCAGCTGGGCTACGGGGCGGCTCATCCGGCCGCCCCTCGCCCCACAGGGATCCCGTGACGCCTCCCAATCCCGAACTCAAGCAACGCCCCCGCGGCATATACTTGCTGCCGAATCTCTTCACCACCGCGTGTCTGTTCTCGGGATTCTTCGCGATCGTCTCGGCCTTGCACGGCCGCTTCGAGTCCGCGGCCGTTGCGGTCTTCATCGCGATGATCATGGACACGCTCGATGGCCGTGTCGCGCGCATGACCAACACCACCAGCGCGTTCGGCGCGGAATATGACAGCCTGGCCGACATGGTGTCCTTCGGTGTGGCACCGGCGCTGATCATGTACGAATGGGCGCTGCGCCACATGAGTACGCTCGGCTGGGCGCCGGCCAAGCTGGGTTGGCTGGCGGCCTTCGTGTACGTGGCGGCAACGGCATTGCGGCTGGCCCGTTTCAACACCCAGCTCGGCAGCGCGGACAAGCGCTTTTTCGTCGGCCTGCCGTGTCCCTCGGCCGCAGCGATAGCCGTTGGCCTGGTCTGGCTGGGGCAGGATCTGGACGTACTGGGCCGGCAATGGTTGTGGATCGCGTTTTTCATCACCTTGATGGCCGGCAGTCTCATGGTCAGCAATGTGCTGTATTTCAGCTTCAAGCAAGTGGATCTGAAGGGCAAAGTGCCGTTCATGGCGGGGTGGGGGGTGGTGCTGGTGTTCGCGCTGGTGTTCGTCAACCCGCCGCGCATGTTGTTCGCCGCCTTCTTCCTGTACGGGCTCTCTGGCCCGCTGATGTGGTTGTGGCACAAGCGCAAACGCCATCTGCGTAGCCAGCGCGGCAGCGACGACGAGCACGATTGACGCGCGCACTTGCGCTATCTTGAAGAGACGTTGACCCCGCACGGAGCGCCCCCCCATGAGCGCTGAACATCTGGTCGTTTTCGATACCACCTTGCGCGATGGCGAGCAGAGTCCCGGCGCGTCCATGACCCGCGAGGAGAAGGTCCGCATCGCGCGCATTCTCGAGCGCATGCGGGTGGATGTCATCGAGGCGGGCTTCCCCATGGCCAGCCAGGGGGACTTCGAGTCCGTGCTTGCGGTGGCCGAGGTCGTCAAGGAGAGCCGTGTCGCCGCCTTGTGCCGCGCCACAATGGCGGACATCGACCGCGCCGGCGAGGCTTTGCGGCCGGCCGAAGCCCCTCGCGTGCACACCTTCATCGCCACCAGCCCCATCCATATGCAGATGAAGCTGCGCATGGCGCCGGATGAGGTCATCGAGGCGGCGGTCAAGGCGGTACAACGCGCCCGGCAGTGGGCAGACGATGTCGAGTTCTCGGCCGAGGATGCCGGCCGTTCGGAGATCGACTTCCTATGCCGCATCGTCGAGGCGGTGATCGACGCCGGCGCACGCACTATCAATATCCCCGATACCGTGGGCTACAACGTACCCAGCCAGTTCGCCGACACCATCCGCGCACTGCGCGAGCGCGTGCCAAACGCCGACAAGGCCGTGTTCTCGGTGCATTGCCACAACGATCTGGGTCTGGCGGTCGCCAACTCCCTGGCGGCGGTGCAGGCCGGCGCCCGCCAGGTGGAGTGCACCATCAACGGGCTGGGCGAGCGGGCCGGCAATGCGGCGCTGGAGGAGATCGTCATGGCCGTGCGTACCCGCCAGGACTTGTTCACCTGCGACACCCGCATCGACACCACGCAGATCGTGCCCGCCTCCAAGCTGGTCTCGGGCATCACCGGGTTTCCGGTGCAGCCGAACAAGGCCATCGTGGGTGCCAACGCGTTCGCGCATGAGTCCGGCATTCACCAGGACGGCGTGCTCAAGCACCGCGAGACCTACGAAATCATGCGCGCCGAGGATGTCGGCTGGAGCGCCAACCGCATGGTCATGGGCAAGCACTCGGGGCGTAACGCGTTCCGCTCGCGCCTGGAGCAATTGGGCGTGATCTTTGCCAGCGATGCAGAGCTCAACGATGCCTTTGCCCGCTTCAAGGACTTGGCGGACAAGAAACACGAAATCTACGACGAGGATCTCCAGGCCCTGGCCACCGATGCCAGTCTGGCGGCGGACAACGAGCGGGTGCGGCTGGTTTACCTGAAGGTGGGCAGCGAGACCGGTGAAGTCCCGACGGCGAATGTCACTTTGCAGGTCGATGGGCACGAGCGACAGGCCACGGCCCAGGGCGACGGTCCGGTCGATGCGGCGTTCAAGGCCATCGACAGCATTCTGGCGGTCGGCGGCAACCTTCAGTTGTACTCGGTCAACGCCATCACCGGCGGGACCGATGCCTTGGGCGAAGTTACCGTGCGGGTGGAGAAGGACGGCCGCATCGTCAATGGCCAAGGGGCCGACCCGGACATCGTCGCGGCTTCGGCGCGCGCCTACGTCAACGCCCTGGGGCGCCTGTTGGCGCCGGAAGCGCGCTCCCATCCGCAACTGGGCAATGTGTAGACCGTGAGTCCGTCGGAACGTCAACGTGCACTGGCCGCCCTGGGGGTGCCGCAGTGGCGTCTGCGCACCGCAACGCCGGGTGAGCCGGCGCCTGTCGAGCGCCCATCGGTGCCCATGGAAGCGGAGCCGCCGCAACCGCCCGTGGTGGCCATGGCACCGGCCGACGATGCGCCCACCATCGTCATGCGCGAGCGCCCGGACCCTGAATGGACGCCGGAGCCCGCCGCGCCCGTAGCGGATATTGCTGCGCCACCAGCCAAGCCTGCCGACGCCGGCATTGCCACGCTCGACTGGGATGCCCTGGAGGACGCGGTCGGGAGCTGCACCGCCTGCCCCCTGCATGCCAGCCGTACACGCCCGGTGTTTGGCGTCGGCAATCGCACGGCGGATTGGCTGATCGTCGGCGAGGCGCCGGGCGCCGAAGAGGACCGGCGCGGTGAGCCGTTCGTCGGCCGCGCCGGCAAGCTCCTCGATGCCATGCTCATGGCGCTGGGGCTGGACCGACAGACCGTGTATATCGCCAACATCCTCAAGAGTCGGCCGCCCGGCAACCGTGACCCGGAGCCGGCGGAGACCGACGCCTGCTGGCCATTCCTGGCGCGCCAGATCACCTTGCTTCAACCCAAGCTCGTTCTTGCAGTGGGGCGGATCGCGGCGCAACGTCTGCTGAGCTCGGATGAGCCGGTCGGACGCCTGCGCGGCCGGGTGCACCGCTTGCCGGGCTTTGATCTACCCCTGGTCGTGACCTACCATCCGGCGTATCTGCTGCGCAGCCCGTCGGAGAAGTCCCGCGCCTGGGACGACCTTCGGCTGGCGTGGCGAACCTATCGCGCCCAGGAGGACGATGCATGAGTGCCCAACCCGGTCCTCTGGCCGGTGGCCGATTCCGCGCCATGATCGCCCCCGATCTGGAGCAGATCATGGCCATCGAGCGGCGTGCCTATGAATTCCCCTGGACCGAGTCGATCATGCGTGACTGCATTCGGGTCGGTTACCGCTGTCGCGTGCTGGAGTTCGGGCGGGCGGTGGTGTCCTACGGCGTGCTGTCCGTGGCGGCGGGCGAGGGGCACATCCTCAACCTCTGTGTCGCGCCGGAGTGCCAGGCCCGCGGTGTCGGCCGGCGCATGCTCGAGCACCTCGTCGGTATGGCGGGCGAGCAGGGCGCCAAGACTGTATTTCTGGAGGTCCGCCCGTCGAACTCCTGGGCCGTGGGCTTGTACCAGAGCGCCGGTTTCAACGAGATCGGCACCCGACGCGGCTACTATCCGGCGCGCGAGGGGCGTGAAGACGCCCTGGTGATGGCGCGGGAGCTTGGCTAGGAGGTTTGATCCGCGAGAGCTCGAGTCGAGTCACCAATGTAGGATGGGTTGAGCGGAAGCGATACCCATCAGCCGCACTTGATCGAAGTCGCGTGTCCCCCATTTGGGTCGTCGCCGCTCCATGATGGGTATCGCTTCGCTCAACCCATCCTACATATTCGTTGTCCTGCCTGTTTAACGCACCAACTGGTTGAGATCGAAGATCGGCAACAGGATGGCCAGCACGATGACCAGCACCACCGCACCCATGACCAGGATGAGCAGGGGCTCGAACAAGCCCAGCAGGCCGGAGATGATGGTCTCGGTCTCGCGCTCCTGGTGCTGGGCCGCGCGCTCGAGCATGTTTTCCAACTGACCGCTGGCCTCGCCACTGGCGATGAGCTGCACCGTCATCGGCGGGAACAAACCGCTCTCGCCCAGGGCGCGGTTGATGCTGGCGCCTTCGCGCACCCTGACCGCCGCCTGCTCGACGGCTTCGCGCATAGGGCGGTTGGCGATCACCTGCGCGCTGATGCGCAAACCCTCGAGCACCTGGACGCCGCTGGCGGTGAGAATGCTGAAGGTACGGGCATAACGTGAGGCATTCAGGCCACGCGTGAGGCGCCCGGCCAACGGCATGCGCAGGATGATGCGATGCGCGGCGCGTTGGAACCCGGGCCGGCGCATGCCGATGCTGACCCCGATGACGGTCAGCACCAATATCACGAGAAGAATCAACCCGTTGGCTTGTAGAAACTCACTGACGGCGATCAAGCCCTGGGTCAGAGGCGGCAGTTCCTGGCCGATCCCCTCGAAGACTTGCACGACCTTGGGCACGACATAAGTCAGCAGGCCGGCGACGATGGCCAAGGAGGCGATAGTCAGCAGCAGCGGGTAGAACAACGCCACCGTGACCCGCTGGCGCAACACCTGGCGGTTCTCGGTGTAGTCGGCCAGCCGCTCCAGGACGATATCCAGATGACCGGACTGCTCGCCGGCACGTACCGTGGCCCGGTACAGCTCGGGAAACACACGCGGAAACTCACCCAGGGCGTCCGCCAATGAATGGCCTTCCAGTACACGGGCGCGTACAGCCATCAGCAAGCGCCCGGCGCGGGCCTTCTCAGCCTGGCGCGCGACCGCGCCCAGAGCCTCCTCCAGCGGCAGCCCGGAGGCGGCCAACGTGGCGATCTGACGGGTGACCAGGGCGAGCTCGGTAGCCGAGAGGCGCGCGCGGTAGTGTCGCTTGCCCGAGGGCGCCTTCTGGCCCTCGCGAACGCGGCCGCTGACCTCGTCGACCTCGGTGGGGACGAGGCCCTGGTCGCGCAGCAACTGGCGCACCTGACGGGGCGTATCGCCCTCTAGAATGCCCTTCTTGGCGCGGCCGCGGGCATCCAGGGCGACATAGGCATAGGCGGGCATATCAGCTGGCAGGCTCCTAGTTTTCGTAGGTGACGCGGACTAGCTCTTCCAGGCTGGTGTCGCCGGCCAGCACACGGCGGACGCCGTCATCACGCATGGCGGCGCTGTGTCGACGGGCCTCGACGGTCATGGCCTGCTCGCCGCTGCCATCGTGGATCAGCGTTTGCAGCAGTGGCGTGATCGGCACCACCTCGAAGATACCGCCGCGACCGCGGTAGCCCAGGCGGTTGCAGTGCTCGCAGCCGGTTGGACGGTACAGCGTCGGCGGGTTGCGCTCCTCGATGCCCAGTTCGGCGCACTCGACGCTGCTGGCGGTGTATGGGGTTTTGCAGTGCACGCACAAGGTGCGTACCAAGCGCTGGGCGACCACGCCGATGAGCGAGGACGACAACAGGAACGGTTCCACGCCCATGTCGCGCAGGCGGGTGATCGCACCGATGGCGCTGTTGGTGTGCAGCGTGGACAGCACCAGATGACCGGTAAGCGAGGCCTGGACGGCGATCTCCGCGGTTTCCAGATCGCGGATCTCGCCGACCATCACGATATCCGGATCCTGGCGCAGGATGGCGCGCAGCCCGCGGGCGAAGGTCATGTCGACCTTCGAGGACACCTGGGTCTGGCTGATGCCGTCCAGATAGTACTCGATGGGGTCCTCCACCGTCATGATGTTGCGCAGGCGGTCGTTGAGCCGGGTCAGTGCGCTGTACAGCGTGGTCGTCTTGCCGGAGCCGGTGGGCCCCGTGACCAGCAAAATGCCGTGCGGGCGGCGGATCAGGTGCTCCAGCCGGCCTTCGGTGTCCGCGTCCATGCCCAACTGGCGGATATCCAGGCGGCCTTCGCGCTTGTCCAGCAAGCGCATGACCACGCGCTCGCCGTGGCCCGAGGGTATGGTCGAGACGCGAACGTCCACGGCTCGACCGGCCACGCGTAGGGAAATGCGGCCATCCTGGGGTAGACGCTTCTCGGCAATGTCCAAGTGCGCCATGACCTTGACGCGCGAGACCAGCAGCGGCGCCAGTGCGCGCGGTGGGCTCAGCGCCTCGCGCAGGACCCCGTCGATGCGAAAGCGCACGTTGAGCCGGTTCTCGAACGATTCGATATGAATATCCGAGGCGCCTTCCTTGATCGCCTCGGTGAGCAAGGCGTTGATCAGCCGGATGATGGGTGCATCGTCGGCGCTCTCCAGCAGGTCCTCGGGCTCGGGCATGGCTTGGGCGATGGCGTTGAGGTCCATCTCCTCGCCCAGGTCCTCCATCATGCGTGCCGCACCGCTGCCGCCGCCCTCGTACTGGCGTGAGAGCAGGTCCTCGAAGCGGCCGGCCTCGATGCGCTGCGGCTTCAGGGGCTGGCCCAGCACCCGCCGCACCTCGGCCAGAGTCTGCACCGGCACCGCGCCGCGGCAGGCCAGCAGCACATGGCCGTCCTCGATACCGGTGACCACCACGCCATGACGTTTGGCGAACGCGTAAGGCAGCCGCGGCAGCTCGGTGGCCGGCACGGCGCTCACTGGCTGTTGCCCCCATCGATCGGCCCGCCGGGGCCGGATACCGGCTGGAAGTCCAGGGTCATGATCGAGCGCTGGCGGCGGACGATTTCCGGCTCAGGCAGGACCGGCGTGTCGACCTCCGGCATCAGACTGACGCCGCGCTCGCGGGCAAGGAACTGTTGCTGGCGGATGTAGCTGTACTTGTCGTTGGTGCGCAGGGTGCCCTCCAGGCTGTCGCGGATGATCACCGGATGCAGGAAGATCATGAGGTTGCGCTTTTCCTTTTCAGTGCGGCGGGAGCGGAACAGCTCACCGACCACCGGCATGTCACCGAGCACCGGGACTTTCTGCTGCGATTCGCGCAGGACATCGTCGATCAACCCGCCGAGCACCAGGACCTGGCCGTCCTCGACCAGCACACTGGTCTTGATCGAGCGTTTGTTGGTGGTCGGACCCTGACTGGCCGAGTTGGTGGTATCCACGATGTTGGAGACCTCCTGCTCGATATCCAGTCGTACCGCATTGCCCTCGTTGATCTGCGGCTTGATGCGCAGCGTAAGGCCCACGTCCTCGCGGTCGATGGTCTGAAAGGGGTTGCCGGTCACGCCGCTGTCGCCGCCGGTACTGGTGGTGAAGGTACCGGTGACGAAGGGCACGTTCTGGCCGACGACGATCTCCGCCTCCTCGTTGTCCAGGGTGACCAGGCTGGGCGTGGAGAGGATATTGGCGTCCGAGTCGGTCTTCAATGCGGAGATCAGGGCACCAAAGCGGAAGCTCCCACTGAAGTCGCCCAGGCCGATGGCCGCCAGCGACCCGAGATTGCCCAGGTTGGAGCTCGAGCCGTTCAACGCGGCTTGGGCGACCGTGGCGGCGCTTACCCCGGAGTTGGTGAAATTGGTCAGGCCAACGATGGAGCCGTCGCCACTGCCGTCGATGACCCATTGCACGCCCAGTTCGGCGGCCTTGGTGGTGGATATCTCCGCGATCACCGCCTCGACCATCACCTGGGCGCGCCGCACGTCCAACTGGCTCACTACCGACTCCAGTGCGGCCAGTGCGGCCGGCTCGGCCGTGATGACCAGGGCATTGGTGCTCTCGTCCGCCTGAATGTTCAGCGGCGTCTGCTGGCCGCCCTCACCGGTGGGGGCTGCGGTGCCGCCGCCCCCGAGGCTTTGGCTCACGCCCTGCAGCACCGGCAGGAGATCCGCCGCGCGGGCGTAGCGCAGGTAGATGACTTTGGTGTTGCCACCGGCCTGAAGCGGTGTATCCAGGTGTGCGATCAGTGTGCGCATGCGCAGGCGTGCGCTGCCCTCGCCGCCGAGCAGGATGCTGTTGGTGCGCTCGTCGGCCACCAGGCGCGGCGGGGCGGCGCCGCCGGAGAGCTCCGGCGACTGCTGGCGCGATTGTTCCAGCGAGGTCAGTACGCGCACCACATCGGCGGCGGAGGCGTGCTGAAGGCCGATGATTTCGATGTCCTCATTACTGGCCTGGTCGACGCGGGCGATGATGTTGGCGATGCGCTCCACATTGCCGGCGAGGTCGGAGACGATGAGCACGTTGGTCGGCGAGTACGCCGCCAGATGGCCATCGGGCGGAATCAGCGGCCGCAGGATGGGGACGATCTGAGCGGCCGAGACGTTTTTGACTTGAATGATGCGGGTCACGACCTGATCCGAGCCGGTCGCATCCACACCCTGGCCGATGGTCGGGATGGCCTCCTGCTTGGCGTTGGGGGAGGGGATGATCTTGGTGACATTGTCACCGGGCACCGCCGCAAAGCCGTGCACGGAGAGGATCGACAGGAACACCTCGTAGATCTCGTCCTGCTCCATCGGCCGTGACGACACCACGCTTACCCGCGCCTTCACCCGCGGATCGACGATGAAATTGCGGCCTGTGATTTCAGAGACACTGGCGATCAGCGCGCCGATGTCAGCGTCCTTGAGGTTCAGTGTCACCGGTTCGGCCCATGCGCCCTTGGCGCACAGCGCGGCACCGAGCAGAAACGAGGCGGTCCAGCGGATCGCGGGTTTGAATCTGATCATGGTCACCCAATCACCGCGCCGTTTCATTGGGCGGAACCAAGGTTGAAGGAGAATGGAATCTCATTGCCGTTGCGCATGACGGTGGCCGACACCGAGCCGCTGGAGGAGAGCGTCTCCAGGGCCTGCATACCCTGAGCTGGGTTCTCCAGCCGGCTGCCGTTGATGGACACCAGGATATCCCCGCTTTGCAGCCCCAACTGCCCCAGCAATTCGCGTCGCCGCCCCGGTCGCAGGCGAAAGCCCACGAACTGGCCGTTCTCCACATACGGTGTAGCAAAGGCCAGATCCTGCAAGGTGTTGATGTTACCGCTGAATGCCTGCCGGTACTCACCGGCGACCGCACCGGCGTTGACCTCCACCGGGCCCTGATTGCCGTTCGAGGCCTGCGGTAGCGATGCCGTCCCGCCCAGATCGAGCGACGTCTGGCCGCCGCCGGACTCCGGCTCGGGCAATGACAGGGATTCGGTCTGCCCATTGCGGCTGATCAACACCTTGCGCGTGAGCACCCGTTCGAGTGTCGCACCACCGGGCAGCACGTCGCCCACAGCATAGACGCGCTCATCGCCGCTGCCCTCGCCGATCAGCGCCCGCCCGCGTCCGTCCTCATTTTGGAAAACCCCGCTCAGGCGAAGATTCAACGCGGTTTCCGGCGCATCCTCGGTGATCACGACCTCGGGTTCGGGCGGCGGCTCGGCATCGGCGTCGCCGAACAGCTTGGCCGCGACGATGGTCTCGACCGCCCGCGACGGTGGTGGCGGCGCATTCATGGGGATGGCCGCCAGTGGCGCGATGGCGGTGGTCGGCGCCGGCGCAAGAAACGTCCAGGTCAGCCGGGCCAGATCGCGAGCCAGGAGCACGACCAGCACCAGCGCGGCCAGGAACGCCAGCCTGCCCCACCAGCGGCTGGCTGGCAGGTTGGCGATGCTGGATGGATTCAAGGCCATGGCCAAAGGATTATTTACCGCGGTCGAACGATGAGGCCGATGCTATCAAACTCCGTGCCCCGGCGCTCAGGCCACTGGCGGCGCAGGGTCACTCTGGCCGGCAAGCATCGAGCAGACGGCCGATTCCATCCTCAAGCGTGGCCGCCGAACAGCCGAAGTTCAAGCGCACGAAGCCCTCGCCGCCAGGCCCGAAATCACGCCCGTCCGACAAGGCCAGGCGGCCGCGCCGGAGAATGGCCTCTGCCGGGTCATCGCCGATACCGGCCCGCGAGCAGTCGATCCAGGCCAGGTAGGTGAACGCCGGGCGTGCCACCCCCAGCATCGGCGCCTCGGCCGCCAGGCGGGCGATGAGACGTTCGCGGTTGGCACGCAGGCGGGTCAGGACATCCTGACGCCAACTGTCGTCCAGCCCCAGGGCGACCTCGGCGGCGGCCATGGCGGGCAGGTTGGGCGCCGGGGTCAGGCCTTGCATGGCGCGGCGGAAGCGCAGGCGAAGCGCCGGGTCGGCGATGATGGCCCAGCCGCAACCCAATCCTGCGATGTTGTAGGTCTTGCTCGGCGCCATAAGGGTAATCAAACGTGGCGCCAGCCGTGGCGCCACTACAGCCAACGGGCGGTGTGCATCGCCATCGAGTGCGAGGTCGCCATGGACCTCGTCGGATACCACGACCAGATCGCGCGCCTCGGCCAGCGCGGCGATCGCGCCGAGTTCCGCCTCGGTGTAGGCGCGGCCGGTGGGGTTGTGCGGGTGGCACAGCAACAGCAGGCGTGTATCCGGCGTGCAAGCTGCGGCCAGTGCCTCCAGGTCCGGTACGCAATCCAGCACGCCGCCACGGGTCTCGATCTTGTGCGGTACGGCAATCAGCCGTCGGCCCTGGTTGGCCACCGCGCCGAGAAAGCGCGGATACACCGGTGTGGGGACGAGCACCGCATCGCCGCTCTCGCCGACCGCCCGGCAGGCGATATTCAAGCCCGGCACCAGGGCCGGCAGCAGGACCAGCCAGTCGGGGTCGATCGTCCAGTCATAGCGGTGCGCGGCATGGCGCACGATGGCCTCGATCAAGGACGGCGGGCGGCCCTGGCCGTAGCCGAACACCCCGTGCTCGACCAGCCCGGCCAGCCGATGACAGATCTCCTGCGGCGCGGCGAAATCCATATCCGCGACCCACATGGGCAACACATCGTCCGCATAGTGCGTCCATTTGTCCGAACCGAAAGCGCGCCGATCCGCGCCGTGCTCCAGTGTCCAGCCACTCATGTTAATTTCCTGTAACGATTGTTTAGGTCTCGGCGCTTTTTCGGACTGATCCAGGACCGAGGTTCGGATACACTCAACGCCACACACGATAACGACGAGACCCCGCTGCTCGCCATGGCTTTAGACCCCGTCAGCCCGGATGCTTCCGCCTTGCTTGTCCTGGATGACGATCCGGCGATGGGCGATCTCGTGGTCACGTTGGCAGAAGATCTGGGCTACAAAGCCAGCTCGGTGACGCATTTTGCGGCATTCCAGGCCATGTACGATGCCTCCGTCGATGTCGTGGTCCTGGATTTGCTCATGCCCGATGTCGATGGCGTCGAGGTCATCCGCCACCTGGCTGCCAACGGTTGCCGCTCCGCAGTGGTGCTGATCAGTGCCTTCGACCCGCGCGTGCTGCGTACCGCCACGCAAATCGCCATGGGCCACGGCCTGCGCGTGGTCGGCAGCCTGACCAAACCCTTTGGCGTCGATGAATTCTCCGCGGCCCTGCGCCGTGCCAGGGCGACCCGCTGGGGTACCCGCTCAAGCGAGGGGCGGTACACGGTCTCGCCGGACGAATTGCGCCATGCGTTGCGCTCGAACGAGGTGGTGCCGTATTTCCAGCCTAAAGTCGCCTTGGGCGATTCGCAGATCATCGGCTTCGAGGTCCTGATGCGCTGGAATCATCCCCAGCGTGGGCTGTTGCTGCCAGAGGTGTTCATCGAGCTGGCGGAGTCGGATCTCCTACTGCTGGAGGCCATGACCGAGCGAACGGTTGGTCAAGCCTTGAAGCACGTCGCGAACTGGGCCGTTGACGGGCTGGATACAATGCTCGCGGTAAACGTCTCAATGCGCTCGTTGAATCATCTGGATTTTCCCGAACGCCTGAGCAGCATGATCGACGCGCTGGGTCTTTCACACTCGCGCATGGT
The DNA here is from genome assembly GCA_965652545.1 of uncultured Candidatus Competibacteraceae bacterium. Taxonomy (GTDB): domain Bacteria; phylum Pseudomonadota; class Gammaproteobacteria; order Competibacterales; family Competibacteraceae; genus CBFGWV01. The sequence goes on along the minus strand of CBFGWV010000033.1, from coordinate 5,807 downwards.
GATCGAGGTGACCGAGAGCTGGCTGGCGGAGGACATGCTGACGACGCTGGATATCCTCAGCCGATTGCGGCTGAAGGGTTTCGAGCTGTCCATCGACGATTACGGCACCGGTTACTCCACGATGGAGCAGCTCAAGCAGATTCCCTTCAGTGAGCTGAAACTGGACCAATCCTTCGTGCGCGGTGCGGCGGATGATTCGTTCTCCCGCATCATCGTGGAATCCACCATAAACATGGCCCATCAACTCGGGCTCAAGGTCGTGGCCGAGGGCGTGGAGACGCAAGAGGACTGGGACTTCCTGGTTTCAGCCGGCTGCGACGCGGCGCAAGGCTACTTCATCAGCCCCGCCATGCCTGGGGCCGAGGTGACGGCCTGGGCCAAGCGCTGGGCGGCGGCGGCCCACTGAGGTTTCGTCAAAGCCCCGCTTACGCTTCACAAATCCACCGCACTGGCCGAAACTAGCGGGTCTTTTTCAGCCCAGTCTCGAGCGCTCCCAAGGCCATGACGGAATTTCTTGCGGCGATGCAAAAGCGTCGCACCTTCGCCATCATCTCCCACCCGGATGCGGGCAAGACCACGCTGACCGAAAAGCTGCTGCTGTTCGGCGGCGCCATTCAGCTTGCCGGCACGGTCAAGGGCCGCAAATCGGCCCGTCATGCGACCTCCGACTGGATGGAGCTGGAGAAGCAGCGCGGCATTTCCGTGACCTCCTCGGTGATGCAGTTTCCCTACGCCGGACACATCATCAACCTGCTCGACACCCCCGGTCACGAGGACTTCTCCGAGGACACCTACCGCACGTTGACCGCGGTGGACTCGGCGCTGATGGTCATCGACTGCGCCAAGGGCGTAGAGGAGCGCACCATCAAGCTGATGGACGTGTGCCGGCTGCGCGATACGCCGATCTTCACCTTCATCAACAAGCTCGACCGCGAGGGCCGCGAGCCCATCGAACTGATGGACGAGGTCGAGTCGGTGCTGAAGATCCAATGCGCGCCCATCGTCTGGCCCATCGGCATGGGGCGCCGACTCAAAGGCGTCTACCACCTGTACGACGACTTCGTGCACTTGTATCAGCCCACACGTGAGGGACGGCTGGGCCAGGGCCAGTTCATCCAGGGGCTGGACAACCCCGAGCTGGATGAGGTTCTCGGCGACTTCGTCAACGAGCTGCGCGAGGAGGTGGACCTGGTGCGCGGTGCCAGCCATCGCTTCGACCCCGAGGCGTACCTGGCGGGCAAGCAGACGCCGGTGTTCTTCGGCGCCGCCATCACCAACTTCGGCGTGCAGGAGATGCTCGATGGCTTCGTCAAGCATTCGCCGCCCCCGCGTGCCCGCGCCGCCGTGCAGCGCACCGTTGCACCTGAGGAAACTAAGTTCTCCGGTTTCGTGTTCAAGATCCAGGCGAACATGGACCCCCAGCACCGCGACCGCATCGCCTTCCTGCGCATCTGCTCAGGCAGCTACAAACCGGGGATGAAGGCGCGGCATGTGCGCATCGGGCGCGACATCAAGATCCCCGACGCGCTGACCTTCATGGCCTCCGAGCGCGAGCACATCGAGGAGGCCTTTCCCGGCGATATCATCGGCATCCACAATCACGGCACCGTGCGTATCGGCGATACCTTCACCGAGGGCGAGGCACTGACCTTCACGGGTGTGCCGGACTTCGCCCCCGAGTTGTTCCGCCGTGCACGCCTGCGCGATCCGCTCAAGCTCAAGCAATTGCAAAAAGGGCTGGAGCAGTTGTGCGAGGAGGGTGCGACGCAGCTGTTCCGGCCTCGCATCAGCAACGATCTGATTCTCGGGGCGGTGGGGATTCTGCAGTTCGACGTGGCGGCGTATCGCCTCAAGGCCGAGTACGGCGTGGACTGCCAGTTCGAGACCATCAACGTCGCCACGGCTCGTTGGGTCAGTTGCCCGGACGAGAAGCACTTCGAAGAATTCTGCAACAAATGCCAGGAGCAACTGGCGATCGATCACCACGGCGAGTGGGTGTACCTGGCACCGACCCGGGTCAACCTGCAATTGGCGCAGGAGCGTTGGCCCAAGGTTCACTTCTCCGCCACACGCGAACATGGAGCGGCTTGAACATGGCAGGTGAACCGACCCTTTGGGATACCGTCAAGAGCGTGCTGGCGGCCTTCGTCGGTGTGCAGAGCGAGGCCAACCGCCAACGCGATTTCAGCAAAGGCAAGGCCAGCCACTTCATCATCATCGGTGCGGTGATGACGGTGGCCTTCGTGCTGGTGCTGTATGGCATCGTGCAGGTGATCCTGCACTTCGCATTGCCCTGATCAATACGCCGTCGGCTCCAGCACCGGGTCCTCTTCCAGCGTCTGTGCGATGATCGCCAGCCCCCGTTCCAGGTCGGCGAGGCTGCGCGCGCTGCTGATGCACAAGCGCACGGCGGCCGGCGCAGGGTAGCGGCCGACGGCAAAGATGTCCGCCGGTTGGACCCGCACCCCGCGCTCGGCCAGACGGCCGACGAACGGCGAGCTGTGCCAAGGTTCGGGCAGCGGCAACCACACATTGAACGCCGTCCGGGCGGTGCGGAAGCGATAGCGCCCCAGTATCCGCTGTACCGCGGCCTGCCGCGCCTCGATCTCCTTGTGCTGCCAGACGCGCAGGGCCCGGCCCTCGTCCGAGGCACGCCAGCGCATGGCCAACTCTGCCATCAGCGGCGGCGCCATCCAGCAATGGCTGCGCAAGACCCCCCGGGCCTTGTCGGCGACACCGGTGGGCACGACCAGAAACCCCACCCGCAAGCCGCCGGCGAGGATTTTCGCTGCGCTATGGATATACAGCACCCGCTCGGGGGCGAGGGCGGCCAATGGTGGGCCGGGGGGCTCGTCCACTGTCGGTACGACGCCGTCTTCGATCAACCACAGGTCGTGACGACGGGCGACCTCGACGATGGCACGCCGACGGCCCTCGTCCTGGGTGGCACAGGTGGGGTTGTGGACCGCGGGCATGCAGTACAGCGCACGTGGATTGAACTGCCGACAGACCGTGTCCAGCGCCTCGGGGTCCAGCCCGCCGTGGTCGATTCTTACGCCCATGACCCGCATGCTCTGGCGCCGCGCCGCGCCGATGAACCCCGGGTAGCTCAAGCCCTCGGCGGCGATCAGGTCAGCCGGCCGGGCCAGGGTCTGGAGACCGACATTGATGGCGTGCTGACCACCGTTGCAGATCAGCACGTGTTCGGCATCGGTGGGAACGCCGAGCTCCTCCAGCCATTGCGCGGCGGCCTTGCGTTGGCGCAGCAGCCCGGCTTCGGGCTGATACTGCAGCACCTCCGTCAGGATGGCCGGATCGGCCGCCAGGCGACTCAGTACCCGACCGACGTCTTGCTCGTGGGCCGAGGGGATCGCCATGCTCAAGCTCAAGTCGACGACACCGTCGTCGATACCGCTCTCGATGGCGAAGCCGTTGTGCGCGGCCGACCCGCGCCGCACGAACGTGCCGCTACCGACCTGGGCGCTGATCAACTGCCGCCGTTCGGCTTCGGCATAGCCGCGCGCCACGGTGCCGATCGTGACGCGCAAGGCGTCGGCCAGGCGCCGGTGCGGTGGCAGTTTGGCGCCGGCCGGCAAGCGGCCGCGGCGAATGTCATGCTCCAGCGCATCGGCCAGGGCCTTGTAGCGTGGGCCGGGAAACGGCGCGAGATCGGGGCACCAGATTGACATGGTGTCAAAAATCCAATTGACGCTTTCGATAGGGTCAATATGCTCTCAATTGAGCCCCGAAATCCAGTGGGCAATATGAACGGAGACGAACAATGACCCAGGCCGCTTTTTACGATGACCCTTACCGTAAATCGATGGACACCACCGTGGTGGCCGTGGACGGGGCCTGGGTGGTATTGGATGCCAGCATCTTCTATCCCGAGGGTGGTGGTCAGCCGGGCGACAGCGGCGAGCTGTCCCACGCCGATGGCCGGTGCTGGCCGGTGCTGGACACCCGTAAAGGCGAAGGCGGTGTCATTCGCCTGCAACTGGGTGGCGAGACGCCGCCGCCAGCGGCGGGCGATGCCGTGACCCAGCACCTGAACTGGGCGCGACGCCACCGCCACATGCGCATGCACACCTGCATGCACCTGCTATGCAGTCTGGTACCCCAGGGCGTCACCGGCGGGGCCCTGACCGCCGACAAGGGGCGGCTGGATTTCGACCTCAGCGACGGTGAGCCGGTGCCGGACAAAACGGCACTGACTGAGGCGCTGAACGGCCTGATCCGTGCCGCCACGCCGGTTACGGTGGAGTCGGTCAGCGAGGCCGAACTGGAGGCCAACCCCGACATGGTCCGTACCATGTCGGTACAGCCGCCGCGCGGGCGCGGCACGGTGCGGATCATCCATGTCGAAGGCATCGATCGTCAGCCGTGCGGCGGTACCCATGTGGCGAACACCGCTGAGATCGGCGAGGTGGTGGTGCGCAAGATCGAGAACAAGGGCAAGCGCAACCGGCGCATCATTCTCGGCTTCGCTGAAGAGGATGCATCGTGATGCCGCTGACCTTGTGGTTATCCATGGCCACCTTCGCCTTCGTCACCAGCATCACGCCGGGGCCGAACAACCTCATGCTCACCGCCTCGGGTGCCCGCTTCGGGTTCGCGCGCACGCTGCCGCACATCGTCGGCATCGAGGTGGGTTTCTTCCTGCTGTTGTTGGCCACCGCGCTGGGCCTGGGCGAGTTATTCAGCCTGTGGCCACCGGCGCAGACGGTGCTGCGCGGGGTCGGCGCGGCTTACCTATTGTGGTTGGCTTGGCAGCTGCTGCGCGACCCGGGGCATGACAATGACGGCGGTGATGCCCGTCCGCTCGCTGTCTGGCAGGCGGCGGTGTTCCAGGTTGTCAACCCGAAGGCATGGATGATGGCGGTCTCATCCATGGGCACCTTCACCCTGCCCGGCGACGCCTATTTGCCCTCGGCCATCGTCGTGGCGGTGACATTCGCCATCGTCGGCATACCCTGTGCGTTCACCTGGGCGGGTTTCGGTACCGTCATTCGTCGCTACCTGCACGGGCCGCGCGCGCGGCGGGTCGTCAACGGTGTTCTGGCCGTGTTGACCCTGGGCGCGGTGGCCATGCTGCTATGGTGAATACGATGAAACGGCTGGGCGTGATCGGCGGCATGAGCTGGGAGTCCACGGTGACTTACTATCAGGCACTGAACCGTGGCGTAAGAGACCGGCTGGGTGGCCTGCATTCGGCTGACTTGGTCCTGCACAGCGTGGATTTCGCCCCCATAGAAGCCTGTCAGCGCAGCGGCGACTGGAATCAGGCTGGTGCCATGCTGGCTCAGTCGGCGCGGGATTTGGTCGCCGCCGGTGCCCAGGGGCTGGTGTTGGCGACCAACACCATGCACAAGGTGGCATCGGGCATCGAATCGGCCGTCGATGTGCCGCTGATTCACCTCATCGACACCACCGCGGCGCGCGTGCGCGCTGGGGGGTACAAGACCGTCGGTGTGTTGGGCACCCGCTTCACTATGGAGCAACCGTTCTACAGGGACCGCCTCGAGGCAGCATCCGGTGCCCACATGATCGCCCCGGGTGGCGATGACCGCGCACAGGTGGACCGCATCATCTTCGAGGAGCTGTGCCTGGGCGACATTCGCCCGGCATCGCAGGCGGCCTATCGGGCGGTCATGGAGAGGCTGGTCGCACAAGGTGCCGAGGCCATCATTCTCGGTTGCACCGAAATCACCTTGCTGGTCGACGCCGCGGACGCCAGTGTGCCGCTGATCGACAGCACCGCCGTGCATGTGGAGGCGGCGCTGGACTGGATGCTGGGGTAGGGCACT
>CBFGWV010000032.1:0-26566 GCA_965652545.1 uncultured Candidatus Competibacteraceae bacterium | reverse complement strand
CTAGGCCTAAGGCGCCGGGAAGGTCCGCCGCAGCCAGTCCAGCTGGGTGCGTTCCGGGTGGCGCTGGTACCAGCCATCGGCCCACAGGTCGTAGAGCATGTGGAAGTACTCGTCATATAAATGCTTCACCCGATCCACGGTGAAGTTGGCCATGGCCCAGTCGCGGCAGCGGGCCGGGTCGATGCGCTCGACATGCTGCCCCGCCCAGAGAAACTGCTCGAACGTGCGGCAGCGGTAGCCGGTTTCGCCGTGCAGCACGTTCTCGCTGAACGCGCCCCAGTCCGAGCTGATCACCGGCGTCCCGCTGAAAGCCGCCTCGATGCTCACACCGCCGAAGGGCTCCAGGTAATACGTGGGCATCAGCACCGCCTTGGCGCGCGCCAGCAGGTCGCGGCGCTTGGCGAGGTCCGCAAAGCCGACGAACTCCACATGCGGCGCGGACAGGTCGATGCCCTCGCGCTCGTCTTTCAACTGCCCCTGCCCGGCGATGACCAGTTTTGCGCCCAGCTCGCGGGTCATCTGCACCGCCACCTCCACGCCTTTGCGCTTGACCAGGCGACCGAGGTAGAGAAACCAGTCTTCTTTTGTCTCTTGATACCGGAAGTCACCGGGATCGAAGAAGTTGGGAATGACGCAGTCGTACCAGGCGCCGTTCTCGATCCCCTTGCGCCCGTAGACGTGCATCATCCAGGCATAGGACTCGAACACCCGGTAGGGGGCGAAAACATCCGGGTAGCCGATACCCGACTCCACCACCATGATCCGCTCGCGCAGCCGATCGGCGATGGGCTTGTGGCCGAAGCCCCAGGCGCAGAGCAGGAAGTCGCGCCCCTGGCGCCGCTGGTCGATCGCCTCGGCGCAACGCCGGTAAAAGACCTGGTGCAACTCATCATGGATATCGAAGCGAAACTGCCGCTGGTGAAAATCATCGGGGTAGAAGCGCGCCCGATAGGCATTCTCCAGCACGTCCACTTGCTCGGCGCAACGCGGGTCGCTGCCCTCGCAGCCGTAGTGGACGACGTGGTGGCCGAGGTCGGAGAGCATCGCGCACAGCTTGTACACCTTTTGCGTATACGCGCAGCTGAGGTAGGTGTGATTGGTAACGGTGTGCGGAATACCGGGGACGTGAAAGCGCATCCGTGTCATGCGTCGACTCGGGTTAGGAAGGGCCAGAAAATGCAAAATAAGTCACAAATACACACGGTATAAATCACAGTTTCCAGAAATCCTTGAACCGGCAAAACCATGTATTAGATTCAATAGCACTAATACGTCCGCGTAGCGAAAAGGAATTGCCGCCATGGCCGACGAAGGCCCCACCGGTCCACAAGGACCAACCGGACCTCAGGGCGCGACCGGACCCGAGGGTGCCAGCGGTCCACAGGGGCCCACCGGCCCGCAAGGCGAAAGCGGCCCCACCGGGCCGCAGGGGTTGACCGGCCCAACCGGCTACCCCGGCCCCACCTGGAATTACCTCGTCCTCAACCAGGTCATCGGCGCCACCGGGCCGACCGGCCCGCAGGGCGTGACTGGACCGGTGGGCGAAACCGGGCCCGATGGCCCCACCGGCCCTGAAGGGCCGAGCGGGCCGATCGGCGAAACCGGCCCGACCGGCGCCACCGGACCGGATGGCATCGAAGGCCCCACGGGCGCGACCGGGCCCAGCGGCGACCCGGGCGCCACCGGGCCGACGGGGCCCGACGGGCAGACAGGAGAAACCGGGGCCACCGGCGTGGACGGTCCCACAGGCCCCGAGGGACCGACCGGGGCGACCGGGCCTGGCGGCGAGGCCGGCCCCACCGGGGCGACCGGACCCGACGGCCAGACCGGTGGAACCGGCGCGACCGGCGTGCAAGGCCCCACTGGCCCCGAAGGTCCGAAAGGCGCAACAGGGCCGGGTGGTGAGGCCGGTCCCACAGGTGCCACGGGCCCGGGGGGCAGCACCGGCGCGACCGGGCCGGAAGGCCCGACAGGTGCTACCGGCCCCTCCGGCGAGGCCGATATCGACACGATCATTCTGCAGACCCTGCTCCTGCTCTACCTGTACTCGCGGGGCCAATTGCCGCCCGATCGCGAGGGGTTGATGAATTCCTTCGTCAACGAGATGGGCAATGCGACCACGCAGCAGTCGCTGATCACGTTCATCCGCTATGCCTTTGATTTCAAAAAACCGACCGACCTCATCGACAACACGCTCAACCGTATTTTGCTGGCTGCGGCCTACGTCTCGCGCAACCCCATCCGCCCGGTGCACGATGCCGCCCAAGCCGGCAGGCGCATCACACCCGACCTCACCGTCCTGATCGACGTGCTCTTCCAGGCCATCAGTGCCTCGTTCTTCGGCGGGCAATTCTTCCCGCCATCGGGGACAGCGGCGGCGCAGGACGAGGCGTTGCAACGGCTTGGGATCGACGAGGGTGACGACGGGGCCGCGATCGCGCAGAAGGTCGCCGCGCGCCTCAAGGCCCTGGAAGACGCCCAGCCCGGCCTGTCGCCGCAGGCGGCTTTCGACGCACTGGTCACGGGCCAGCCGCCCGCCGCACCCGCGGACATCGTCGCCGACGCCCGCGCCTTCCTCGAACGCACACTGGGTGCCGGCAAGGTGTCGGACGAGCGCTTCCAGTCGCTGTGGCGTTCGCTTCGACCCGCGCTGCGGCAACCGGGGAACTGAGGTGGCGATCCAGTTCGCCAGGGTCGGCACGACGGCCTTGTACGAGCGGGTTGCCGCGTCGCCAGGGACCGGTTGGCTGGGCTTTCTGCTCACCGCCAGCGGCGATCCGGCACAGATCGACATCGCCCAGGCGTGGTCGGACCCGGCCTACCTGGGCTATTTCATCGTGTTGGCCGCCCCCCCGGCCGATGCGCCGGCATTCGCCGCCGCGCTGGCGACCTACCGGGCCGACCACCCCGGCGTCCTGCCCGAGCCGAGCCACAGCGGCTTCGCCTGGCTCGCGCTCGATCCCGGCGGGGCGATCGCCCAGGTCTTCGTGCTGCCATTGGCACCAGTGGCCGGCGCCCTGCCGGTGGTCGCCGCCCGTGTCGTGTTTCCCTTCGCCAACTACGGGCTGCCCTTCGCGGCGCAAGCCCAGGTCATGGCGATCGACGGCAACGATGGGATCGACACCTTTCGCGTGTCCTTCCCCGCCGACCTGCCCGGCCTGGACAGCGAGGGCGGCGCGGCGGGCCTGTTCCTGCCGCTCGATGGCGCCGCCCGTTACGCCTGGACCAGCCAGGCGATGATCGGCGACTTCTCCGACGATGCGCTCACCGGCTGGGACGCCTCCATCCGCTACGCCTACCGCGACACAAGCTCGCCCATCGGTATGCGCATCCAGCGTTACCCGTTATTCACGCCGCAGAACGATGCCGAGTCGGCCTTGCAACTGCTCCTCGACAGCCAATGGGACCCGCTCGCCCCGCTGGACCCGACACGCACCTTCCTGGCTTTCACTGGCCAGGCGTACACGCTCACCATCACCGAGCAAGGGGAAATCGCCACCGGTTTTCTGGCACCGGCCGAGGCGGTGCTGCCCACCTCACTGCGCACGGTGTACGGCCAGCCACTGGCGCTGCGCCCAATCGCCGGCTCGGCCAAGCTGGTGTTCCAGCCCCTGCCCTCGCCCGAGGGCCCGCGGTTTTACCTCACGCCCCAGGGGGACTTCGCGCTGGTCTCGCCGGCGGCCGCCGCGCCCACGCCACAGCGCCTGCTGTGCGGCCTGGCCGGCGCCGAGTTCATGCAGGTGACGGCGGACGATCAAGGCGCCGCGGCCGACATCCTGAGCTTCCAGGCCGGTAGCAAGGCCTTTGCCCCGGTCTTTCCCGTCATCGGCGCCGCCAGCGGGGCCGGGCTGCCCTTGCTGCGCGACGATTTGCTCACCGCCTGGGTCAAACCGAAACCGGCCGATGGCGGCGGCACCGCGCCGGTGTATGTCGCCCAACCGCGGAATGCCGGCTTGTACGCGGCCGATCCAGCCACCAGCTACGGCGTGCTCGGTGTGTTCGATGCACCGGCGGCGCGCTTCACCGGCGCGGCGGGCGAGGCGTTCTTTCCACTGGCGCCGTACGCGGCGGTGGACCCGGCCGGCGGTGGGTTCAGCGCCGAAGACCTGCAACGCTACGAAGAGCAGGTGCTCAACCCCGCGCGTCGCGCCGCCATTGCCGGCATGGCCCCCGGCCCGCAGCGGCTGGCGGTCACCGGCGCGGCGCGCACCACCACCACACCGCAGGGTTTCCTCGCCACCATCGACGACTTGCAGTGGACGCACGTACTGCTCGCCCGCGGCCCCGAGGGCAGCCCGGATCTGGCCTTTCTCGACCTGCCCGATGCCCTGCGCCAGGCCTTGCAGAGCAACCAGCTGTTTCTGGTGGCCACCCGGGCGGCGCCGCTGGGCGACTTCCGCAACCGCATCACCTTGGGCGGCTGGCCGTTCACGGTCGATGTGAGTGCCAACCAGGGCGCCACGCGGGAGTTCCGCAATGTGGTGGTGTTCAAGTTCGGGGTGGGGTCGATCCGTGAGCGCCTGCGCGACACCGCCTCGTGGACCGACCCGGCCGTGTTCAATGACGACCCGCTCACGGTGGCCGACTGGCTGTCGCGGTATATCGAACAGACCGAGCAGCAGGTCGCGGAGAACCCGCGCTTTCGCAAATTTCTCGACATCGTCGACAACAAGGCCTGGAACGGCGTGTTGATGCTGCGCGTGGACGTGGGGCTGGAGGACTTTCCCGAAGACCTCAAAGGCCTGCTTGCGGGCATCGTGCAAGAGGACTTCTTCGGTCATCACCTGGGGGTGGAGGTCAATTTCGTCGAGCAGTCCGGCGGTGAGGGTTTGCAGGTGCCGCAAAGCTCGCTGTTCGGGCTGATCGCCTATCAGGACCGCGGCTTCGTCGCACGGCAGACGGCCATCGCAACGCTCTCGCAACCCCGGCGGATCCAGTACCTCGACCCGCTCGTCCAGGCGCCCGAGCCTGGCGCGGGGCGTTATGACTTCCGCGTGCTCAACCTACAGGTGGTGTTCGAGAACAGCGACATCGCCGACTTCCAAAGCCTGGTCTCGCTGACCACCGATGCCTGGTTCGATGAGCCGGCGCGGGTACAGACCGGTACGCCGCTGAACTCCATCCTGCAGTTCGCGGTGGAACTGGCCGGCGCCTACGAAAACCACGACGGGCACCGCACCTACACCTTCAACACGCTGCCGCAGACCAGCTACGTGTTCACTTTGGAGAGCGCGACGCTGGAGGCCATCGAGATCGTCAAAGCCCAGTTCAGCACCATCGACGTGCGTGATCTCGACCCCGGGGTGGAGCGCATCGCCTCACGCTTTACCTTCTGGGCGCTGCTGAACTTCAAACCGCTGCCGGGCTTCGATGCGTATTCCTTCGGCGACAGCGGGGGCGGCGGGCAGAAAGGTTTGTTCATCTCGAACCTCAACGTCGACATGGGCTTCGATTTCGACAGCCAGGCGCGCACCGCAAGCAACCGCGCCTTTGCCTTTTCCATCGACAAGCTGGCGCTGGACCTGGGCCAGAGCGATTCGCGCCGCAACAGCCTGGCGGCGAACTTCCCGGTGACCGTCGTCAATCTGATCCGTGGCGGTCCGGAACAGACGCCGGAAGACCTGGGCTTCATCGAGGTGCAGACCCCGCCGGCCTTCGATGTCCAGCCGCTGGGCGAGCGCTGGTTCGGGCTGGTGTTCGACCTGAACCTCGGCAGCGTGGGTGCGCTGGCCGAGAGCGCCGGCTTCAAGGCCTCCGTCCTCGTGGCCTGGAGCCCCGGCGCCGAGGCACGCAGCGGTGCGCTGCTGATCAAGCTGCCGCTGCTGGGTGGGGGCAAGAAGACGCTGAGCCTGCAGAACGTGCTGCGCTTGAACATCGGCACCATCGCCTTCGAGACCGACGATTCGGTGCCCGGGCAAGTGGCCTACCTGCTGCGCTTGAGCAGTATCGCGCTCCAGTTCCTGGGCATTTCGCTGCCGCCCGGTGCGCAGACCAGCGCCCTGTTGTTCGGCGACCCGGACAACCCCGCCGCAGGCGGCAACCTGGGCTGGTACGCCGCCTACATCAAAGACGAGCCGAAGCCCAGCGGCGCCCGGGAGGCCTGACATGGCGGTCATCAATTTCCTGCACTGGAACATCGAGACGCTGAGCAACAACAAGATCAACAACGGCAACGGCGCGCAGATCATCAATTACATCGCTGCGGTGGCCGCCCAGGTGAACGCGAACATGATCTCGATCATCGAGGTCAAGAACGCCGCCACCGCCAACCTGACCAACAATCTCGTGCCCGCGTTGCAGGCGGCCAACGGCAATGCCAATGCCTGGAACGCGGTGGTCAGCGCCCGAACCCAGAACAACGAGGCCTATTACCTATTGTGGGAGACGGGCAACAACTTCGGCCCGCTGGCCAGCGCGGCGATCGGTGGGCCGAACCCCAACCAGGGTTACGACCTGCGCCCCATTGCACCGCCACCGGCCTTTCTGAGGTTTCCGGCCGCGCTGACCCGAAGCGGTGGCCGACGGCCGTACTTCATCACCTTTCGAACCACCGACACCAACCACAACTTCAGCGTCATGCTCTATCACGCCATGTTCGGCGGCTTCACACCGCTGGGCGTGAACGCTATCGGCCTGATGCGGACGATCCAGCAGGTCGACGACGGTACCGGCAATCTGGTGGCGATGGACGCAGCCATCGTGGCGGGCGACTTCAACGTCGACTTGATCAGCTTTCCGGGCGACTACGCCAACCTCGTGGCCAACGTGAGCAACCCGGCGATCGATCCCAACAACTTCATGAACCCGCTGGCCGCGGCAACCAGCCTGGTCAACTCGACGCCGATACCGCCGTTCAACAACAGCCTGGAGTACCGCGTCAACGCCTACGACAACATCTTCGCCCGCAACGGGGCGATGGCGAACGAAGAGGTCACCGACCTGTTGGTCGAGTCGTCCAACCTCGGTGGCGCGGCCGGTTTCCTGGTGCCCACGATCACCAACTTCAACGTGGCCTTCGTGCGCAACAATGCCTTGCTCAACAACGCCATGCCACCCCAGGACCTGGAAGACGCCTGGCATGTGGTGCGCGACCAGGTGAGCAACCACCTGCCCGTGTCCGCATCGGTGACCATCTAGATGGCCGCGCCCTGGACCTTCGTCGAACGCTACCCGGCGCTGGCGCTCAGCCTGTTCGAGTCCATCCGCTTTTCGCAGCATGCGTTCGAGGACCGCAACGGCGAGCTGTTCTTCACCGGCACACTGCTGCTCGACGGCCCGCTGGCGGCGATCGCGCAGTTTCTCAACGGCAGTGCGCAGGTGCCGGTCTCCGGCGGGCCGATCGAGGAGATCGGCGATGCGCCGGCCACCGTCCCGAAGATGCTTCTGGTGGCCGACGCGCTCGGCAAGGTCACACTGGGCAGTTTCGAGCTGTCGATCACGCTGGAGATCGCCGATGAGGTGATCCTCAACGCCAAGGACAAGCCCATCGCCGCCCCGGCGATGCGTCTTGTCGCCTCGATTCCGATCACCGGTCATGACCCGCTGCGTATCGTCGCCGCAGTGGGCGCGAACCTGGGGCATGTGATCTTTACCGCCGAGATTCCGGCAGGGCTGGAACTCGGCCTGCCGCTGCTCAACCGCCTGGCCGGCAACACCCCTGTCGCGGCCCTGCTGCCGACGCAACTGCCGCTGGTGTCCGACCTGATCCTCACCGGCTGGAGCATCGGCGTCGCGCCAAAAGTCCCCAGCCTGACCTCGGTGTCGGTCGCGGTGGAAACCCGCGAGAGCTTCATCTGGGAGATCGTCCCCGGCCTGCTGGCCGTCGAGCGCATCGGCTTCAGTATCGATGTGGCCTTCCTCCCCGGCGCCAGCGAACGCTACGCCGAGCTCTCCGGCCGTATCCGGCTGGTGGAAGACCCGCCGGTGTTCCTGGAGCTGGGCGCGACCTTCCCCAACTTCGTCATCAGCGGCAGCTTCGAGGGCGCTGAGGAACCGCCGGATCTCAGCGCCATCGGTGGCCCGCCACCGGCGCAGTTGGTGGGCGACGCCGGGTGTATCGACCTGCGCGCACTGGCGATCAAATTCATCGGGCCGGCAGCCGGCGACGCCCTGCCGCCAACACTGAACGTGTGCACCCTGGATTTCGAGCTCGACCCCAAATCCGTCGCCTTCAGCCTGGATGCCTTCCTGGAGGTGGCGTGGACGGTCATCACGATCAACGGCAAGCCGCTGATCACCCTCACGGGCATCCAGATGATGTTCCGCCACCTGGCGCGCGAGACCACCGGCACCATCGCGGCCTCGTTCCGTCTGGCCGACCCGGTCACGGGGCCGGAGATCGGCGTCTCGGGCAGCTACGGCGGCGCCGAGGCCGGCTGGCTGTTCAGCGGTCAGTTGCTCAGCCCGCAGTTGAGCCTGCGCGAGCTGATCGCGTTCTACATGCCCGATGCCACCTTGCCACCGGGCGATGTGGTGCTCAGCCGGCTCTCGGCCAGCATTTCCACCGGCCCGAGCGAGGCTTACGGTTTTGCCATCACCGTGGTGTGGAAGGACATCTTCGGCGGTGCGCTCCCGCTGAAGTCCGTCGGCGCGGCAGTGATGGTGGACTCGCAGCTCGTCGCCGGCGTGCGGACGACCAAGGGGCGCATCGAGGGGTTGCTCGACTTCGGCGGGTTCACGATGACCGGCGGGTTTTCGTTCGACTCCGGTGCCGACAATGTCATCGACCTGACCGTCTTCGGCATCACGGCGAAGATCAACACCAAAACCCCGCCGTTTATCTTGACCATCAGCCCCAAGGGCCTGAGCTTCGGCGATGTGGTCGCGTTGCTGGTGCAGGCGGCCCTGGGCGGTCGCAAGGTGTCACTGCCCTCGCCCTGGGACGTGCTCAACCTCATCTCGCTGGATGGTTTGGCGTTTTTCATCAACTTCACCGACGAGAAAATCGGCTTCACCCTGGCGCTGGATCTCAACCTGGGCTTCATCAACCTCAAAAAGATCGCGCTCACCTATAGCCTGCAGACCAAAGAGGTGGTGTTCGAGATCGCCGACGGCTCGTTCCTCGGCGGCGCCGCCCCCCTGCCCAAGCCCTGGGACGTGACCGACCCGGCCAAGGCGCCGGCGGTGCCCGGGCAGGGCTCGGACATCTTCAACCTCAAGTTCCTCGCCGCCGGCCAGCATGTGCTGCCGGCCAGCGGCGATCTGCCCGCCTCGGTGCCGCAGGCGGTGGACATTCTTCAGGCGGCCTTCAAGGTGCCCGCGCGCAAGCCGCCGCTGAAGGATACGGCGCTGCGCTTTTCCAACGAGGCCGGCTGGCTGATCGGCAGCCGCTCGACGATCGTCGGCATCATCGACCTGGATACGGTGTTCTACGACCCGCTGCTCTATGGCATCGCCATCCAGGTGACCGGCGGCAACTTCGAGAACCTGCGCTTCGAGGTGTTGTACAAGAAGGTCAGCGACACCGTCGGCGTGTACCAGATCGACCTGACGCTGCCGGACTTCATCCGCAACCAGGACTTCGGCACCTTCAGCGTCACCTTGCCGGCGATCAAGCTGTCCATCTTCACCAACGGCAATTTCATTCTCGATCTGGGCTTTCCCACCAATGGGGACTTCGGCCGGGCGTTCTCGCTGCAATGGCTGCCGTTCGTCGGTTCCGGCGGGTTCTATTACGGCCAGCTCAGCGGCGAGACGGCCAAAGGCCTGCCGGTCACCGCCTGCGGCGACTTCAACCCCGCCATCGCCTTTGGCATCGGTGTGCGGGTGGGTATCGGCAAGGACATCGACAAGGGCATTCTGAAAGCCGGCCTGTCGCTGACCGTGCAAGGCATCCTCGAAGGGCTGATCGCGGTGTTCCACCCCTACCCGGGCACCCCCGCCGCGACCGGCGGCGATCCGGTCACCTACTATGCCGTGCAAGGCCAGATCGCGCTGGTCGGGCGCATTTATGGCGAGGTGAATTTCGCCATCATCTCGGCGGAGCTGGACATCACCGCCCGCATTGCCGTACGCCTGCTGCTGGCGGCGGCCAAGGCCATCCTCATCGCGTTCGAGGCCGGCGTAACGGTGAGCCTGCGAGTGACCATCAACTTGGGCCTGTTCAAGATCAACATCCGCCTGGCGTTCTCTGCCACCGTGCGCGCCGACTTCACCATCGGCAGCGACGACCCCAACCCGCCGTGGCTGGCCTGCGCGCCCAGCGCCGCCGCCCCCCGCCGCTACCTGCCGACACCGCTGGACCGCCTGGCCGCGCCGCTGGCCGTGGCCGACATGCAGTGGGTGCCGATCAAACCCGCCGCGCCGGTGCCCTTGCAGTTGTACTACCTGCCCCAGTTCACCGTCGGCGAGGTGGAGGGCAGCCCGCGCGGCCAGGGCGTGGCGCTGTTGTTCATCGAGTCGGCCGACACCGCGGCGCTTGCGCGCCACGAGACGGCCGCGCCCAAGTCCTTCGAGGCGCTGGCCGAGGGTCTGCTGCTGTGGACCGTCAACGCCTTTTTCAAGCTGGCCGACCCGACGGTGGAGAACCTGCTCAAGCAGACCGTCACGGCCGACGACCTGGCGCAGATCTTCGCGTTTCTCACCCGCACCGGTGGCGACGGCTTGCCGCTGCAACCGTTCAGCGCGGCGGAGGCGATCGACTTCCTGGCCGCGTACGTGGCCGCGCGGCTGGATGTGCCGGCGCTGTCCGACGGCAGCGGGACCGACCCGGTGGCCGGCGTGTTCCCGATGCTGCCGATCTTCAGCCTGTGCATCGGCGAGGATGAGATCCGCGACTTCGCCACCTTCGGCGAGGTGGACGACACCTACCTCAGCGAGGTCAAACGCTACTTCCAGGCGCTGGCCGCGCGCTACCGGCGCGAGTCTCACCAGGATGCGCCCAACACGCTCGCCGGGGCGGCCAATCCCACACAGTCGCTGGTCAGCTTCCTGTTCGTGGACTACCTGGCCATGTTGATCCGCGCCCTGGTGGAGGACGCCCGCGACCTGTTTGGCCGTACCGTCGTCACCACGCTGCTGGACACCAGCCTGGATGAGCTCGCCCGCGCCCATCCGCAGGCCGGGCTTAGCGCGCAGGAGTGGGGCTTCATCAACCGCCACCGGCCGCTGCGCACCGGGGCCAACCTGCGCATCGACGGCATGCGCCTCACCCTGCATCACGGCGACACGGCAGCGTCCGTCGCGGCACGCCTGGGGCTGCCGGAGGCGGACTTGATCCACCTGCCCGAGTCTGCCGCGGCCGGGCAGCGTGTCCGCTTACCGGCCTTCATTCACCGCAGTCCCGGCGGCGAAACCCTGTTGCAGGTGGCCAACCGCTTCGGCCTGCCGGTGCGTGAGCTCATCGCCGCCAACAGCCACGGCGATGCGCTGTTCGCCGCCGGTACCCGGTTACTGCTGCGCGGCGCCGAGGCGATGACGGTGGCCGAAATTCTCGATCAGCTCAACCAGGCCCACCGCTTGCAGAACCTCTCCGGCATGGCCGCGCGGGTGTACCTGTCGGGGCTGCGTCCACCGGCACCGCCGGCCACGCCTACGGACCCGCTGGGCGATCCGCAGCCGCTGTACCGCTTGTGCGGTCAGCAGTTCGATGCCGACGGCCTGGTGCTGGGCACGCCGGTCACGCTCGGCCTGACCACCGGCGAGGCGGTCGACTGGCTGACCTTCGGCCCGGACTTTGGCCCCGAACCGCCACCGCCCGCGGATCCGCCGGTCAAAACCGACATCACCTTTGCAGCCACCCAGGCCATCGTGGACCTGGTCTCCGGGCTGCAAACGGCGGGCGGCGCGTTCAACCCGCAGAGCACGTTCACGACCTTTCCATTGTTCGACGAGCAACCGCGACGGGTCAGCCTGCGCAACCCCATTCCCTGGCGCCGACCGGATGTGGCCGGGGAAGCGCTGGACCCCGGCATCTGGAGCTTCCCGCCCGAGCTGGTGTCGTTGATCAACGCGCGCAAGAACCAGGATGCGCGCTTCCAGCTCGTGCGCGAGGTCGACGGTATCGAGACCCCGGTCACGCCCTCCTGGTCCACACTCATTCCCATCACCGTGCGCCAGGCGCCCTCGGGCGAATCGGGCGCGCCGGTGGCCAATACGTACGAGCTCCAGGGGACGGACGAGGCAGGTGGCCAGTTGCTGGAGCAGTTGCTCATCCGCGTGGCGGGCGACCCGACGCTGAGCGCAGCGCTGCAACTGCTGTACCCCGAGGAGCCCATCGCCCCCGGCGACGAGTCCATCCCGGTGGGTTTGCGCTCCGACGGTGCGGCGGACACCTCGCTGTTCCTGTTGCAGACCAACCTGTCCACGGTCGCCAACCCCGTGCCGGCCGCCGCGACGCTCGCCGCGGACGGCTCGAACCTGGTGGGCATGACCGGTATCGAGCTGCTGCAACGGGTGTGGGAAGGCAGTGTGGTGCGCTCAGGCGGCTATTTCCTGTTCTATCAAGTGGACAGCACACAGGCCGGGCTGCCCGAGTACCTGTTCAACGAGACGCCGGTCACCACGGTCTTCCTGCTGGTGACGACCAACATCGGCAACAGCACCACGGGTGACCCGCTGCCGCCCTACCTCAATGCGGTGGTCACCAGCGAACCGGTGGCGCCTGAGGACGAGCTGCTGTTCGTGCGCGCCGTACCGACCCCCGTTACCGGCTACCGCATGGGGGCGGACGAAACGCTGGCCGGGATCGCCCGCGCCTTCCGCACCGACCCCGGCGCCATCGCCCGCGCCAACGCCTACCGCCGCCTGCGACCGGGTGTGCGCCTGAACGTACCGGCACGCACCGACGGGCTGATGGGCGCTCACAGCTACGAGCCGTTGCCGGACGACACGCTGGCGACGCTGGCGTTCTACCGCGGCGTCAGTGTCACGGCCCTGGCATTTGCCAACCGCGATGTCCCGGGGTTGTTCGCCGAACCGCTGAGTTTCGATGACCGCTTGCAGGTCAAGGTCCCGTCGCTGGCACCGGGCAATGTCGGCTTCGCCCTCACCCGCCCCAACCCGGACCAGACCGCCAACCCGAACCAGCGCCAGGTCGAGGCTTTGTACAACTGGCTGTCGTTCCGCATCGCACAGTCCAGCGTCTTCCCCCGCACCAACCCCGCCCTGCCGGTAGGGCCTGCGACGCAGAACGCGCCGGGGCCGTTCGACCCCGATGCCGACACCCGCCCTCCGCTGCCGCGGGCCGGTGAGCCCTGGACGTACGAGGCCGTGGTGCCGGTGTTCCTCGACCCGGGCATCAGCAGCAACAGCGGGCTGGATACCCGCAACGACCCGTATGCGACGGTGGGCGAGAGCGTCCAACTGGAGCTGGCCTGGCTGGACATGTTCGGCAACACGCTGCCGGTGGCCACGACGACCGCCGACTGGCCGCTCACCGACATCGCCATCCGCTACACCGACGATGTCATCGGCGTGGACGCCTGGCCGAACGTGATCGCCCGCTACGCCATTGCGCCGGTCAGCCCGCCGGAGCTGGTGCTGAGCCTGTCGTTCGTACGCGACCGCTACCTGGCCGGTGGCGCCGCCGACCCGGTGCAGTTGGCGCGCGCCGACCGCGACCAGTTCCAGACGGTGTACTTCCAGATCAAGCAGGACGATGTGCGGCTGACGCTGGAGACCTCGCTGGAGGCCGGCCAGGCGCCCGATGCCAGCGAGATCAAGACCGCGCTGCTGGACTGGCTGGTGCAGATCCACACCTTCCTCACCGCGGTCATCGACCAGGGGCCGCCGGTGAACCCGCAGCCGCCGCTGACGCTGGATATCCGCCGCGCGGTGAGCGCCAGCAACCCGAAGAACCTGTTCGCCCTGTCGGTCGTCTTTGCCATCGCCCGCGACCCGGCGCTGGTGGACGATCAATTCAAAGACGTGCCCGCGGTGGCCGGGGTGCAGGCCGTCATCACACCGGACATCGCGCAGCCGGCCGCCAGCCCGGCCGACGAGCCGCTGCCGCCGCTGCGCCGTTTCGCCAATGACATCGAGACCGCCTTCACGCAGTTGCGCGTGCTCACCGGCAGCCGCCAGGCTGACGAGGACGAGTCGGTGGCCGTGGATATCTGGCTGGCGCGCTTCGGCGACACACCATTGCCGGGTATCGGTTTCGATATCCAGGCCGATACGCCGCTGTTCTTCGCCCCGAGCCCCCTGGCCACCCGCTTGCTGTCCCGCCCCGACCGCGATCATCAGGACCCGGTGCCGGTCTATCCCTACGTCTCCGGCGAGTTCATCGGCGACCAGACGCCCACGGGGCAGATCGTCACCGGCCTGGATATCGAGTCCCTCGCCCGCGATTTCGTGGTGGCCGTGGATGCGTTCCTCAGTGCGCAGTTCAGCGTGCCCGCGTGGCGATTGGCACACGAGGCGCCACCGGCGCGTATCGCCCCGGGTGGGCGGGTGTCCAGCCTGCCGGGCCAACCCGACCCGCTGACGCAGCCGTTCGAGAGCATCATCGACGCCAAAGCCAATGTGGCCGCGGCCATCGCCGACGATGCCATCGCCATCTTGAAAACCCCTGCCCCGACACCGGAGAACCTCGCCGAGGCGCGCGAGCAGTGGCGCCAGCAATTGCTGCTGCAACTGGGCAACGCCTACCGCATCGACACCGGCGTTCAATATAACGTCACGGTCAGCGCCGACACTCCGCCGGCGGACCGCCTGCCGCCGCGGCTGTTCGGCAAGGTGATCGCCAGCGGCCAGAGCACCGGCGACGACCGTGCGTTCTCGTTCAATGCCTCCAGCATCGCGCTGGACAACCGGCCCGGACGGGCCTTCCTGAGCACCATGCTCGATGTGCGCCAAGCCCGCGCACAGCGCAACCTGCCCGTGGCCCTGGACTTGCAACTGACCCAGATCCAGCGCGATATCCGCAATGTACCCGAAATCCAGGGCTATCAGGCCAGCGCCTGGCTGAGCTTCGTAAACCCCTTCATTGTCACCGGCGACGCGGGGCCGTTGCTGACGCCGGTCATTCCCATCCCGCTGCGGGCCTACCCCACACCACCCTCGTTGACCGACCAGGTCGCCGAGGCGGAGGTGGGCCAGTTCACCGCCGCGCGCGGCGAGGCATTGGCCGTGTTCGAGGACGACCTGGCCAAGGCGCGCGCCTGGCGCTACGCCTTCACCTACGAAGGCGTGGAGGCCGACCAGGACACGGTCAACGCGGTGGTCACCGTCAATGTGCGCCAGGATGCGCCCAACGCCTTCGCCGATGCCGACGAGCCCGACCTGCTGGAGGCGCTGGTCCAGTTCAGCACGGTCTATCCCGATATCGCCCGCGACCTGGAAGCCGTGCGCAGCGGGGTCGACGACCCGGTATCGCGCAATGCGCTGGCCTCCTTCGCCTGGCTGGTCCAGCGTGTCGGCAATGCCTGGGGCGCTTGGCGCGAGGTGACGCAATCGCTGGCCGGCTTGCGCGATGCACCGCTACGCGAGTCCGCCTACCGTATTCGCGAAGACGGCCAGGGCGATGACCCGCTGGTTATCGAGGTCTCCCGTACCCGCGCCGACGGCGAGCCCATCGAACTGCCGGTGATCGTGATCCAGGACTACACCGCCCACGCGCAGGCCTCGGTCGATACGGTGCGTTACACCTACACCGATGCCGCGGGCAGCCCGCTGAGTGCGGCGGTCGGCAAAGCGATACGCCGGCGCGAGGCCGTGTTCGGCGGCTTCGATGTGCTCAAGCAGGAGAATGCCTGGGCCGGTGTGTTCGTCGTGCGCAACGAGGGCCTCGTCGCCGATGCGGAGACCGCCGACGACTTCCTCTACCAGACGCCGTTGATCCGCTTCATCGACCCGGTCACGCCGCTGCTGGACCCGAACATCGAGATCGACATCGCCCGGTTCACACCCGGCGGCGATCAACATGCGCTGGGCGTGTTCCTCGGCAACTTCTTCGATGCCTTCTTTGCCGGTGCGGTCAGCGTCGGCGAGAGCCGCACCCTGGCCATGGGCGGCAGCTACGAATACCGCCTGGGCAGCCCGGGCCTGCCGGTGGTGCTGCCGATCTTCCTGTCCACCCCACAGCCCTTCCCCATCGAGACGGTGGGCACCGACAATCCGTTCCTGCAGGCCGTCGCCGGCCAGGTCGAGGGTTGGTTGAACGACAACGCCCCCGCGGGCCGCGACAGCGGCGGCATGCTGCTGCTGGACCTGACCGTCTACGCCAGCCTGGCAGACTCGAAGCTGCCGGTGCTGCGGCTGCGCCGGCTGACACTGGCGACGGCGCGACTGGTCTTGCCCTGACGCCCGACCAAGCAGGGACACCCGAACACCGGCACCTGTACACCCATCGCGCTCGGGACCGCTTGAACCCGGGCACCGGTAGGAGCACACCCCTGTGCGCGATTTGTTTGGTATGGCGCTGACGCTTGAGGTTCGGCGCCAACCTCAGACGATCGCCCTGAGGGCAGGGCTCCTACGGGTGCCTGATTCGGATATGGGTGGCATACGTCCGGGTGCCTGGGTGTGGATTGAGGCGATCGCCCGAGGTGCGACCTGCGCTCCTCGCCTTGGACAGCCACCGTCGTGAGCCTGCGGCCGAGCCGATAGGTCGTGGGCCGACCGTCGGCAGCATGGATGCTGCCGTCGAGCGTACATGGACGTATTCACAGCGCGTCGGAACACGACCTATCGGCTCGGACGCAGGCGGGTTCGGGCGCCTGACGCCCACCGACGCCACCATGCGGGGAACGCAGGTCGCATCCGATTGAGGCGATTGCCCGGATCGTGAATCCACTGTGATTTGCAGCGACTGCAATCGGCATAACAGCCTCACGAATGAATCACACCCCCTGTGGATACTGGCCTCCCGACGATGCGCAACAGGCGATAAATGCCGGGCGCTGCCGGGTAATCGCAAAACCTCAGGAGGATGCAGCCATGGCGAAAGCAGAGGACTTTATCCAGACCATCGACGTCGCCCAGGAATACCGACGTCCATTGGCGGACTTGGCCATCAAATGGAAGCTCAAGACGCACGTCGACATCCTGGTCGTGGTCGATACGGAAATCGCGACGATACCGGGTGTGGAGTTCGGCATCGGCTCGGTCATCGAGCTTATTCGGAACACCACGGTCGGCTGCATGCATTTTCATGTCGACATCGCGCTGCGCAATGGCGAGGCACCGACCGTCGTCGCCGCGCCCGCGGCGTTTGCACCCAAATACCGCGGCTTTCGTTTCAATATGAAAAACGGCGCCACCGATGTCATCGACAAGTACGAGCAGGTATGGTGTTTCGGCTTCAAGCCCAGCAACTCGGGCAGCAATAACGATGCGGAAATCAACCAGGCAGCCGCCTTCCCCGCCAGCAATGCCGAACTGGCCAAGCTTGCGCAGTGGATGAACGAACGCCAGGGCGGTTTGTTCGGTACCGGCGACCATCACTTTCTGGGTGCATCGATGTGCCGGCGCATTCCGCGCCTGGGCACGATGCGCCGCTGGACCAATGCCGACGGCGTTCCGCCCATCGGCAGTCCCGCCCGAATCGACACCTTGCGCCCGCCCTCGCCGGCGCATATGCCCGGCGCCCCCGGCGGCCCGCTGGACATGTCCAACACCCCGCACCAAGGTGACGGGACACCCCAGCCCATTCAGTGGGTGACCTGGCAGACGTCCTTCTGGCCGATCTTCTGGAAGAAGCGCCCGCACCCGGTGCTGTGCCACCCCGCCCTCGGCCCCATCGACGTCATGCCCGACCATGCGCACGAAGGCTTGTGCGTCGAGACCGCCGACATCCCCGCCGGCGGCAGCTTCAACTTCGATGGCAGCGGCGCGAAGCCGGAATATCCGCCGGCCATCGCCGGCGGCCCACAGCCCATGCCGCGAATCATCGCCTACGGCAGTACCCTGGGCGACCCGCCGTACAACTTCGGCAAGGGCCCGCAACCGGCGCGTGCGAAGTTTCCGATGATTTCGGTGTACGACGGCCATCAGGCCGGTGTCGGCCGGGTGGCGTCGGATTCCACCTGGCATCACTGGATGGACGTCAACATCGGCGCGTTCAAGGCAGCCAACAACGACCACTGGAAGAAGATCAGCCGCTACTTCATCAACTTGGCGGTGTGGCTGAATCCGCCCGGTTTCTCGACACATTGCCTGTGGTATTCCGCCGTGGTCAGCCACTTCCAATACCCCGGATTCGAGGAGTACTGGGCCAAACGTTCCACACTGGAACTGGGCGAAGCGCTGCGTCTGCATCTGGGCAAGCTGTACGGCCCCTGCTGGGTCACCGAACGCATTTGGTGGGACATCATCTGGGTACGCCGCCTGTGGCGCTGGGAGATCCTCATGGAGCGCGAGCCACGCTTCCCGTTCGGCGGCATCGACCCCGAGGTGTTCGAAAACGCCTACCTGGGCAGCCTGGTCGAGGCCACCCTCGGCGCGGTCACCGAGGCCAAGGCCGCCGTGCAGGAGGGCAAGGATGCCGAACTGGCGCTGAAAGCCCCCGAGACGGTGTTCGATCGGCCGGTACGGGTGGCACTGGACACCCTCGTCAAAGAGCTCGCTGAGCACCATGAGGAAGGACTGAAATACGTGCTCGCGCTGCGCGGCCGAACCAAAGCAAGTAAATCGTAAGCTGACGCATCCGGCACCGCCGAACACGGTGCCGGATGTTTCGAGATCGGACAGGCTATTGATCCGCGGGTCGAGTTCTGCGCCGCGGCGACAGATGGGTCAGTTCACCGGTACGCGCGGGGAGGTAGTGGCGCATTAACAATCAGCGGCTCGGTCGTCACAGTGAACCCTTCAGGCGGATCGGTTTCGGTATATCTCACACCGCTGCCGACATGATAGGTCGCGCGATATGTACCGGGCTCTACATTGTAGGCCGTACCGTGCGCATTACGCCCCCAATACGGCACGCGGACGGTTGGCTGATGCGCCCCAGAGCCCTGGATGTGAACGGCCTTCCATTTTCCATCCACCAATTTTTCGACGGTCAGCTCACCATTCCCGAGCCGGTACTTGCGAGCGTGTTCGGTTTCACCCTTTGCGTAGAGTTCCAGCGAACCGCCTTCGGTACGACGCAGTGTTAGTGAGACGTCGAGCGTACCGTGGTCGCCGCTGATTTTGGGTCCAGTGGCCGAAACCGAATCGACTACACCCGGCCTGAGGGGCATTTGCCCCTCATCCGACGGACGAAGCACAGGATTTGGAATGGAATGGCCCGTTCGCAGTGACACTGTCTCTACCGTATGGTAGAGATCGTCCTTCTCGTAGGAGACTGCGACATCGCCAGAGCCCGCGGGAACATTCACCTTCAGCTCTCCGACGGGGAAAGTTATCGCACCGTCTGCTGCCGAGACAAACTGATTGGCGTTGCGTACACTCTCTCCCTCATCGATATTCTCGATATTGGGTGCATCCGTGGTCCTGATCTGCCATTTTCCGCTATCGTCCCTAGATAGTGCGTAAGCCTTCTGATTGCCAACATCGGTAATCGTAGTGAGCTCGCCACCTTCCTCGCTGGTGACGACGAACTCCGGCCCCTCTCGCTGCAGGTCGTTATCGATCACCATGCTCCGATCTGTAGAGCCGTTGAGAATACGGCCGTACAGCTTGAATTCCTCCGCATCGCGAACCGAGTACCAATGCCCAGAATAGTTGGGGTTCTGCGCGGCGTTGTCGCGTTCCACTAACACAATGAAACTCCTTTATGCAGATAAAAAATTTATGCAGATAAAAAATTGGCCAGGACGGCGGCGAACAGAAATTATATCCACACACGCCGACATCATACGAATAGTTCCGAATATGCTTATAGAGTTCCTGGCGAATTACACACTTATGACGTATACCAAAAGAGTGAACACGGTCATTCACCTCACGGCACCCAAATGGCAACGTGCGTGTTTGAACCCAAACGACGCCATTTGAGCCAATGATGATAGAGTCGCATTCCCAGCTCCCGTGAGAGTCGACTACGCATCGGGCAAAGTGATCGCAAAGGCTGGGCGGCATAGTTCACGCTGCTGGATACGCACCGCGCCCAGCCGCTGCGCAGCCACCGGCTGGGCGATAGGCCTCGCGCTCCTTGGCGATCTACGCAACCTGCTGGCGCATATCCGCCGAGACGATGCGCCAGCCTTGGCCATTGCAATCGGGCTGAGGCACTCTATGGGCAAACCGATAACCAGAACCCGGCGAGCCCTGTCGATTCATGCCCACCATAGATACCGCATTCGTAGAGGCGCAGGCGCCCAATGCCGCGGCCGTCAAGAACGGACGAGCGCTTGTGTTGCAGCGCAAGCTCAGCGACCTGAAGCAAACCCACGACGGCCAAGTGCTGTTCGGCTTGTGCGCCGGCAGCGGCAAGTCGCCGTACACACCGTCGGCGGATTTCGCCGACGACGCCAAGCCCGTCTATCGCTGCAACTGCCCCAGCCGCCAGTTCCCCTGCAAACATGTGCTCGCCCTGCTGTTTGCCCGCGCGGATGGGCAGGCGTTCAAGGCCGGGGAACTGCCGGCGGAGCTGGCCGAGAAACGCGACAAGGCCGCCGGCCGGGCGGAGAAGCGCGAAGCGGTCGCCACGCAGCCCAAGAAGGTCAACACCGCGGCACTGGCGAAGAAGATCCGTACACAACTGGACGGCTTGGATACGCTGGAGCAACTGGTCCATGACCTGGTGCGCACGGGCCTGGGCAACCTCACCCAGCAAACGGTCGATCATGTCGATGCGCTGGCAAAGCAGTTGGGCGATACCTACCTGCCGGGTGCGCAAAGCGCCCTGCGTGATCTGATCGCCCTGATCTACGACCCGCGCGAGCGTCAGCTACGCGCGGCGGCCGAGCAGGATAAAGCGTTCACCGATGCGTTGGATCAACTGACCCGGCTTCAGGCCTTGGTCGACCGCGGTCGCGCTTACCTGCAAGCCCGCCTCGACGACCCGGCATTGGCGCCGGAGACGGACTCGGACATTGCCGCCCAGCTCGGTCACGCCTGGCAACTGGCCGAACTCAAGGCCGCCGGCTGCGTGCGTGAGACGCGTGAGTTGATACAGCTGGCCTTCAACAGCTACGACGACCCGGGGCGGCGGGAATTCATCGACGAGGGCGTGTGGCTGGACCTGGACGAGGGCGGGGTGTACCGCACGCTGAATTACCGTCCGTACAAGGCGGTGAAGTACATCAAAGAGGACGACAGCGTCTTCGCCATCGCCCAGGTACCCGAGCTGATGGTCTATCCCGGCGACCTCAACCCACGCACCCGCTGGGACGGCGCGACCCAGCGGCCGGTCAGCGGCGAGGACATCCAACGTTTGCGCAGCCACGCCCACCAGCGGCTCGCCGATCTGCTCAAGCTCGTGCGCAACCAGCTGCGCAGCCCGCTTGCAGACAAGGCGCCGCTGGCCTTGTTGCACGTGGCCCGGATCGGCACGGTGGACGGTCAGCTGGTGCTGGAAGACGGCAATGGTGAGCGCTTGAAGCTGGCCGATGTCGGCGATCGCGAACCACCGAGCTGCCACATGCTCGGCTTGCTGTCGTCCGCAGAGCGCAGCGATTGCGTGCTGTTGCTGCGGTTTCATCAGGACTTGGACGACCGCACCCTGCGAGCCAAACCGATCAGCCTCATTACCGAACGGATCGTTCGGCTGACTTTCTAGAGTCATCGCAAACCTAGAACTTAAAACTTAAAACTTAAAACTTAAAACGCCAATACGAGACTCCCCCATGAGCCTTGCCCACCTCGTCCAGACCAGCCAGGAACTGCGTCGGCTGTCCATCGCCGGCAGCCCGCTCGCCCATGGTGATTTCCGCCTGCAACGGCTTGTGGAGCCGCTGCGCCAATCCGGCGCCAAAGCCCCAGTGTTCGCCAAAGTGGCCGACGCGCTCGATGCCTTGCTGAGCAGCAGCCGCGAGGACAGCGCGCGATCGCTGCTCAAGGCGGCGACACTGGTCAACGCCGTGCTCTACACCCAGGGCCGCACCGGCGCCGAGGGCGAGTGGGCGGCACTGCCCGATGGCGGGCCGGCGCCCGCCGAGCAGGCCTCGCTGCGCACGTTGCGCCCGGTGATGGAGGCTTTACGCAGCACCGGCGCCGGGCGCTGGGAGGTGATCACCGAAGCGTTCGAAGGCGGCGTGTTCAAGGACTTGCGATTACTGCCGGCTGCGGTGGACGGGCTGTCCGATGCCTACGCGGAGCTGGCCGACTTCGTCGCCGACCGCATCCTGCCGACATACGGCCGGCACGTCCTGCCGTTGGTGCAAAGCCGGCTGACCCTCAAAGGCGACCGGGTGGACGCGCGCCGGCTGCGTGTGATCGGTCATGTCTGCGGGCAAGCGGCCTGGGATACATATTTCGATGCCCTGGAGAACGGCTCTGCGGCGGTGCGGATCGCCGCCATACGATGCCTGGCGCCTTATGACGAGGCGGTTCCGCTGCTGACCGAACAGACCAAAGCGCGCAATGGAGAGGTCCGCGCCGCGGCGCTGGAGGCCCTGGGCAGCCGCGGCGGCAAGAGCATCGTCGCCTTGTTCATCCAGGCACTTACCGGCAAGGATGCACAACGCGTGGTGGGTCCGATCCGCGCGACCCGTGGCCATGACATGGACAGTGCGCTCATTGCCGAGGCCGAGCGTCAATTGCAGGCCGCCTTGCTCACGGACCCACTGACCGACGATGTCCTGCAACGCCTGCACAGCGCCATGGAGTGCTTCCGCGGCCGGCATAGCCCGGCGAGCCTCGCCTTTCTGCGGCGAGTGCTCAAGGACCACGCCCGGGTGGGCAGGCTCAAGGTCGCCGGCGCTTACGTGGACGGCGACACCCTGGTCAGCCTGGCCGCCGAGGAACTGCTGGCTGCCGCGGAACCCAACGGCCTGGCATTGATTGCCGACCTGCACGGCGGACCGGCTCATCTGCTGCCCCTGAGCGTCAGCGCGGCGGTGCAGTGCTGGCCGGCGGCGCGAGTGTTCGAGACGTTCGAGCCTATGTTGCGGGCCGGTAAGTGGGGGCGGAAACACGATGCGTTGACCCAAGCACTGGCTAATCACCTTGACCCGGCCTGTGCCGACCCGCGTTGGCTCGACAGCGCCACCGCACTGCAATCGGTCGATCTGCTGGTCGCGCTGGCCCGCCCCGACCACCCCGCAAGCCGCAATGCACTCGAGGACCTGCTGCGCACGGCCAACGATTTTGGCGTGCAGCGGATATTCGACGCTTTGTTTCGAATCGGTCACCCCGACCTCGGCCCGCTGTACTGCCGTACCGTGCGCCGTTTGATCAAGCAGCGCCCCAACTGGCACTGGTGGGGGTTCTGGAGCCTCATTCCGCAGTTGCCGACGACGGCCATTCCCGAACTGGAAACCCTGGCCGCCGAACTCCCCGACCGGGCCGCGCTCGAGATGGCGGATCAACTGGCCATCCTGAGCCGTCACGCCGACACCCGGTAAGGCTGCGCCCGCCTCGCAATGTAGGATGGGTTGAGCGCTAGCGATACCCATCATGCCGGCATTGACGACCTCGCCATCGCCAGTGGTAGCGATGCGCTCATCGACGAGGTGACTGGGGAGCCTGACACGATGGTGGCTCGACCACCATCGATTGATGGGTATCGCTGACGCTCAACCCATCCTACTCATAACTCGACAGTTCTCTCGCGACACGACCGCCCCCGCAGCAAACCCCGCAGGCCGATCCGTCACCACGACGGGTGATATCCATCCGTTGACGTATACCATTGGCCCGACTTTTTATGCGCAGTCAAAAATGCAATTATGTCTGTACATATAGAAAACTTGACATCTACTCCACCTTCCGTGTGAGGCGGTTGTAGATAACAGCCGACTAATATGCCCTCTGCGCCCGATAAGAAGCGCATGGCGGTCCGGTCGGCCATCAACCGCGGGAAGGAGGTCATCATGGTTCTAGGTGTCCGTGAGGACAGGTCGACGCGCTATCCCGACCAACAACCCACCCAACCTGCGGATGGAGACCGGCGGGACTTCGAGGCCGAGGCGGAAAACGGCCGGATATCCCATGAGATCGAAGAGGGCGACACCGCTATCGGGTTGTCCAAGGAATTCGATTATCTGTTCCCGGACGAATTCGCGATCGCGTACCCGGAGGCCAGTGACAACCTGGATCAGATTCGGGCTGGCGACAAAATCGATTTCCTGACGCCGGAGCGCATCGAGCGGGTCAGGCAGATCAAGGATATCGCCGGTGACACCGGTACCTGGGGCGACCTGTCCGAAGACGCCCAGAACCAGATTCGCGGCATCCTTGCCATCGACATGATGGACGGCGCGCGCGGGGCGGCACTGGACGAAGAAGACCTCACCGCCCGCCTCGATGAGCGTGCGGGAGACTTTCGCACCTATCTGCCGGATCTCGAGGGCCTGGACCCGGTCATCGACGAGACCCGTGACGAGGTTCTCGCCGGTGTGAACGAGGTCATGACACCGGCGATGCGGGCAGCCATCGAGAAAGGGCTGGCCGATCCGAGCAACAATGAGGCCTGGGCGGATTTCCGCACCGAGGCCATTCGCCAGATGGACGCGGGCATCGCGGCCGAGGCCAATGTCCAGCCCGACCCCGAGACCGGCCTGCTCCGGCGCACCGAAGAGAAAGTCGTCAGGGACTACACCGGCATGTTGCTGGAGCTCGCACCGGGTGACAGCGACCAGTTGGGCGCCCAACTGGGCACCGCGGCGGATGAGATCCTGGTGCAACGGCCTGCGCGCGAGATCATCGCCTCCTACACCCAGCCGGAGGACACCGGCGACAAGGTCGCCAATTTCTTCAACTTCTTCGGCGACGGCAAAGACAAATACCTCGACCACATGCTGACCACGTTGGACGAGAAGACCGCCGCGGGCAGCGATGGCCAACCCATGTCGCCCGAGCGGGTCAATGCCATCATCGAGGCCTGCGAGGACGAGTTGCGCGATGGCCTGGCCCAGGGCCGGCACGGTGGCGACGACAACCGCCGGGTGGCGGAGGTCTTCAACCGCGTCGCCGGCCGGGCCAGCACCTCCCTACCGGGGGAAGACGGCGGGGTACGGCTGCTGGCGCGGCTGATGATCGACGAGGGGCTGATGGATCAACCGACGTCCGGGCATCCGCATATCGTGCGGGACGCCTTCGTGACGCGATTCCGCGACAGCGTCCGCGACGGCGAAGGGGTCAACCTGGCCCTTGCGGTGGCCAGCGAGTACGCCAGCCGCGGCGACACGGCCAACGCCGAGCGCATGCTGGATGCCGTGCGCGAGGACAGCAAGACCTTCTTTGAAAGCACCATCGAAACGGCCGAGAACTTCGAGTCGATCTTCCAGAAGGACGCCCGCTACGCCTTTCACTCCTTGCAAGGCTTCATGACACCGGAAGAGGAGGAAGCCTTCATCACCCGGATGCAGTCGGAACTGCGCGGCGAGGAGCTGTCCGGCTTCAACAGCTTCTTGCTCAACCGGGAGAGCAACAAAGATGTGTACAACCAGTTCCACGAGAACCGCAACGGCATCGTCTCGACACTCACCGCGCTGGAGAACCTGCCCGAAAACCTGAAAACGCTCGACGGTTACGGCGAATTGGAAGGCTTCCATGGCGAGACCATGGAAGTGCTGCAATCCGAGCAACTCCTGGACGACGAGGAGGCCGACGATTATCAAAAAGGGCTTCAGTTTGCGACCTTCGGGGCGGAGTTCTCACCGGCCGAGGCTGTAGGGCTGTCCACCGAGGTCAAACAATGGCTGGGCGGTCAATCGGACGCCTTCTTCGAGGACTTGATCGGCACCTTCGACCGCGGGCAGGCGGGGGAGAATGCCGAGGACCTGCCGCCGGCACCGCCGGCACTGCTTCAGTTGCGCGAGGAAATCGGCAGCGACCCCACTGCCGCCGCCGCGGAGTTGCGCAACAACCCGGAAGCGGCGCTCGCATTTGCACAGTACCTGTACACCTGTCAGGAGGCCGGCAATGCGCCCGGTCGCGAGGTGCGCTCGGCCTTGCCGCTGTTTGCGATCCGCACCACCAAGGACTTGGTCGAGGAGTTGATGGAAAAGGCCTCGCCCTATCTGCGCAACGCCTTCACCAACACTGCCACCCCCATGCCGTTCCGGCCGATGTTCGCCAATACACCGCCGGGGAACGAAACGGCGGCCAAGCAAATGCTGCTCGATGCAAAAGCCCGAACGATGGGTTACGAGTTCAACAACTTCGTCCGCTCCAATAGCGCAACGGCACCTAAGTTCCCCAGGTTGTTTACCGCAGCGCAGGACTGGTGGTACTCACCCGACCGCTATCTGAACAGTGAGGGGCAGCCGAAGATCACGGCCAAAACCGGCTTGTACGGGCACCGCTGGGTCGGCGCCCTGCCTCCGCTGGCCAACACGGCACTCAATGTGTGGGGTGTGAACAGCTTCTGGCCGGAGGACATGGACAAGATGAACCCGTTCTCCGGTGAATTCGAGTTCTGGAGCGACGAGTTCGTCAATGGGCTGTGGGGGCCGTTCTTCGCCGCAACGACCGCCCAACAGGGTTCGCTGGCCGCCGCCACGCTCACCCGCACGGGTTTCGAGGCCGCGGGCCGCACCGCACCGGCCTGGACCAATTTCAGTGCCGCCAACGGCGG
>CBFGWV010000031.1:0-28163 GCA_965652545.1 uncultured Candidatus Competibacteraceae bacterium | reverse complement strand
CGCGAGCCCTGGGCGCTTCGGTGGTGTGCGCATGCAAGCGCACCTGCGCCAGGTATTGATGTGCCTGAATGCCCAACTGGTCATCAAGCCGGAGGTGTGCATCGGCCAGGTAGACCAAAAACTGGACGACGAGGGCTGGTTGACCGATGACTTCACCCGCCGTCAGGTGGGCGAGCTGCTGACCAGCCTGCTCAGCGTTCATAAACGCCTGCAAGCGGACGTCTAAAGTCAGATCAATGCGCGTCGTGCACCGGCTCGGGCATATCCGGTGCCGGACCGCCACGACGCCAGGTGTGGTAGCGTGCCAACCAGCCCAGGGCGGCTTCGGGCTTGTGCGCCCGCTTCCAGGCACCGGCGGCGTACTTGTTTGCCTCCGCCAGGGTCGGATAGATGTGAATCGTGGAGAGAATCTTGTTCAGCCCAAGGCCGTGGCGCATGGCCAGGACGAACTCTGCGATCAGGTCGCCGGCATGTTCGCCAACAATGGTGACGCCCAGGATACGGTCCTTGCCGGGCGCGGTGAGAACCTTGACCAGACCGTGTTCCTCACCATCGGCGATGGCCCGGTCGAGCTGCGCCAACGGAAACGTGGTCACCTCGAACGGAACACCGCGTTCGGCGGCGTCGGACTCGTTGAGACCGACCCTGGCGACTTCCGGCTCGGTGAATGTCGCCCATGGGATGACCGAATAATCGACCTTGAAACGGCGCAGGCTGCCGAACAAGCCGTTCACCGCGGCAAACCATGCCTGATGGGCCGCCACGTGGGTGAACTGGTAGGGACCGGCCACGTCGCCGACAGCGTAGATATTCGGAAATCGTGTCTGGAGATAGTCGTCGACCTCTATCGCGCCACTGCGGGTTATGCCGATACCCAGCTCCTCAAGCCCGAACCCGCGGGTATTCGGCCGCCTGCCGACCGCCACCAGAATGGCATCGAAGGCGAACGCCACTTCGCGGCCCTCATGCGTGCAAACGAGCGTCTTCTCGCCGTCGCGATGCTCCACCCGCGCGGCCTTGTACCCCAGACGCACATCCACGCCCTCGGCGCGGAAGCGCTCCAGAACCATCGCGGCGATGTCCGGGTCCTCGCGCATCAGCAGGCGCGGAAGCATCTCCACCTGAGTAACGCGGCAGCCTAGGCGGGCAAACGCCTGGGCCAGTTCGCAACCGATGGGCCCGCCACCGAGGACGACCAGACGCTCCGGGCGCTCGCGCAGTGCCCACACGGTGTCGGAGGTGAGCACCGGTACCTGGTCCAGGCCGGGGATCGGCGGGACGAACGGCTCGGCCCCGGTTGCGATGACGATTGTACGGGTGCTCAGCGTGCGCCCATTCACCGCCACCGCCCAGGGCGAAAGGATTCTGGCCTCCCCGCTGATGACGTCCACGCCCAAGGCGGTATAGCGCTCGACCGAGTCGTGTGGCTCGACCTTGCCGATCACCTCTTGGACCCGCTCCATCACCGCGGCGAAATCGGCCCTCGGGGCATCGCAGGTGAGGCCCCATTGCCCGGCGCGCCGCATCTGCGCCAACAGTTTGCCCGAGCGTAACAAGGCTTTGGACGGCACACAGCCGGTGTTCAGGCAATCGCCGCCCATGCGGTGCTTTTCAATCAAGCTGACCTTGGCGTTCACCACCGCACCAATGTACGCCGTCACCAGCCCACCGGAGCCGGCCCCGATCACCACCATATCGCGATCGAATCGGGCCGGCCGCGGCCAGGATTTGTAGAGCCGCCGCCGCTTTACCAGCGCCACTCCCCACTTGGTCAGGAAGGGGAAAACACCCAGCAGCACGAATGAGACGATCAGCCCCGGCGAGAGGATCTCGGCCACGGAATCCACGGCAGCGAGTTGGGTACCGGCATTCACATACACTAGGGTGCCGGGCAGCATACCCACCTGGCTCACCCAGTAGAACGTCGGGGCACGCAGCGGTGTGAGCGCCATGACGAGGTTGATCACGACAAACGGAAACGCCGGTACCAGGCGCAGGGTGAACAAGTAAAACGCACCCTCCCGCTCCACGCCGCGGTTGATCGCCGCCAGTCGCTCCCCGAAACGGGCCTGGACCCAATCGCGTAACAGAAAACGCGCGACCAGGAAGGCCAGGACCGCGCCGACGCTCGAGGCGAATGAGACGATGACGGTCCCCCAGCCCAGACCGAAGATGGCGCCGCCGGCGAGTGTCATGATCACCGCGCCCGGCAGGGATAAGGCCGTCACCGCGACGTAGATCAGAAAGAATGCAGCCACCACCACCAGCGGGCGGTGCGCCAGCAGCGTCTCGATAGCCTCCTGCCGGCTGTGCAGGGCATCGAGGGTGAGGAAGCGATCCAGTTCCAAGAGAAAGAACGCGGCCACGATTGCGAGAGCCAGCACGGCAAGCGCCGCTTTCTTAGAGTTCATGAGGCATGGTCCCGGCTCGGCTCCAGTGGCCACGGCGTGGGTGGCGCTGTCATCTTCGAGTTTCTCTTACGGCACCGGCTGTCGCGCGGATGCCCGCTGTGCTCATTTTGTCGGCAATACCGTCTCGCGTGTACGGCGCTCGTCCAGCACCCGCTCCATTCGCGCAGCGGTCAGCGGCGGGCAGAACAACCGCCCCTGTCCCTCGCGGCAGCCTTGTTCGATCAACCAGCTGCGCTGCATCTCGGTTTCCACACCTTCGGCGACCAGGGTAAAGGCCAGCGTCTTGCCCATGGCCAGAACCGCGTTGATGACCGACTGGTCCTGGCTGCGATCGGTCAGCCGGGCGATGAGCTCCAGGTCGATTTTGACGTGGTTCAGCGGCAGGCGCCTGAGCACCGACAGAGACGCCCGTCCGGTACCGAAGTCGTCCAGCGCCACGCCGACCCCCTGATTGGCCAGTTCGCGCACGACCCGTTGCAAGGGACGATCGCGATGACGACGAAGCTGGGACTCCGCGAATTCGACCTCCAGTCGCCCTGTGGCCAGTCCGTACTCGGCCAGCACTGCCAGCACGCGCGTGACCAGCCCGTCGCGGGCCAGGCTCAAGCCGGAGAGGTTCACCGCCAGCCGTGCGGGCGCAAGCCCCATTGCGTCCCAGGCGGCGAAACGCGCGCACGCGGTGTTCAGGACCCAATCGTCGATGCGGACGATCAGGCCATTGTCCTCCGCCAAGTGGAGGAATTCCGCCGGCGCGATCACCCCTTGCTCAGGGTGCAGCCAGCGCACCAGGGCCTCGAGCGCCAACACGCGACCGCTGACCAGGTCGACCATCGGCTGGTACCACACCTCCAACTGATCGCGCTCCAGTGCCTGAAGCAGAGCCGACTCCATCGCCCACTGCATCCGGCTTCGGCGGGTGATCTCCGGTGAGTACACCCGGTAGAGGTTGGGTCCGATCCGCTTGGCCTCGTAGCTCGCCGCGTCGGCATGACGGAGCACCGCGTCGATATCCTCACCGTGCGCCGGATACAGTGCGATCCCGATGCTGCAGGCTACGCTTACCGCCTGCGCCTCCACATAGAACGGCTCGTTCATGGCCGTTTGCAGGCGCTGGGCAAACCCAACCGCCCCGCGCTCGTCCGCAACGCCTTCGAGGATGATCAGAAACTCGTCGCCACCGAGCCGCGCAAGAATGTCTTCGGTGCGCAGCACCGCGTTGAGGCGCTGCGCCACTTGCTTGAGCAGGTTATCGCCAGCGTGATGGCCGAGCGTGTCATTGACGACCTTGAACCGGTCCAGATCGATGTACAACACGGCGAAGCCGCCCCCGTGGCGACGGGCGCGGGCCTGGGACTGATTCAAGCGACGCTGGACCAGTGCGCGATTGGGCAGGCCGGTCAAGGTGTCGTGGGTCGCCAGATGCTCCAGGCGCTGCTGCACCTGGCGAAGGTCGGAAATGTCCGCGTGCACGCCGACCACACTGCCATCGGCCATACGCTGTTCGCGCACGCGGATGTAACGGCCATCGGGCAGCACATGCTCGAGCGGCTCGTCTGGGTCGCGACGCTCGGCGATGGCCGAAGTGGGCGTCTCGTCGCCCTCCTGAGGGCGGACCCGATGAAAGAACGCCTCGACCAGATCAGGGTAATAGGCGCCGACGTGAAGCTTCTGACGGATCTCCGGGTACAGCGTCCCCATACGGCTGTTCCACAACACCAGACGTTCGTTGCGATCCCATAAAGCGATGCCCTCGGGAATGCTCTCTATGGCGTCGCGCAGGCGTTGCTGCACCGCGGCCAGCGACTGCGCCTTGCGTTGGAGTCCGATGAATTGGGCAATGGCGAACGCGGTGATCAGCAACAGTACCAACTGCACACCGACCGCCGCGTTGCGGAAGCGCTGCACCTGATCCGCTTCGGCCTGCAAGTCGTGCAAGGCTTGGGCGTTGCCCGCGGCGATTTGCTCGGCGATGCGTTGATAGGCCTCCCGTACCCGGATCATCGCCAGGCGTTGCACCCGCAGGTCGCCCGCCGGTACGCCGGGCAGACCGTCCGAGAGCCAGCGATGCAGATCCTGGGTGACCGGCAGGGCCAGGGCATAGATGTCCGCCGCACCGACCTGGTTGTCGAACACGAACGACTGGCGAAGCTGCATCAGCGATGCGGCCACCTGCGCGTTCTGTTCGAGCACATCGGCGCGCGACTGCGGATCGGCCCAATCCGTCCCGGCCAGGTCCACGGCATGCATCAGCTCGTGCACGCCGTGCTGGATGGTGTTCAGCTCGCGGCTCTGCTGCAGCACGCTGGCGGGCAGGCCTTGACGCAATCCGGTCAGCGTCCACTGCGAATACACCGCCGAAGAGACCGCAAGCAGCAGCAGACAGCCGACGATCAGCCACTGCCCGGTGCTCAGCGGTAGGCGGTCAGCCAGATTGGCGAGCGGGTTCTTCATGGGCCGCGCATCAAGGCAGCAGACCGAAGTCCCGATAGAACCGCTCGGCACCCGGGTGCAACGGCACGGGCACGCCATCCAACGCGCGCGAGACATCGATTTCGCGAGCCCGCGGGTGGGCGTCGGCGCGTATCGCCTGCCCGCGCTCGGACCACAGCGCGCGGGTCAGCGCGTACACCACCTCGGGATCAAGCGACGCGTCGACGACCAACTGGGCGCCGACGGCCAGCGTTTCGGACGCCGGGACTCCCGGATAGGTCTCCGCCGGTACGGTGATCGGGTTGAAGAACGGCTCAGCCCGCGCCAGCTCGCGGGCCGCAGGTCCGCTTATCGGCAGCAGCCGCACCGGCAATTTCTCGGCCAGATCGACCACCGCCGGCATCGGCACCCCGGCGACCACGACCAACGCGTCGAGCTCACCGGCAAGCATGCGCTCGGTGGCCGGTCCGGGCTTGAGATACACCGCGCGCAGGTCCGAGGCATCCAGACCGTAGGCGCCAAGCACCAGCAAGGCATCCGGCAGGCTGCCCGAACCCGGCTCCTCCAGCGACACACGCCGCCCGTCCAGCTCGGCCACGCTGCGGATGCCCGAATCCGCACGCACCACGAAGTGCACCGTCTCGGGGTAAAGGTTCGCCACCACCCGCAGGCTGCGCAGCGGCGTCTCGCCCTCAAAGCTGCCGACGCCCTGGAAGGCACGGTAGATCACATCCGACTGGGCGATGGCTGCCTCCAGACGGCCGGCGGCCAAATCACGGACGTTGTTCACCGACCCG
Organism: uncultured Candidatus Competibacteraceae bacterium; assembly: GCA_965652545.1. GTDB lineage: Bacteria > Pseudomonadota > Gammaproteobacteria > Competibacterales > Competibacteraceae > CBFGWV01. The sequence continues at coordinate 22,525 of CBFGWV010000031.1, read as the reverse complement.
CTCGAGGCCTGAGCGACGGCCAGCAGACCGGGAATGCCACAGTCATCGAAACCGCAATCGGGCGCGTGCGTGAACGTCTCGGCCAATGCCTGTGCTACCGGGTAGTAGGTGCCACCGACGCTGCCGCTGCCGATCCGCAGAAAATCGACCTGGGCGGCCAGCGGGCGGGACACCAGCAGCAACAACCCGATGCCGATGCACATCATTCGCCGTCTCATGCCGCCGACCACTCTGCTAACCATTGCATCCCAAAGCTAAGCCTAGTGCCTGGCTCAGTCGTTCGCCGGTTTAAGCGGCCGGCGGCGGTGTTCGTTGCGCCACAGGACCTCCCCGCCGCCCTCATCCCGCGCAAGCACCCGCCCCAGCACGAACAACAGGTCGGACAACCGGTTCACATAACGCAGCCCCTCGGGGTTGAGGGCTTCTTCACGCGACAAGGTCACCAGCCGACGCTCGGCGCGACGACAGACCGTGCGTGCAAGGTGGCAGGCCGCGGCGGCCGGCCCGCCACCGGGCAGGATGAACTCCTTCAGCGGTGGCAGATCGGTATTGAAATCATCCAGCGACTGCTCAAGGACGGTGACATCGTCCGCATTGACCGTGCTGTACCCGGGCATGCACAGCTCCGCCCCCAGGTCGAACAAGGCATGCTGGACCAACACCAGCACCTCCCGCACCGGTTCGCGCAGCGGATGCACGAGGATGAGCCCGATGACGCTGTTGAGCTCATCCAACTCGCCCATCGTCTCGACGCGCAGACTGTCCTTGGGCACCCGGCTGCCATCGCCGAGTCCGGTGGTTCCGGCATCGCCGGTTCGGGTGTAGATTTTGGATAGTCGATGACCCATGTTCATGCTCTCGCCGGGTGGGGGAAACGCTGCAATCCGCGCTGCGGAGTGTGACCGGTACCATAGCAGTTCGATCCAGTTTCGCGCGGGAGCCATGTCGTGACTGAACCCCTGACCGTCGCCGCCTGCGTCTTCGATGCCTACGGCACCTTGTTCGATGTGCATTCGGCCGTGAACCGCTGCGCCGGCCATCTGGATCCATCACTGCGCACCCGCTTGTCGACCTTGTGGCGGCAGAAGCAGCTGGAGTACACGTGGTTGCGCAGCCTCATGCAGCGGCATGCCGACTTTGCCCAGGTAACCGCCGACGGCCTGGATGTCGCGATGGCCGCCTGCGAGCTGGCCGACCCGGCGTTGCGTACGGCGTTGCTGGATGCCTATCGGACACTGGATGCCTTTCCCGAAGTCCCGGCGGTGCTGGATGCACTGGTCGCACGCGGCATCACCACGGCCATCCTGTCCAACGGCACACCGTCCATGCTGTCCGATGCCATCGCCCATTCCCGCCTGGAAGGGCGCCTGGCGCACGTCTGGTCGGTCGAGACCCTTGCCGTGTATAAGCCCGATCCGCGGGTCTATGCCCTGGCCAGCGACGGCCTGGGCCTGCCGCCGGAGCGGATCGCCTTCTTCTCCAGCAATGCCTGGGACGCCGCCGGCGCGGCGAGTTTCGGCTTCCGCGTCGTCTGGGTGAATCGCTATGCCCAGGTGGCCGAACGCCTGCCCGGTACTCCGGAGGTGACGCTCGAGAGCCTGGCGCCGGTACCGGCGCTGATTGCCGAAACTTGAGCGGGTCTTTGGCGGCGGCGGCCGGCATCCCGTTACACTAGCGCGCTGGACCTGCCACCGCGCCAAGAGCCCATGCCCAGCCCCCTGCTTACCACTGCCCTCGCCGCGGCCCGCGAAGCCGAGGCCGTCATCCGCCATTACTACGCGAGCAACGTGGCGGTGGACCTCAAGGCGGACAAGACTCCGGTCACTGTGGCCGATGTGGAGACCGAGCACGCCATCAAGGCGGTGATCCGTGCTGCGTTCCCCGACCATGGCTTTCTGGGGGAGGAAACCGGCGCCGACGACGGCGATGCCGAATACCTGTGGTTGGTCGACCCCATCGACGGTACCAAGGCCTTCGTGCGCGGGCGGCCGTTCTTCTCCACGCAGATCGCGCTCAAGCACCGCGACCGTTTCATTCTCGGGGTCTCCAACGCGCCGATCTACGGCGAACTGGCCTGGGCGGAAGCCGGGGGCGGGGCGTTTCTCAACGACCAGCCGATTCGCGTCAGCGACATCACCGAGCTCGATCAGGCGGTGCTCTCCGGCGGCAACCTCAAGTCACTCACCCGCGATGCCGGCAGCTGGGCCCGTTATGGCGAGCTGATTCGCCGGGTCAACGGCACCCGTGGCTTCGGCGACTTCCTCCATTACCACCTGCTCGCCGCCGGCAAGCTGGATGTGGTCGTGGAGTCCGACGTGAACATCCTCGATATCGCCGCGCTTTCAGTCATCGTCACCGAGGCCGGCGGCCATTTCACGGATCTTGCCGGCGGCCCGCTGACCCTGGACACCACCACCGTGCTGGCCAGCAACGGACGGCTGCACCAGGCCGTGCGCCAGGTGCTGGAGGCGTGAAGGCCCTCATTCTGGGCGGCGCGCGCTCGGGCAAGAGCGCGCTGGCCGAAGCCACCGCCGCCGCATCGGGGCTTACGGTCGTCTACCTTGCCACCGCCGAGCGCGGCGACGAAGAAATGCGAGCGCGTATCGCCCACCACCGCGAGCGACGCCCCAGCCACTGGCGCTTGCGCGAATGCCCGCTGGCGCTGACCGACACACTGGCGGAGGAGGCCGCACCCGGACGCTGCCTGCTGGTCGACTGCCTCACCCTGTGGCTGTCCAACTGGCTGGCGCATGACGAGGCCGCGATCGAAGCGCAGACCGCACGCCTCGTGGAATGCTTGCCGCGTCTGCCCGGAGACATCATCCTGGTCAGCAATGAGGTGGGGCAGGGGATCGTCCCCATGAACGCGCTGGCACGACGCTTCCGCGACGAAGCCGGCCGATTGCATCAGGCTGTCGCAGCCGTCAGCGACAAGGTCACCCTGGTGGTGGCCGGTCTGCCACTGGTGGTCAAAGGGGGATGAGGTGAGCGTTCCGGACTGGGTGGATGCACCCCTTCCCGCGGCGGATGAAGCCTTCGCCGAGCGCGCGCGCAGGCGCCAGCGCGAATTGACCAAGCCACCCGGCGCCCTTGGGCGGCTGGAGACGCTGGCCGAAACCCTCTGCGCCCTGCAGCGCCGCGACCGACCCCGCCTGGACGCCGTGCAGATCACCGTGTTCGCCGCCGACCACGGTGTCGTCGCCGAGGGCGTCTCCGCCTTCCCGCAAGCGGTGACCGCCGAGATGGTGCGCAACTTCGCCCGCGGCGGCGCCGCTGTCAGCGTGCTCGCCCGTACCTGGGGCGCACGGCTGAATGTGGTCAACCTCGGTACCGTGGAACCCCTTGAACCCTTGCCGGGTGTCGTCGATGCGCGTATCGCCGCCGGCACCGCCAACCTTGCCGCCGCACCGGCGATGACCGAAGCGCAGTGCGCCGCCGCGATGACGGCCGGACGCGAGGCGGTACGCTCGGGCGATACGCTGGACCTGTTCATCGGCGGTGAGATGGGCATCGGCAACACCACCGCCGCAACCGCCGTGGCCTGCGCCTTGCTCGACTTGCCTGCCCGCGCGCTTACCGGGCCGGGCACCGGGCTGGATGCCGCCGGGGTCAGCCACAAGGCCAGCGTCATCGAGCGTGCACTGGCCCGCCACGGCGGTGACCTCTCACCCTGGGCGGTGCTGTGCAACCTTGGCGGGCTGGAGCTGGCCGGCCTCGCCGGCGCTTATCTCACCTGCGCCGAATACGGCATCCCCTGCCTGATCGATGGCTTCATCGCCACCAGCGCCGCATTGGCAGCGGTCAGGCTCAACCCGGGGTTGCGCCCGTGGCTGCTGTTCGCGCACGGGTCGGCCGAACCCGGTCATCACCGCCTGCTGACGGCGCTGGAGGCCACACCGCTGATCGACCTGGGCCTTCGCCTGGGCGAGGGCAGCGGTGCGGCCATCGCCCTGCCGTTGCTCAAGGCCGCGCTGGCGCTGCACAACGGCATGGCCACCTTCACCGAGGCCGGAGTCTCGGGCGGATGAACGCGGAGGTCATGACCAAGATCGACCTCATCCGCCACGGCGAGCCGGTGGGGGGGCGTAAGTTCCGCGGATCGGTGGACGACCCTCTGAGCGAGATCGGCTGGGCACAGATGAGGGAAACGGTCCACGGGCACCGCCCCTGGACCCGGATCGTCACCTCCCCGTTGAAACGATGCCAGGGTTTCGCCGAAGACCTGGCCACGCGGTTGGACATCCCGCTCGAGATCGCCCCCGATCTGCGCGAGATCAGCTTCGGCGAATGGGACGGCCGGTCGGTCCAGGACATCGACAGCAAGACGCCGGAAGCCTTGAGCCTGTTCTGGCAGGACCCGGTTCGCCATCCGCCACCCGGTGGCGAGCGTATCGAAGCCTTCGCCCGCCGGGTCGAGGCGGCCTGGCGCACGCTGCTCGATCGCAACACCGGCGAACACGTCCTCGTCGTCTGCCACGGCGGCGTGATCCGCATGGTGCTGTGCCGTGCCGTGCTCGGTATGCCGCTGGACCACCTATGGCACCTGGAGGTGCCCTACGCCGCGGTCAGCCGGGTACGTATCTATCACGATGGCGATATCCGCCGCCCCGTGCTTGCCTTCCACGCCGGCCAGTTGCCATGAGGCCGGTGCGCCTCTACCTGCGCGCCCAGGAGTTCCTTACCCGACTGCCGGTCCCCAGCCTGCCACCTCCCACCGCCAACGAACTGGGTCAGGCGGCCTTGGCGTTTCCGGCGGTGGGACTGGTGATCGGCGCCTGCCTGGCCTTGGTCGCCGCCGGCCTGCCGGGCGGCGGCGTGGCGGCCGTGCTGGTGTTGGGTGCGTGGATTGTGCTGACCGGTGCGCTGCACCTGGATGGCCTGGCCGACAGCGCCGACGCCTGGATGGCCGGCGGTGACCGCGAGCGGGCTCTGGCGGTGATGAAGGACCCCCGCTGCGGACCCGGTGGCGTCGTCGCCGTCGCCTGGGTGCTGGCCGCCAAACTGGTAGCGCTTGCGGTACTTCTGGACGCAGGAGCGACTGCCTTGCTGCTGCTGATACCCATGCTGGCCCGTGCCGGCCTACTGGGTATTCTGCTGACCACACCGTACGCCCGCGACAGCGGCTGGGGCAGTCCATACCGACAGCATTTGCCGCAGGCGGCGGCACGCGCGATGCTCGCGCTGGCCATGATTGTCGGATTGTTCTGGTTACCCGTGGTAACCTTGGCCGTCGCTGCCATCGTGCTGGTCTGCCGAACGGCGATGATCCGTCGCCTGAAGGGTTATACCGGCGACACGTTGGGAGCGACTTGCGAGCTTACGGAAACCGCAGCCCTGCTGGCGGCGGCCCTGTTCGCCACCTGATCCGCAACACTATTTGCCGTTGCGCCAATCACTTAAAGCGGCTATTGTCACGCGCGCCGTATGCCGGTGTGTGTTTTCGAGGAGCATAGCTACTAGCCGATTCAGCCCGAGAGGTGCCAGGTGGCGCCCGCCTGCTGCAGCCCAACCCATACGGCCGCAGCAAAGCACCACCCTAAGCCCGGTGTGAGCATCCTAAGGATGGGTGCCGAACCAAACACCGCGGCCCAGCCTGGGGTTCCTAACGGTTCACGAGAACCTCATACAGCGGTAATCCTGCCGTTGTCGGGTTCGTGATGCCCGTCCAAGAACTCTCTGTGCACCGATGCCTCGCACTGGTCAAAAGAGGGTGTCATGACATCATTCGTTCGTCACAGGGGCGGCTTTTGGGCTGCCGTTGCCCTGGTTGTGTTGTTCTTTGCCCTACCGGGCCAGGCGCTTGCCTTGTCCATGTACTCCGAGACGCCTTACATCGAGGCCAACACGGCCCCGCCCGGCGATCTGGAGTCGCAGGCCGAAGCCGCTCGCGTACGCAAGCTGGCCGGCTATATCCAGGAAACCTACCGGGTCAACAGTGACAAGGCCCAGGTCATCGTGGCCGAGGCCATGTTCAACGGTGCCCGGCACGACATCGAGCCCGAACTGATTCTCGCCGTGATCGCGGTGGAGTCCACGTTCAAGGAGCGCGCGGTCAGCCCTGTCGGCGCGCGTGGCCTGATGCAGGTGATGCCGCGATTCCACCGCGACAGCGTCGCCGAGATCGGGGGCGAGCTCGCCCTGTTCGAACCGGACAAGAACATCCGTGTCGGCTCCGCGATCCTGATGACTTACCTGGAAAAAGCGGAAGGGGATCTTCAACGCGCACTGCTGTACTACAACGGTAGCAGCGCCAACCCGAAGTCGCCCTACGCGCGCAAAGTGATGCGTGTCTACAATCGCCTAAAGGCCATCGCCACACTCAGTTGACCCGCTCACGGCCCGTGCCACCCCCGCGTGGTGGCACGGCGGTCCTTCCCTCGCCAAGACGCCTTCCCCAATGACCATCGCCCTCGCGCTCGTACTGGGCGTCATGCTCGATCGCCTGCTGGGGGAGCCACCCTTGCGCATCCACCCGCTGGTCGGCTTCGGCCTCCTCGCGGGCGCCACCGAGAAACGTCTCAACAAAGGCAACGACACACCTCGACGCCTGCTGGGCGGGCTGGCCGTCGTCATCCTGGTCGGCCTACCGGCATGGCTGCTGTGGTGGGCACTGCCGACGACCGGTACCGCCGCTACGCTCGTCGGCGCGGCGGTGCTTTATCTCACCATCGGCGGGCGTTCACTGGCCGACCACGCCCGCGCCGTCATGGCGGCCTTGGGTGCACACGATGTACCGGCGGCACGACACGCGGTGGCGATGATCGTCAGTCGCGATTGCCACAACCTGAGCGCCGAAGAGGTGGCCGGGGCAAGCATCGAGTCGGTCGTAGAGAACGGTTGCGATGCTATTTTCGGGGCCATGTTCTGGTTTGTCGTGGCCGGCCCCGCCGCAGCACTTGCCTATCGCCTGAGCAATACACTGGATGCCATGTGGGGCTACCGCACGTCGCGTTACGGCGCATTCGGCTGGGCGGCCGCGCGCTTGGACGACGTGCTCAACTGGATTCCCGCACGCTTGACCGCACTGAGTTACGCTGCGCTCGGCCACACTCGCGAGGCGCTCACCGCCTGGCGCCTGCAAGGCCGCCACTGGAAAAGCCCCAATGCCGGCCCGGTGATGGCCGCGGCGGCCGGGGCGCTGGGCATACGCCTGGGTGGCGAAGCCACCTACCATGGCGTCGCGGTGCAGCGCCCACCCCTGGGGACCGGCCGCGCACCGCGGGCTGACGACATTCTTCGGGCGGTGGACCTGGTACAGCGCACCGAGGCGCTTTGGGTGGTCGGGGTTGTGGGGCTCATTTTAAGTTTTAAGTTTTAAGTTTTACGATCAGGGCATTGGTGATGCTTAAAAGTCGCTGCCGGCCCTGCCATAATCCCGGCCCCGTGGACGCTCCTATCTGCCCATCCTCTGTGACTCGGACTGCGAATGGCCGCTGGCGCGACAATCGGCGCGTCCTGCGATCCACCCTGCCCGGCCGTTTGCAGCCCTGGCTGCTCGATGGCGGCTCGCTCACCCGACGGCTGTCGCGTGCCTGCATGGTCATGGGTGGCCGATTGTGTGTGACCGTGCTGGAAGAGTGCCAGACGCTCGCCGTACGCGAAGAGGGCGTACGGCTGGGCCTGGCCGCATCGGCCCGCGTATGGCGGCGCGAGGTGGTGCTCTCCTGCGACGATCGGCCCCTGGTCTTCGCCCGTACGTTGATTCCGGCCACGCAGTTGCGTGGCCATCTGGGCCGTCTTGCCCGGGTCGGCAACCGGCCGCTGGGGCAGTTGCTGTTCAGGTTGCCGGCGGTGCGGCGCGAGCCGTTGGAACTGGCTTTGCTGCCACCGGGCAGTGAACTCCACCGGCGGGCCATGCCGGGCCTGGACCAAGCCCTATGGGCACGGCGTTCGATCTTTCGTACACCGGCCGGGCCGTTGCTGGTCTGCGAGGTGTTCCTGCCCTGCCAACGACCCGGGAGCGATTGCGCATGCCCTTACTGCGACGGCTGACCGACTACGCCTTACTGATGCGGCTGGACCGGCCCATCGGCAGCCTGCTGCTGCTGTGGCCCACCTTGTGGGCCTTGTGGTTGGCCGGCGACGGCCAGCCGCCGCAGGCAACCGTGGTGATCTTCGTCATCGGCGTGTTTCTCATGCGCTCGGCCGGCTGCGTCATCAACGATTACGCCGACCGCGAGTTCGACCCTCACGTCGCACGCACCCGCAATCGCCCGCTGGCCGCCGGACGGGTGTCGGCACGCGAGGCGCTGGTGCTGTTCGCGCTGCTGTGCCTGACCGCCTTCGCACTGGTCGTGCAGCTCAACCGCCTGACCATCCTGCTGTCGGTGCCGGCGGTTCTGCTGGCGGCCAGCTACCCCTTCATGAAGCGCTTCCACCACCTGCCGCAAATCCATCTGGGGGCCGCATTCGGCTGGGCTATCCCCATGGCCTTCGCCGCGGTCACCGGCACCGTACCGGCGGTGGGCTGGCTGCTGTTCCTGGCCAATATCGTCTGGTCGGTGGCCTACGATACCGCTTACGCCATGGTCGATCGGGACGACGATCTCAAGGTCGGTGTGAAGTCCACCGCCATTCTCTTCGGCCACTGGGACCGCACTGCCATCCTGCTGGGGCACGTGCTGGTGCTGGCGCTGCTGATCCAGGTGGGGCGCGTCGCCGCGCTGGCCTGGCCGTACTACCTGGGGCTTGCCGTCGCCGCCTGGTCGGCGCTTTACCAGCAATACCTGATGCGCAACCGTGACACGGCCGGCTGCTTCCAGGCCTTTCTGCACAACAACGCGTTCGGACTGGCGGTATTCGTCGGGCTTGCCGTGGCGCTGTTACCGGGCTGAGACCTAGGGCGCGGCGGCCAGCGCCGCATCCAGCACCTCCATCCAATGCCTCACCGGCCGTGCGGTGCCAGACTGAAGATGCGTCAGGCAGCCGATGTTCGCCGTGGCGATGCACGTCGGGTCGCCGGCTTCCAGGGCGGCCAGTTTGTTCGTCTTCAACTGTGCGGACAGCGCGGGCTGGAGAATGGAATACGTCCCGGCGGAGCCGCAGCACAGGTGCGAATCCGCGACGGGCGTCAGAACGAAGCCGAGGCGCACGAGCAGGCTCTCGGTGACCCCGGGGAGCTTCTGGCCATGCTGCAAGGTGCATGGCGCGTGGAAGGCCATCGTCGGTGCCGCCGCAGGGGTGATGGCGGACAGGTCGCCAAGCCCGGCCAGGTACTCGGCCGGATCCTTGGCCAGGGCGCTGACACGGGCGGCCTTTGCGGCATAGGCCGGGTCGTCCGCCAGCAGTTTGCCGTACTCCTTGACCGTGGCACCGCAGCCGGAAGCGGTGACCAGGATGGCCTCCGCGCCAGCCTCGACCTGCGGCCACCAGGCGTCGATGAGGCGGCGCATGAAGTCCAGCCCTTCGCCCTGGGCGTTGAGGTGATAGCTCACCGCCCCGCAACAGCCGCCCGCGGGTGTCGGTTCCACCCGGATGCCGAGACGATCCAGCACGCGTGCGGTGGCGGCGTTGATGTCCGGCGCAAGTGCCGGTTGTACGCAACCATCGAGCACCAGCACCCGCCGCCGGTGATCCACAGCCGGCCAGGCACCCGCGGGGCGGGCGACGGGGATGGCGGCTTTCAACCGCGCAGGCAGCAGCGGCCTTAGGCTGCGGCCGAGCGCGAGCAATGGCGTAAAACGCCCGCGATACGGCAACACTTGGCGCAAGCCCCAGCGCAACAGGCGTTGGGACAGGGGTCGCGGCACGCGTGCGTCGATGAGATTGCGGCCGATATCGGCCAGGCGATGGTAGTTCACCCCCGACGGACAGGTGGTCTCACAGGCCCGGCAGGTCAGGCAGCGGTCCAGGTGCAGCTGGGTCTGATCCGTAACCTCGTGCCCCTCCAGCATTTGCTTGATGAGGTAGATCCGGCCGCGCGGCCCATCGAGCTCATTACCCAGCAACTGGTAGGTGGGGCAAGTGGCGTTGCAGAACCCGCAGTGCACGCAGGTGCGCAGGATCTGGTCGGCCTCGCGCCCATCGGCGGTATCGCGGATAAAATCGGCAAGCTGCGTCTGCATGCGATCAGAACTCGGGGTAGAAGCGGCCGGGGTTGAACACGCCCGCCGGGTCGAATTGCCGTTTGATGGCCGCATGCAAACGGGCCAGCCCGACCGGCAGCGGCTGGAACACCGCCCCGTCGCGCGCGCCGTGGCGAAACAGCGTGGCATGTCCGCCGGCGCGGGTGGCCGCCTCACGTACGGCATCCGCCGGTGCCGCACTGCGCAGCCAGTGCTGCGCCCCACCCCAATCGATCAGCTGCGTACCCGGCAAGGTCAACGGCGCGCTGGTGGGCGGCAGCGACAGGCGCCACAAGGGCAGATCGCCGGAAAAGAACGGCAGGCGCTGCTCGCGCAGGTTGGCCCACAGGCTGTCCGCCTCGCCGCCGTCCACGACCTCGCCACCGATGACCGCCCGTGAAGCCTCGACCGCGGTACGCGCACCGGCCAGCCGCAAGTAAAGCTGCCCATCGAGCCAGGCGGCCGCGGTCAGTGGATGGGGTTTGCCGGCCAGCGTGTTGCACAGCCCGATAGCGGCATCGGCGTCCTGCGTCAGACGCAGGGTGGCGGTCGCCGTGGGGCGCGGAAGCACTTTCAGCGACACCTCGAGAATCACACCCAGTGTGCCCAGGCTTCCGGTCGCCAGGCGCGAGATGTCATAGCCGGCGACATTCTTCATGACCTCGCCGCCAAAGCGCAGGATCTCGCCCCGGCCATTGATCAGACGCACACCCAGGACAAAGTCGCGCAGTGCACCGAGGTACGGTCGTGCCGGCCCGGACAGCCCGCAGGCCACCGCCCCACCGAGAGTGGCGGCGGGGCCGAAGTGTGGCAGCTCCGCCGCCAGCCACTGGCCCTTGGCAGCAAGCGCCTCATCGATCTCCGCCAGCGGGGTGCCGCAGCGCGCCGTCAGCACGAGCTCGCCGGGCTGGTAGCTGACGATGCCACGGTGCCCACCCACCGCCAGCGGTCGGCTGCCACGCGCGGCCCGTCCGTAGAAGGCCTTGCTGCCGCCGCCGACGATATCGAGCGTGGTTGCCGCGGCGGTCGCCTCGCGCACCGCGTCGGCGAGACGGCTGCTGTGATCGGCGTCCATGGTCAGAATCGCTCCAGTTCAGGGTGCGGCAGCTGCCCGTGGTGCACGTGCATGGCGCCGAACTCGGCGCAGCGGGCCAGCGTGGGCACCGCCTTGCCGGGGTTGAGCAGCCCGTGGGGGTCGAAGGCGGCCTTCACGGCATGGAACTGGCTGAGTTCGGCCGCGGCGAACTGGACGCACATCTGGTTGATCTTCTCCACGCCGACGCCGTGCTCACCGGTGATGGTCCCGCCGACGGCTACGCACAAGGCCAGGATCTCGCCGGCCAATGCTTCGGTACGCGCGAGGTCGCCGGGTTTGTTGGCATCGAACAGGATCAGCGGGTGCAGGTTGCCGTCGCCGGCGTGGAAGACATTGAACACCGGCAGGCCGTAGTCCGCTGACAGCGCGTTGATGCGGGTGAGCACCGCAGCCAACTCACGACGGGGGATGGTCCCATCAATACAGTAATAGTCCGGCGAGACCCGCCCGGCGGCGGGGAACGCCGCCTTGCGACCGGACCAGAACAACAGCCGTTCGCGCTCGTCGCGGGCCAGGCGCAAGTCGTAGGCCCCGGCCGACTTGAGGATCTCACGCACGGTGGCCACCTGCTCGGTGACCTCCTGCTCGGTGCCGTCGAGCTCGCACAGCAGGATGGCCGCGGCATCCAGCGGGTAGCCGGCGTGGACGAAGTCTTCCACCGCCGCGGTGATGCCCTGGTCCATCATCTCCAGCCCGCCCGGTATCACCCCGGCGCCGATGATGTCGGCCACGGCCTGACCGGCGGCGGAGACATCGTGAAAGGCCGCCAACAGGACTTGGGCGGTTTCGGGCTTGGGCAACAGCTTGACCGTGACCTCTACGATGACCGCCAGCAGCCCTTCCGAACCGGTGATCAGCGCCAGCAGGTCGAAGCCTGCGGCATCCAGTGCCTGGCTGCCCAGGGTCAGCCGTTCGCCCTCGATGGTAACCACCTCCACTGCCAGGACGTTGTGTACGGTCAACCCATACTTCAGACAGTGCACCCCGCCGGCGTTCTCGGCGACGTTGCCGCCGATGGAGCAGGCGATCTGCGAGGACGGGTCGGGGGCGTAGTACAAACCGTAGGGCGCAGCCGCCTGGGAGATGGCCAGGTTGCGCACGCCCGGCTGCACACGTGCGGTCCGTGCCTGGGTGTCGATATCGAGAATCTTGTTGAACTTGGCCAGGCTCAGCAGCACGCCGTCGTCCAACGGCAGCGCGCCGCCGGACAACCCGGTGCCGGCACCGCGGGCCACCACCGGCACGCCGTGGGTATTGCAGGTTCGCAAGATATGCTGGACCTGATCTATGGTTTCCGGCAGGACGACCAGCCCCGGCACCCGGCGGTAGGCGGACAGCCCGTCGCATTCGAACGGGCGCTTGTCTTCGTCGCGGTGAAGAATCAGCGTTGGCGGCACCGCCCGCGCCAGGTCGGCACGCAACGCGGCGAAGGCATCGGAGTCGGACGGGACGGTGGCCATGGGTCGCTCCCGGCGGCATGTCGTGAAAGCCAGCCCTGAAGGCTAGCCTACTCCAATGTGTGCCCTTGCAAACTGGTTCAATGGTCAGGCCAATTTTCACCATGGCCTGCCATAGCGGGGGTTCGTTGCAGAACGTACAATCTGCGTTTCACCATGCAGAATCGCGGATCATTCATGACCACCAGTTCCATCCAGGTCATCGATCGCCTGGCGCAGCTTCTGGACGCCATCGCCCGCTATGACGACCCGGTCAGTCTGAAGACGCTGGCTAAGGATACCGGCCTTCATCCATCCACGGCGTTTCGCATCCTGGCGTCGCTGGTGGAGCACGAATTCGTTGAGCGCTCACCCTCGGGGGCGTATCAGTTGGGTATCAAGCTGCTCCAGTTGGGCAGTCGGGTCCAGGGGCGGTTGGATCTGCGCCGCGAGGCGCACGGTGTGCTCGAATGGTTGCGCAATGAGATCGGCGAGACGGTGAATCTGGTGATGCGCGAGGGTGATGACGTGGTGTATCTGGACCGCGCCGCGCCCAATCGCATGATGCGGGTGGAGCAGATGATCGGCGGGCACGCACCGTTGCATGTCACGGCGGTGGGCAAATTGTATCTGGCCGAGGGCGGTGCCGAGGCGTGCCTGGATTATGCCGAGCGCACGGGGCTCAAGGCGCGCACCACGCATTCGATTACCGATCCGGCGCAATTGTGGAAGGTGGCGCGCAAGGCCTTGCACGACGGTTATGCGGTGGATGATCAGGAGGCGGAGCTGGGTGTGGGGTGCATCGGTGTGCCGATCCGCGACAGCACCGGCGGGATGATTGCCGGGATTTCGGTATCGGCGCCGATCGAGCGCCGCCAGATGAGTTGGGTGGATATCATCCGCGAGGCCGGGATCAAGCTCTCGGCGCGGCTTGGGTATTATCCGGAGCGGGTGAACTAACGGTTTCGCTGCGGAGGCGTCGTCGATGAGCCTGGGTGCTGGCCGCCGGCGCAGGAGCCCATAACCCGCCCGTCCGGGGGTGAAGACCGTGCACCGACTCGCCGTAAACACGTCCGTGTGGGCTCGACGGCCGCATCCATGCGGCCGTCGGTCGGTGCACGGTCTTCACCCCCGAACGGGCTAGCTGCATTGGGGCGTCAGGGAAAGATCGCCATAGGCATTCGTCAGGTTCAGAAGGGGACACCGATTTCCTCCTTCACCGTGTGCATGACGATATAGGTGCGGAACGCGGTGACGTTGTGATCCTGGTCGAACAAAGCGTCCGCCAGGCGCAGGTATTCGTCCATGTCCCGCAGGTGCATGACCAGCACACAGGACACCTCGCCGGTGACCACGTAGCACTGTCTGATGGCCGCTTCGCGGTGGACCCTCTCGATGAAGTCGCGGCGGTGTGCGGACCCGTGGCGGGTGAATTCCACAGTGACCACGGCAGTCAGAGGCCGACCGGCCGTGGCCGGGTCGATCACGGCGACGGTTTTGCGGATGATGCCGGCGTTCTTCAGGCGGGCGACGCGGCGCAGGCAGGCCGATGGGGAGAGGCTGACAGCCTCGGCCAGGTGTGTGTTCGGGATGTCGGCGTTTTCTTGCAGTGCACGCAGGATTCTGCGGTCTGTGGCGTCGATGTCCATGGTGTTCACAACTTGGTTGCGTCGGCAGAGTTAAAACAGATCAGATCGTGCGTCCGGATGCAATAAATGACGCATCGCGAGCGGGCTGACGCTTTAACCTGTTGAGGATTCGTTGGTCGCGGGGATTGTCGCTTGATCGCTTATCTCAAACGCCTGCTACATCGCAGTGCGCGGCTGTTTCTGACCTTGATGAAGGTCATGCTGCCGATCCTGATCGCCGTGAAGATTGCCGACGAGTTGGGTGCCGTTGCGGTCATGACCGATGTGCTAACGCCGGTCATGACCTCGATCGGTCTGCCGGCGGAGTCGGCGTTGATCTGGGCCACGTGCCTGTTGACCGGTTTGTACGGCGCCATCGCGGTCATCATCGGCCTGGCCGGGCAGTTGGAGATGACCACCGCCCAGCTCAGCGCCTTGTGCGCGATGATGCTGTTCGCCCATGCCATTCCCATCGAGCAGGCTATCGTCCGCAGGGCGGGCGCCAGTTTTTGGCTGACCGCCGCCTTGCGGGTGGGCGTGGGCCTGGTCTATGGCGCAGGGGTGGCGTTGTTTTGCAAGACGACGGGGCTTCTGGCCGATCCGGTGGATTTCACCTGGCTGGCGGCTTCGGGCGACGGGCAGGTGGATGAAGGTTTGCTCGCCTGGGTACTGACGACGGCAACCGGTATTGCCGCCACGCTGGCGATCATCGTCGGCTTGTTGGTGCTGCTGGATGCGCTGGCGGCGGTGGGCATTACCGATCGCATCACCCGCTTGCTCATGCCGGTGCTGCGGGTATCGGGACTTTCGCGCGATGTGGCGCCGGTGACGACCACCGGGGTGTTGCTGGGGCTGACATACGGGGGGGCGTTGATCATCGCCGAGGCGGAGGAGAAGAACTTCCCACCGCGCACCCGCCTGCTGGCCTTGAGCTGGTTGTCCTTGTCGCACTCGCTCATTGAGGACACCGCATTACTGTTCGCCCTGGGGGCGGATCTATGGGTCATCCTCGTGGGGCGGTTGATCGTCACCCTGCTGGTGGTTGCGATGATGGCACGCCTGACCGCACCGCCGGATCCACTGGCACAACCTGCTTAGTGGACCCGGCGATTACGGCCGGCCGAAGACCGCGAACCAGACTGCCCGCGGCGAGGTAGCGCGTCGCAGGCGGCGGCCGATCTCCACCCATCCTGCGAGCATTACGGCAAGAGGCTTGTCGGGCTGGGTATCGACGCCGCGCAGGCCGAAACGCAGCGCCTCGTCGTCCGGCGCGCTGGCAAAGGTACCGAACAAGCGGTCGTAGATGATGAGCATTGCACCGAAGTTGCGATCCAGGCAGCGCGTGTTGGCGGCATGGTGGACACGGTGGTGGGTCGGGGTGTTGAGCACCCACTCCAGGGGCCCGAGGCGGGGCGCGCCCGCGGTGTGCAGGGCAAACTGGTACAGAAGGCCCACGGCCAGCGTGGCGAGGATGGCCTGGGGCGGAACACCAAACACGGCCAGGGGCAGGTAGAACAGCACGCCGCCGAGCAGGTTGGCACCCCAGCCCAGGCGAACGGCGGCGCTGAGATTGAAATGGCGGGCCGAGTGATGGACCTGATGACTGGCCCAGAACCACTGAACCCGATGCATGGCGCGGTGGTGCCAGTAGTAGCAGAACTCCACCGCCAGCACGACGCCGGGCACTGTCGCCGGATGCTCCATGGGCATGTCGAACCAGCGGTGCTGGTACGCCAG
This sequence comes from uncultured Candidatus Competibacteraceae bacterium, assembly GCA_965652545.1. Taxonomy (GTDB): domain Bacteria; phylum Pseudomonadota; class Gammaproteobacteria; order Competibacterales; family Competibacteraceae; genus CBFGWV01. Next base: position 6,564 of record CBFGWV010000031.1, on the reverse strand, counting down.
GTGCAACGGCCACAGCGCCAGCGGCGCACCGAGCACGGCGACGAACCGGTGCCCGAGGGCGATCACCGCCGTGGCGATGGTTTCTCCGCGGTGGTAAGCGGCGATGCCGCGCCGGCGCCAGTAGCGATGCTCCAGGACCATGACGGCGATGGCCGTCATGGGGATCAGTACTGCGGCCAGGAGACGGCCAGCGGACGGGTCCATCGACACACCTCCGGGTTTACTGGGCCTGGCGCCGCGATTTTATCAGCGCGACGGCCCTGTCATAGGCCTCGCGGCATTGCGGCGTCAGTTCGCCGGGTTGGCTGCCGAGACACTCGGCGATGCGACCGCCCCCGGGTTGAACCGATGCACAGTGGGTACGGATGTCGTCGGCGCACGCATCGCGGAACTGGCGCAGATCCTGACCTGAGGCCATCGCCGGCGTGATCATGACCAACAGGCCGAGGAGGATCAGCCGGGGCTGTTTTGCGTCGGCGGCCGAGACGGCGATTGACGATGACATTGTGCTCTTCATGACATGACTCCCAAGGTTGCAGACCGTGAAACGGAAGGCGGGACAAAAGCCGCCACGGGCCGTTCAAATGGGAGTATTCATCGCGTCGGTAGGCCCTCGATGTCAGCAAGCAGGCGTTTTGTAATGATTTGTAACAGCGCCCGTACGCTCGCCGCTTCGTGGATTAACCTGCGCCTGAACGAGGGCACAGGTCATGACCGGTCGACACCTTCTGATCGTCGAGGACGACAACGAGATTCGCGAGCTGCTGTTGGCCTTCCTCGGCCGGGAGGGGTATTCGGCCGTCGGCTGTGCCGATGCGCAGGCCATGGATACTGCCTTGCGGTGCGCGCGGCCGGATTTGATCGTCCTGGACCTGATGCTCCCGGGGGAGGATGGGTTTTCGATCTGCCGCCGTCTTCAGGCCACCGCGGTGGCGCCGATTCTCATGCTCACCGCACGCGGCGATGACATGGACCGTATCCTCGGCCTGGAGATGGGGGCGGACGATTATCTGGCCAAGCCGTTCAGCCCACGCGAGTTGCTCGCCCGCATACGCGCCATTCTGCGCCGCCACGGAGGCGGCGAGTTGGTCGCCGCACCGCGCCGCTGCTATGCCTTCCACCGCTTTACCGCCGATCTGGACCGGCGCAGCGTGACCACCGACGGCGGGTGCCCGCTGCGGCTGACCTCGGCGGAGTTCGACCTGCTGGCCTGTTTCGTCCGCCATCCGCGCCGCACGCTCTCGCGCGAGCGGCTGCTGGACTGGACGCGCGGCCGCGAGGGCATGCCGTGGGACCGGACCATCGATGTCATGGTCAGCCGCCTGCGCCGCCAGTTGTCGGCAGCCTGTCCCGACGCCGGTGCACTCATCACCACCGTACGCAGCGGCGGCTACCGTCTCGATGCCGATGTGCAGGTGATACGCGCGTGACCCATCTGGGCCTACTGGCGCGGATCGCCATGCTCCTGTTGGCGGTGATCGCGGCACTTCAGTTGTTCGTCATCGCCCTGCATTACGAACGTCGGGACCAGTGGACCGGCAGCGGCCTCAATCTGCCCCTGCCCGATCAGGTCGCCGCGCTCACCCTGGCACTGGAGCAGGCCAGGCCCGCGCAGCAGGCGCTCGTCCTGCGCGCGGTCAACGGCAGCGAGTTGTCGGCGCGATTGCTGCCTGCCGCCGCGTTCGCGCTGCCCGAGGGGCGTGCCGCCCCCCGCTTAGAGCAGCGGATCCGCCGCTACTTGGCCGCGATGGACGACCCGTCCCCGCAGCGCATGATCGCGACACGGCTGGCACTGCGCGACGGGCTGCTGGCGCAGACGGACAGCGGGCCGCGTTTCGACGGCACCTTGTCCGTGTACACCGGCCTTGCCGGGGGCGAGGTGTTGGAAGTCCGCGTGCAAGGCCGTCTCGGCCCGCGGGTGTTCGGTCTGCCGCTGGGGTTCGGCGCAGGCATGGTCGGCTTCCTCGTGGCGGCGGTCGCCATTCTCGTGCTGGCGCGAGAGCTGCGGCCCCTGGTCCGTCTGGCGCATGCGGTCGAGCGCTTCGGCGACCGTCCCGAGCCCATCGCGATCCGCGAGAAAGGCGCACGCGAGGTGCGGGTGCTGATCCGCGCGATCAACCGCATGCAAGCACGCATCGCCGGCTTGCTGGCCAACCGCAGCTTCATGCTGGCGGCCGTGTCGCACGACTTGCGGACTTGCCTTACCCGCTTGCGGCTGCGGATGGAGATGATCTCCGATGAACCCACGCGCGAGCGCGCCGGCCGCGATGTGGAGGCGATGCAGGCACTCATCGACGACGCGCTGGTGCTGGCCCGATCGGCCCTCGTCGGTACAGCCGCCGAACCGGTCGACGTCAACGCCGTCTGCGGCCAGCTGTGCGACGACCTGCGCCACACGGGTCTGCCGGTGCAGTACACGCCGCCGCGCATCCCGGCACCGGTCCTGGGCGATGCCGCCGCCATTCGTCGCGTGCTCGGCAACCTCATCGACAATGCCGTGACCTACGGGCAACGGGCTGAGGTGTGCATCCGCGTGACCGACGGACGTGTAAACGTCATCGTGGACGATACCGGGCCGGGCATTCCCGCCGACCGCCGCGAGACCATGCTCGAACCGTTCCGGCGCCTGGAGCCGTCACGCAATCGTGAGCAGGGCGGCAGTGGACTGGGACTGGCCATCGCGGCCCAGTTGGCCACTGCGATGAACGGGGCGATCACCCTCGGCGACCGCCCCGGCGGCGGCGCACGGGTGACGTTCTCGTTGCCGATCAAAGGTTCCAGTCGACGGGCGTCCGCCCCTGTGCCTGCAACACCCGGTTGATGGACGAGAACGGCCGACTGCCGAAGAAACCGCGATGCGCTGACAAGGGTGAAGGATGGGGTGCGGTGATCACCGTGTGCGGCGCACGCTCCACCAGCGTCCGTTTGCGCTGTGCGGGCCCGCCCCAGAGCACGAATACCTTCGGCAACTCATCTGCCGCCAATGCCGCAAGCAGCGTGTCGGTGAAACCCGACCAGCCCAGCCGGCTGTGACTGCCGGCCGCGCCAGCGGCAACGGTCAAGGCCGTGTTCAGCAGCAACACACCCTGACGCGCCCACGCACTCAGATCGCCGTGGGCGGGCATCGGCACACCTACATCGTCGGCCAGCTCGCGGAAGATATTGCGCAGCGACGGCGGCGGCGGTGTCGGTGACTGCACCGAAAACGCCAGTCCATGCGCCTGACCCGGCCCGTGATAAGGATCCTGACCCACGACCACCACCTTTACCGCCTTCGGTGTGGTCAACTTCAATGCCGTGAACAGTGCCGGACGCGGCGGGTACACCGTGCCCTCGGCGTAGGCGGCCTCCACCCGTTCGGCCAGCTTCGCCAAGTCGACGCCGTCAAGCAGCGGCCGCCAAGCATCGGGTATATCGGGGAAAGGGGTGTCCATGGCGCGGTATTATGCACATTCCCCAGTAAGGGCCCACACCATGGACGACGATCTGAGCCTGCTCAGCCCACAGGCGGCCATCGCTTTGCAGCGGCAACTCGCGCCGCAGGTCGAAACCCTCGACCGGTTACCGGCGCGCATCACCCGCGTCGCCGGCATCGATGTCGGCTTCGAGGACGAAGGCCGTGTCACCCGCGCCGCCGTAGTGGTCCTGAGCTTTCCCGACCTCGCACCGCAGGAATCACGCATCGCGCGTCGCCCCACCCATTTTCCTTATGTACCAGGGCTGTTGTCGTTTCGCGAACTGCCGGCCGTGGAGTACGCGCTGGACGCGCTGACCCTCCCGCCCGATGTGATCCTCTGCGACGGCCAGGGCATCGCCCACCCCAGGCGGCTGGGCATCGCCAGCCACCTGGGCCTGCGCCGCGACATACCCACCATCGGCGTGGGCAAGTCACGGCTGTGCGGCCATCACGGCCCGGTGCCCGACGAGCGCGGCGCCTGGACGCCGTTGATCCACAGAGGCGAAACCATAGGCGCCGTCCTGCGCACCCGCCCCAAGGTCAGCCCGGTCTACATCTCCAGCGGTCACCGCATCAGCCTTGCGCACGCCATCGACCTCGTCATGGCCTGCACCACACGTTACCGCCTGCCCGAGACCACCCGTGCCGCACACCGGCTCGCCTCCGACAAGCGTTATCGCACCGCTACGGCATCGCCATCGTCAGATACGGTGCCGTGATCGTCCCACCGGGCGGCACCGGTGCCGGCACCTGATGCACCACCGGCGGCAGCGACTTCAAGAACGCCGCCAGCGCTTTGGCGTCGTCATCGGACAAATGGCTGTATGCCGGCCAAGGCATGACCGGCGCCAACTGGCGGCCATCGGGCCGCTGGCCCAGGCGGACCGCGGCGATGATCTGCTCGTCCGTCCATGCCCCCAGCCCCGTCTCGACATCGGATGTCAGGTTCGGCGGATACACCACGGGCCCGGTCACACCGGGCTGCGGCGGCGGACCGCCGAAGCCAATGTCCGAGCCCGCCAGGTACTTGTCCGTCTGCGGCTGACCGGTCAGGGAGCCGGTGGTGTGACACCCTCCGCAATCCATGATGTGCGCCAGGTACTCCCCGCGCTTGAGCAACGCCTCATCGGCCTGGGCGCCTGCGGCGACCAGCGCCATCGCGATAAACGCGACAGATGTACGCATGGTGAATCCCCCTCGACAAACCGGCCCACGATTGACCGGCAAGAGAAAGGCTATCGTATGGTTTGTCGTTTTTGTATGCGGGTGCGGAAAGTTTCCCGAAGCGACATGCCACCGAAGTGAGCCCTCGCGGATCGGACAGGTCGTGGTCAGACCGTCGGCAGCATGGATGCTGCCGTCGAGCGTACAGGGAGGTATTCACAGCGCGTCTGACCACGACCTGTCCGATCCGCGAGGGCGGAGGACCAGCGCGATTTAGACCAGCACCTCCAACACCCGCCCCGTATACGGCCCCTCCACGCTCTTGCGATACGCCTTGGCCACACGTGCCGCAGGCACGGTCACAAAACCGGGAAAGAACGCACCGAGCGCCTCTGCGGACTCGTCCACCAGCGTGGGGCTGACCACGTTCACCCGCAGGCCGCGCGGCAGTTCCACCGCCGCGGCGCGCGCAAACCCTTCCAGCCCCGCATTGACCATCGACGCCGAACTGCCGGCAACGATCGGATCATGCCCGAGTATCCCGCTGGTCAGCGTGAACGACGCCCCGTCGCTGACATACTCGCGGCCAATCAGCACCAGACTCACCTGCCCCATCAATTTGTCCGCCAGACCCAGTTGGTACTCCTGCGGCCCCATGTCGGCCAGCGGCGCGAAATGCACGTTGCCGGCCGTCGACACCACCGCATCCACCCGTCCGGTCTGCTCATACATCGCCCGAATCGACGCCGGATCACTGATATCCACCCGCACATCGCCACTGGAGCGCCCGGCCCGGATCACCTCATGACGGGCAGTCAGCTCCGCGGTCACGGCCTGACCCAACGTCCCGCTGGCACCGACGACGATTATCCTCATGACACACCTCAATGGATTGTTTGCTGTTCACAGGAACGATACTTTACAGACCTGCTTACGCCGAAAAACCGGGAAAGCCTCAACCCATCGTTCACATGGATAAACAATCCACCACACTCCTGCCCTTGTTTCTCACCTTCGCCAGTGTCGTGGAGGCCGGCAGCTTCACCGCCGCCGCGGATCGGCTGGGGTGCTCCAAGGCCCTGGTGAGCAAACAGATCAGCGCCCTGGAAGCCGCCCTGGGGATGACGCTGTTGTTTCGCACCACCCGCCGCCTGTCCCTGACCCGAGCCGGCCAAGTCCTGCATGCTCAGGTCGCCGACTTTCACACCCGCGTGGTCACCGCCAGCGAACAGGTCCGCGCACTCAAGGACACCCCAACGGGTATCGTCCGACTGTCCGTACCGGTGTCCCTCGGCGAGGCGGTGTTCGAGTCCGTTCTTGCCGACTTCTGCGCCAACCACCCACAGGTGCAGGTCGAACTGGACCTGTCCAACGCCTTGCGCGACCTCGCGGCCGATCGTGTGGACCTCGCCGTCCGTGCCGCACCGCTGGAGGACCCCAACATGGTCGCCCGGCCGCTGGGCAACCTGCTGGAGCTCACCTGCGCCAGCCCCGACTACCTGGCCCGCCGCGGTCGGCCGCTGGCCCCCATGGACCTCACCTCGCACGAGTGCCTGGTCAACAGCCACTACGGTGAGGCCCGGCTGTGGCGCTACTTCCGCGACACAGAGGTCGTCGACGTTCCGGTGCGCGGACGGCTGGCCTGCAACCATTACACCTTGCTGCTCACCGCCGCCCGCGCCGGCCGCGGCATCGCCCGGCTGCCCACCTACCTGGTTCAGGACGACTTGGCCCGCGGCCGTCTGCAGTGGCTGCTGGCCGGCTATCAGTCACGGATCAGCACCTTTCATCTCATCTACCCCTATCAGGGACGTCTGCCCTTGGCAGTGCGCCTGCTCGCCGACCACATCGTGGCCTGGTTCAGCCGCCACAGCGAAGCCCTGCAAGCCTTGCGGCCACCCGCGGCAAGCTGACGTACTTGAACCAATCGGACGGGTTTGGGC
>CBFGWV010000030.1:0-29092 GCA_965652545.1 uncultured Candidatus Competibacteraceae bacterium | reverse complement strand
AGCTGAGCACCATGGAGCGTTTGGAGCGGGCGATCGCGCTGTACGCGGTGGTGGCTTGGCGCATCGGGCGGCTGATGCGCTTGGGCCGCACCTGCCCGGATCTGCCCGGTGAGATGTTCTTCGAGCCCGACGAGTGGAAAGGGGCGCACGTGCTGCTGAAGAAGCCGGTGCCCGCCACGCCGCCGACGCTCAATCAAATCATCCGCCTGATCGCCACCCTGGGTGGTTTTCTGGGGCGCAAGAGCGATGGTGAGCCGGGGGTCAAGACGCTTTGGCTGGGGTTGCAACGGGTGACGGACTTCGCCGCCGGCCTGCGCTACGCACGCGAGGCCGGCCTCTTTTGAGATGTGTGTAATCGGATGGGGTGAGCCCTGAAAATCGTAGCGTGTCACCTGCCCCGAGGCGGTGGACCACGCCGCACGATATACCCCATTGCCCAGGTTACTGACCACCGGTACACCAGGGTCACCCGGCGGCACGGCGGGGGGCTGAATGGTAATGGGGCCGTTGCCCGCGACCCAGGCACTGCATCCGATGGGGTTGCAAGAGCGCACTTGGAAGTAGTACGTGCCCGGAGGGATCGAATTGCTTTCGAAGTAGGGATTCGGCCCAATATACGGTACGAAGGTGGTACTGAAATTCGGTGTGGTGGAGCCCCTGAGAGCATACCGCGTCACGTGCCCTGAGGCGGGTGCCCAAGCAGCCCGATACAGGCCGTTACCCAAATGACTAACGACGGGCACTCCGGGAGGCCCCGGTGGTCCGGATTGCAGCGAGAATGGCCCCGCCGTACCGGAGTACTGTCCGCAACCGGCGGTATTGCACGCCCGTACCCGCAGATAGTACGAGCCCGTGGCCGGCGGGGTGACCAGCGTCTCAATGGCGCTGCCACCGTACAACGCGATCGGCTGCTGGAAGGTGGACGTGGTCGAGGCCTCGAGCTGATAGTTGCCAATCAGCCCCAGCGGTGCGGTCCAGGAAATCCTGTACTGCCCGTTGCCGGCATCCTGCACAGTGGGTACGCCAGGCGGGTTGGGCGGGCTGATCGCCAGCGTGTACGGGCCGGCATACGGCGAGTACTCGCCGCAGCCCGCGCTTCTGCACGGTTGAATGCGTACGTACAAGGTGGCTGCCACGGGCGAGGGGAAGTCCAGTGTCGTGGCACCGGTCCCGTAGAGCAGCGACAACGGCGTGAAGTCGGTGCGCTGGGAGAACTCAACGCGGTAGTAGATCACCTCACCCGAAGCGGGCGTCCAGGTGACCCGGTAGCGGCCGTCCGGCAGTGTTTGCAGGCTCGGCTTGCCGGGGGCACTGGACTGTGCGTCGAGCACAAATGGCCCAGCAGTGTCGGAATAGACGCCGCAGCCGCCATCGTTGCACGCCTGCACTCGCAGGTAGTAGGTTCCAGAAGCCGGGGGCGTGACCGTGGTCTCCGTCGCGACGTTCGAATACAGCAGCGTCGCGGGGCTGAAGCTCGGTGATGTGGAGGCTTCCAGGCGATAGCTGGGCTGGGACCAGGGGGCGCGGCCCAGGAGACTCGATACTGGCCATCGCCCAGGCTCTCCACAGCCGGTTGCCCGGGCTTACCCGGCGGGCTTATTTCCAGGGTGAAGGGACCCGCGTAGGGAGAGAAAGTGCCACAGCCATTGTCGTTGCAGGCTTGCACACGCGCATAGAGCGTCGACGAGATGGGCGAGTAGAAATCCCGCGTCGTGGTGGGCGAATGGATCGCCAGCGACAGTGGCGAGAAGTTTGTATTTTGCGACGCTTCGATACGGTAATAGTTGATGATGCCCGTGGCCGCCGGCCACGTGGCGCGGTACCGCCCATCGGGCAGGGTTTCGAGGCTGGGCTGCCCAGGGGCGCCGGGCACACTGTCGAAGGTGAACGGCCCGCCTACCGGCGAGAACGTGCCGCAACCGCTGGTGTTGCAAGCCTGCACGCGCAGATAGTACGGGCCGACACCCGGCGGGCTGCCGATATGCTCAGCAGCGCCAGCCATGTACAGCAGCAGCACGCCATCCTGGGGGAAATCGGGGCTGAGCGAGCCCTCCAGGCGATAGTGGTCCACGCTGCCGCTTGCGGCGCCCCAGTGGATGCGGTACTGCCCGTCACCGAGGCTGGCGATGGCCGGCTGTCCCGGGGCGCCCGGGCGGGCGCCGGCATCGAACTGCGCCAGCAGACGGCCACCGGCATAGGCGTACTCGCGGATGGCGGCACCGGCATCGTCATAGTCGCCGATCAGCACGCCGCTGAGGTCGTAGAAGGTATAACGGCTACGCTCGTTCTGGCGCACGACCACCCGACGGTCGTTGCCGTCGTAATGCACATCGTGAATCCACTCGCTGCTACCGCGGTGCTTGACGGCGCGCACCCGGCTGAGCTGGTCGACGTCAAACTCGAAGCGTGGGTCGGCGATGGTGTTGCCGGCCTCGTCGTAGTGGAAGTCGCCGTTGAGCTCCTCGCCCGCGAACTGCGGCGCACCAGGCTCGGACTGGCCCTCACCGGTGAGCTGGCCTTGGGTGGTATACGTCGTCGCGGTGTTGGCCAGACGGTTGCGGGCGTCGTAGGTGTACTGGCGACGAATACCGCCCTGGCTGGTCTGCTTGACCATCATGTTGCCGATGGCATCGTACTCGTAGCCGATCCAGCCGGCGGGCGTGGAGACCTTGGTGAGCTGGTCGATGGGGTCGTACTCGGCGCTGTCGATACTGAAGTTCGGCTGCGCGGCATTGACCATCTGCGTGAGGTTATTCGCACCGTCGTAGGTGTAGGTGCGATCCAAGAAGGTGGTGCTGCCCACCCCGGCAATGCGCCGGTGACGCATGCGGTTGTCCAGCTCGGCGGTCCAGGTGGTGCCGTTGATGAAACTGGTCTGCTTCAACTGCCCGTCAGGGTGCCACTCGAAACGGCTGGCGACGTCGGTCATGGACTGCGCGCGGCCCAGGGCATCGGGGTTCAGTGCCAGCGTCCTGCCGGAGGGGTAAATGAGCTGGGTCAGATGATCCAGGCCGTTGTACACCCGCTTGAGGACGAGGGTCTTGCCCTCGATGTTCAACGTGTCCTGGGTCGGGTTGTTGTGTGCATCGTACGCGTAGGTCCAGGTGGCGATGCCGTTGCTCAGCGAGATGACGTTGCCGTTGTTGTCGTAGTCCCATGTCGTCACGTCACCATCGCTGGCCGCGGTGCGGGTCTTGAGCCGGTCGGCCGCGTCGTAGTCATAGGTGATCGTGCCGTAGCCGGCGACGGTACGGCTCAGGACATTGCCGTTGTTATCCGGCACCAGGGTGACGTGGCCACGCTCGGGCTCAGTAATGCCGACTAACTGCCACTTAGAGTTGTAGCTGTAGTCGCGGGTGATGCCACCCATGACCACGTTATCGATCAAGCCGTGGGGGTGGCGGTTGATGGCCACCGTCTGGCTATTGGGCAGGTCCATGCGCACCGCAGCGTCCATAGCCGGGCTGCCGTAGGCCTGATAGGTCACACGGGTGGTGTGGTTGCGCTCGTTGGTGGTGTCCACGATATGGCCGGCGGGGTAGCTCATGCTGCGCGAGCTGCCGTCGCCGTGGGTGATCTGCGCCACTCGGCCCAGCCCGTCATAGCGGGTGGTGATGCCATTGGACTGCCCAGGGTAGCTGCTGAAGATCACCCGGTCGTCGTGATTGTAACGCGTGGTGGTGACGATACCGTTGACGTCCGAGCGCACCTCGCGTCCGAACCCGTCCAAGGTGCTGGTCGCGCGGTAGCTGCCACGTTGTACGACGCGCTGGTTGCCGGCCCAATTGATGGTGGTGCCGGTGAAGCCCGGCGGGGGCGTGACGCTGGTCACCCGGCCCATGGGGTCGTAGGTGTAGCTGGTGGTGTAGTTGCGCGCATCGGTGACGGACGCGATGGTACCGTCGCTGTTGACGGTGTGGCGGACGGTGGCGCCATTGGGATCTTGCAGTGTACGCGGCACCCCGCGGAAGTAATTGTCGTAGCGGTAGGTGGTTGCGCGCGGCGTGGTCACCGTCGCCAAACTGCCATCGGCGTGATAGGTAAAGGTGGCCGACAAGCCGTCCTCGGTCACCCGCTCCAGCATCGCCTTGCTGTTATAACTGCGGGTCTGCTGTGACACACCGGCCAGTTCGCGGCTGGCTTCCTGGCCGAGCACCCACAGATTCAGGTTATGGGCATAGGTGATCAATTGGTTGCGCGTGCCGGAGGGGCCGCTCTCCACTATTTGACGCGGGTAGCCCAGCAGGTCGAAGTTGTGGTTGGTGGTCGTGTAGGTGGCGCTGCCGCGGGTGGTGCGGGTCTCTTTCAGCCGCTGGAGGAATCCCCAACGCGCCCTGGAATGGGCCTCGTAGACGAAGGGTCGATCAGTCAGATAGGCCGGGTCCCACGTAAAGTGCGTGTCCTCGAGCAGGGCGCCGCCACCTGCCGCGTATATCGACTTTTGGATCAGGTTGCCAAATTGGGCATATTGGTTGACCTGCCCATTGCTCGGTCCGCCATACCCCACATGCCGAAGACGCTCGACGCGGTCTGGATATGTGATGACCGTGATGCGGCCATCGTTGGTTTCGTCGTAGCTATAGCGTGTCACCGATGTATTGCCAAGCCCGTCTGTTTCCTGGCGCTGGGCTAGCAAATTCGCTCCAATACTTGCGAATGCACCATAGCCGTAGGTGACTACCCCGCCCCGAGGATACTTGGCCTGAATGACATGCCCTTCCTCTGCTCCCGTAGTGTACTGATATTGCCAGCGACGTCCGTCAGGCAATGTGACCGACTTCAGACGGATCTGGTCCTCCTGCGTGTCGCCGCCTCCGACGGGATACAAGGTATCGTATGTCCACTGGCGACCAGTGTGGTCGGTGATGTAACTAAGCTGGACTTGCGTGAAGCCGGTATCCGGCGTGCCGGAGGACTCCCCGTACGTGAAATCCAGCGACCGACCGTCATTGGTCGATACCTGCTCGATATAGAATCGCTCGGGCCAGTCGTAGCTCGAATACTGCACATCGATTCGATTGCCGTGAACATCTGCGATCCTGGTAGTCCAGGTTCTGCCACCATTCGTACGACCCAGAGTGAAACGCACCCCCGACGGCGATACGACGGTGGCCGGTGTGCCTGGATAGTAACGCCACGCGTCTCTTGAAACCTGAACCCCGGGCATGCCATAGGACGGGTGGATCTCGAAAAAGCATTGTTCGCTGCCCGTGGGCTCAACGAAACACATCAGGTCGCTCGGCCGGTCCCGGCTGCCGACATTCGTTTGGTACATGTAGCCATAGTGGAAGTCCCAACCCAACCCGATGCGTCCCAGCACGGTAAGGTTGCTGTTGCCAAAGTAGCGGGTAAAGCTCAAGTCGAGTCCATTGCCGGGTAGCAGGATATCGGTGTGCACCAGCCGCAGATCGCCGGTAAACGGGTCGTGCTCTTCGCTGAACCGGTCGTCAGACTCCAGCCGCGTCGGCTCCACCGTATAATTCGGCAGGAACGTATCGAACTCCAGCGCCTGCGGACTCGACGGGTCAGGCGGGGGTTCTTCGCCCTCATCTTCCTCTTCAGGGGGCGGCTCCACCTCGTCACCGGGCGGCGTGTCGTCGTCTTCGTCGGTATCGAGCGTATCTTCATCGATCGAGCTCGCCTTGGCTGGCGCGTCGTTATCGGCTGCGACGGATACGCTTACGAATGGAAAGACGGCAATCAGAATGACGAATAGAATCGTCACCATAACGCGCGCAACGGACGTGCACGGCCGGGTCGGGCTGGAATACTGACTCATTGTCCCTCGGTCCCTGATAAATCGGCAGGCGATGACCGGCAAGGACTTTATCGACGTCCTTGTCCGACCCTAAACAGGGTGGGAAAATAAGCAATTCCTGTACTACGTGTCAATGTGAATTAATACCGTTTTATACAGACGGTGGCGTACAATTCAGCTGTAACCGATAGTTTACCGAGTATGAATTCTTTTGATAGCGCGCGGACTGCGCCACCCGCACTCAGCGCCCCAGGTACAGCCGATAAGCCGGGTTATCGCTTTCATCGATATAGTGATACCCCAGCTCATCCAGAAAACGCTCGAACTTGATCTGGTCGGCCTCCGGCACTTGTATACCCACCAGCACCCTGCCGTAGTCGGAGCCGTGGTTGCGGTAATGAAACATGCTGATATTCCACCCGGCAGCCATGCCGTTGAGGAACTTCAGCAAGGCCCCGGGGCGCTCGGGAAATTCGAAACGGTAGACGCGCTCGTCCGTGACCGCCGGCGAGTGACCACCGACCATATAACGAACATGAAGCTTCGCCACCTCGTTCTCGCTCATGTCCAGCACGGCGATGCCGTTCTCCGACAAGATCCGGGTGAGCTCCTGTCGCTCGGCCAGTCCTTCGCTCAGTTGCACACCCACGAAGATATGGGCTTGCTCGGGGTCGGCATAACGATAATTGAACTCGGTGATGTTGCGTCGGCCGATGAGTTTGCAAAAGTGCTTGAAGCTGCCGGGGCGCTCGGGAATGGTCACCGCCAGCAAAGCCTCGCGTTGCTCGCCCAGCTCCGCCCGCTCGGCGACGTGACGAAGGCGGTCGAAGTTGACGTTGGCACCGGAGTTGATCGCAATGACGCTGCGACCCTCCAGGCCTTCGCGCTGGATGTATTTTTTCATCCCCGCGATGCCCACGGCACCGGCAGGTTCGGCGACCGCACGCGTGTCGTCGAAGATGTCCTTCATGGCGGCGCAAATTTCATCCGTCGAGACCAGGACGATCTCGTCGATCAATTCGCTGCATAACCGAAAGGTCTCCGCGCCCGCCTGACGGACGGCCACACCGTCGGCAAAAATGCCCACCTGATCCAGAATCACACGCTCGCCATGCTTGAGCGCCTGATACATGGACGCGGCCTCCTCGGGCTCGACGCCGATGACCTTCACGTCTGGGCGAAGAAACTTCACATAGGCCGCCACACCGGCCGCGAGGCCGCCGCCGCCGATGGCAACGAATACAGCATGCAAAGGCTCGGCATGCTGCCGCAACAACTCGATGCCGATGGTGCCCTGGCCGGCAATGACGTCCGGGTCATCGAAGGGGTGTATGAACGTCAGCCCACGTTCGCGCTCAAGTTCACGCGCGTGTGCATAGGCATCGTCGAAGGTGTCTCCGACGAGCACGACTTTGGCACCGCGATTACGCACCGCAATGACTTTTATACCTGGTGTCGTCCTGGGCATCACGACGGTGGCCTTGATGCCCAACGTGGCGGCGGCCATTGCAACCCCTTGTGCGTGATTACCCGCCGATGCGCAGATGACACCCTGCTCGCGGGCCGCCGCATCAAGCTGGGCCATCTTGTTGTAGGCCCCGCGAATCTTGAACGAGAAGACCGGCTGCAAGTCCTCGCGTTTCAACCAGACCGCGTTGCCCATACGCTCAGAGAGCCGCGGCATCGGGTCGAGCGGGCTCTCGATCGCAACGTCATAAACACGGGCGGTAAGAATCTTTCGGATGTAGTCTTGCATGGGATTTACGGTACCAGCTCGGCCCGTTGTTGCCTAGCAACATGCAGGTTAGATGCACGAGCTTCAACTTGTTGCATAACTGACACAGGAGAATCGAATGTCGCAGGACATGGAGAAACGGCTGGCAGCCGAAGCCGCCCTTGCGTATCTCGAAGACGACAGCGTCATCGGTGTGGGTACCGGCTCGACCGTCAACTACTTCATCGATGCTTTGGCCGATGTTCGCGTACGCATCGAAGCAGCGGTTTCCAGCTCCGAAGCCTCCACCAAGCGCCTGAAGGCTGTCGGGATACCCGTGATGGACCTCAACGCCGCCGGCCCGTTGAATCTGTATGTGGATGGTGCGGACGAAGCCAATGCCCGCCTGCAATTGGTCAAAGGCGGCGGCGGGGCACTGACCCGGGAGAAGATCGTCGCAGCCGCCAGCGAGACCTTTGTCTGCATTGCGGACGCGTCGAAGTATGTCGATGTGCTCGGACGCTTCCCGATTCCAGTGGAGGTTATTCCGATGGCGCGAAGCCACGTGGCTCGGGAGCTGCTAAAGCGCGGGGGACAACCGGTGTGGCGGGAAAACTTCACCACCGACAACGGCAATCTGATCCTCGATGTACACAATCTGGCCATCCAGGATGCGGAGGGTACCGAGCGGGACTGGAACGACATCGCCGGTGTGGTCACGGTAGGGATTTTTGCGCTTCGCCCCGCGGACATCCTGCTGTTGGGTGATGGGAGTACGGTAAGAACCATCAAGCGGCAAACGCGTCTTTGATGATGCCCCTTTCATGGGCATAAAAAACGGGCGCTTAGAGCGCCCGTTTTGTGTCTAAATCGCTCTCAAGGAGACGATTAGAAGTCGTGACGGATACCGATGGACAGCAGGCTGTCGTCTTCGTCAGCGTTGTACAGGACGTCGCCGTCACCGTACTCAACCCAAACGCGGGTGCGCTTGCTCATGCGGTGCTGGAAACCGGCAACCCAGTAATCAGTGTCTTCACCGTTGTCACGGCCAATGTCGCCGTAGCCCAAACGCACGGTGTTGTCACCGAAGTAGTACTCGCCGACGACGTCGAAACCATCACCGTATTCGTCACGGTCATAGTACGCACCGTGAATACCGACTACGCTGCCGGTGTAGCTCGCGCCTGCACCCCAGACTTCCTGGTCATCGCCAACGTCGCCGCCATCAGTTTCCTGATAGCCCAAGCCGACGTTGATCCCACCGTTGGAGTAGGTGGCCGCGACCTGGTACATGTCCAGACCGTCGGAGCTCGGATCGGAAGCTGCGTTGTTGGCGCCAGCGGCGTCAAACGCGATCAAAGCAGCCAGACTGAAACCGCCCATGCTGGGGGAGACATACTGGATGGAGTCGGACACGCGGCCACTGCCGGTGCTGCCGCCGAGGGCGACGTCATACAACGCGTTGGCGGAGGTGCCACCGTTGAAGATATCGGCGAAGTAGATGGCGTTGTAGAGCGCGCCCCACTGACGACCGGCGGTGACGGTACCGAAGCCACCCTTCAAACCGACGTACGACAGACGGTGACCGGCGTTGCCAATGCTCGTGGAGTTGTCAGCGACAACGCTGAACTCGTACTGATAGATGGCCGACAGACCACCGCCCAGATCTTCGGAGCCCTTGACGCCAAAGCGGGATGCGTTGCTCTGCATATCCCACACGTCATCACCATCGGTGTCGACGTTGTTGGCGGACAGACGGATCGACCCGTACAGCGTGGTGTCAGCCTGGGCGACGGCGGACAAACTCATCGCGGCGGCCACAGCCAGCGCAATTGCAGATTTTTTCATAGCACAACTCCTGGTTATGTTGTGAACCAACAACAAAGCAACTGCCGAACTTCGTTGCGTAAGTTATACTGACCAAGACGCGTGAACGCAACTTTTTTTTTCAAAAAGAACACAAACCGTCGGTTTGGTTGCAACAGCGCAACAACGCTCTTCTTGCTGGCCCCTCTTTCGCGGGGGCTGCGCGAACATACCTTAGATATAAGGAAAAGAAAAACCCGCGCAGTGCGCGGGTTCTTGGTATTGGCTGGGGGACCAGGATTCGAACCTGGGCTGGCGGAGTCAGAGTCCGCAGTCCTACCACTAGACGATCCCCCAGTGGGATCACTTGCCTGCGATCAGCGCTTGGAGTACTGAGTCGCGCGACGGGCCTTGCGAAGACCCACTTTCTTACGTTCGACGGCACGGGCGTCGCGGGTCACGAAGCCAGCCTGACGCAGCGAACCGCGCAGGCCTTCGTCGTAGTCCATCAACGCACGGGTGATGCCATGACGGATGGCACCGGCCTGCCCGGAGATGCCGCCACCAGCCACCGTGACGTGAAAGTCGAATTTATCAGTCATGTCGACCAGTTCCAAGGGCTGGCGCACAACCATGCGAGAGGTTTCGCGGCCGAAGTACACATCAAGGTCACGGCCATTGATCGTGATCTTGCCGGCGCCCGGACGCATGAAGACGCGCGCGGCGGAGGTCTTGCGGCGGCCGGTACCGTAGTTTTGAGTCGTTGCCATTGTTTAATCCCGCTTCAATTCTGTCGTCGAGTGCCGCATCAAACTTCGAGCGGCTGCGGCTGCTGCGCGGCGTGCTTGTGCTCAGGGCCGGCGAACACCTTGAGCTTGCGGAACATGGCGCGACCCAGGGGGTTCTTGGGCAGCATGCCTTTGACGGCGATCTCGATCACCCGCTCCGGCGCCTTCTGCAGCAGCTTTTCCAGAGTGATCGACTTCATGTTTCCGATATAACCGGTGTGGTGGTAGTACACCTTGTCGGTCGCTTTGTTGCCCGTGGCGCGCACCTTTTCGGCGTTGACGACGACGATATAGTCGCCGGTGTCCACATGGGGCGTGTATTCGGGCTTGTGCTTACCGCGCAAACGGCGGGCAATCTCGGACGACAGGCGGCCAAGCGTCTTGTCGGTGGCGTCGACCACGAACCAGTCTCGCTTCACCTCTGCCGGCTTTGCGCTGAACGTCTTCATGAAAGTTAGGCTCCAAACAACCGTCTGCTACAAAGGCGCGGTAAAATAGCGGACTCTGGCCGACTTGACAAGTGCTGTCTCGCCGACGGCCGCCCTTCACCACCACTGAATTCGGGTACTGCATGAACCATTCACGGCAACTTAGCCCGCTGGACCGGCTGCTTGTGAGCCTCGACCAGGGGCTGCGTACGCTGGCTGGCCAACACCGGGGCTCGGGTCGCCCCGTGCCCGCACCACCCGAGGATGCGGAACTCACCGGTGCCGATCGCACCGAAGCCGGTCGGCTGATGCGCATCAACCACACCGGAGAGGTCTGTGCCCAGGCGTTGTACCAGGGTCAGGCCCTGACTGCAAAGCTCGATGAAGTCGAGGCCCAAATGAAAGCCGCCGCCGAGGAGGAGTCCGACCACCTGCGCTGGTGCGAAACACGCTTACGTGAGCTGGGCGCCCGGACCAGCATCCTCAACCCCCTCTTCTATGCCGGCGCGTTTTCGATCGGCGCCCTGGCTGGCGCTGCCGGGGACAAATGGAGCCTCGGGTTCGTGGCCGAGACCGAAAAACAGGTCATGGCCCACCTTGAAGGGCATCTGCGCCGACTCGATGCCAAGGATACGCGTACCCGCGCCATCGTCCAGCAGATGCATGACGATGAAGCTCAGCATGCCCAAACCGCCCTCGACGCCGGCGGTCGCGAGCTGCCGCTGCCGATCAGGATGGCGATGAAAATTTCGGCGAAGGTGATGACGAAGAGTACGTACTGGGTGTAGGGGGAGAGTTTTAAGTTTAAGGTTTTAAGTTTTAAGTACATTAACCGAGGGGCGCGACAGCCCAAACCACTTAAAACTTAAAACTTAAAACTTAAAACTTAAAACTTAAAACCAGAATCAACCACCTCCATCAAATCTTCAACCCCTTGCGCAAATTCTTGCCGTAGAAGATCTCTGCCATCTCCCGGCGCAAGCGGCGCTCGATACGTTGCTGCTCACGCGGGGAGATGTCCAGCTTGTCCGTACTGAACAGGTAGTTGTTGAGCTCGAAGTCTTTCAGCAACATCTTGGTGTGGAAGATATTTTCCTGATAGACGTTCACGTCGATCATCTGGTAGCGATCGCGGGTGTCCTTGGCGATGTAGTTCTGGACCGAGTTTATCTGATGGTCGATGAAGTGTTTTTTACCGGACACGTCGCGGGTGAAGCCGCGCACGCGGTAGTCGATGTAGACGATGTCCGACTCGAAGCTGTGGATCAGGTAGTTCAACGCCTTCAAGGGTGAAATGCGACCGCAGGTCGACACATCGATATCGGCGCGGAAAGTGCTGATCCCATTGTCCGGGTGAGACTCCGGGTAGGTGTGCACCGTGATGTGGCTCTTGTCCAGGTGGGCGACCACAGCCTCCGGCAACGGGCCTGGGGCCTCGGTGTTGGACAGGGTCTCCGATGCACGGACCTCCTCGGAGATGAGCATGGTGACGCTGGCGCCCTGAGGCTCGTAATCCTGGCGGGCGATGTTGAGAACATTGGCGCCGATGATGTTGGCGACATTGCTCAGGATCTGGGTCAGGCGCTCGGCGTTGTAGACCTCGTCGATATACTCGATGTACCGCTGCTGCTCCTCGCTGCTGGAGGTGTAGCAGATATCGTAGATATTAAAGCTGAGCGACTTGGTCAGGTTGTTGAAGCCATACAGCCTCAGCCGAGGAACCGGGCGGGGTTTGACGGGGGCCAGTTTTGCTTTTGCCACCGCTTAGTCGCGCTCCCGCACTTCGAAGTCATGCACCATCTCGGCGGTTTTGGCCATCATGATCGACGCCGAACAATATTTGTCTGCGGAGAGATGCACGGCACGCTCGACCTTACTCGCATCGAGGTTCTTGCCCACCACGACGAAGTGCATGTGGATTCGGGTAAACACCTTGGGGTGATCGTCTGCCCGCTCGGCGTCGATCTCGACCCAGCAATCCTCGACCGCCTGGCGCTGTTTGGTAAGGATACTGATGACGTCAATGCTGCTGCAGCCCCCCAGACCGATGAGCAGCATCTCCATGGGACGGATGCCCAGGTTGCGGCCACCGGCCTCGGGCGATCCATCCATGATGACGGCGTGACCGCTGCCGGACTCGCCCATCATGGCCATGCCTTCTATCCACTTGACTCGCGCTTTCATGGGCGCCTCCCGGTATTGAACAGCTCGGCCAATCGTTGTCCGGGATCGGGCGCCCGCATGAACGCCTCCCCGACAAGGAACCCGTGTACGCCGTGCCTACGCATGAGCGCGACATCGGCTGGGGTGTGTATTCCGCTTTCGGTGACGACAAGACACCCCGGCGGCAGCGCAGCCAACAGGTTCAGTGTTGTATCCAGCGTGGTGTCGAACGTCCGCAGATCGCGATTGTTGATGCCGACCCAATCCAGCCCCAAGGCCAGCGCACGATCGAGCTCGCTGGCGTCGTGAACCTCCACCAGCACATCCAAGGCGTACTCGGCAGCGGTGTCGGACAGGCGGCGCAAATCGTCATCGCCCAGGGCGGCAACGATCAGCAGGACGCAGTCGGCACCGATCGCCCGCGCCTCGGCCACCTGGTAGGCGTCGATGACGAAGTCCTTGCGCAAGACCGGCAAGTCGCAGGCCGCACGGGCCTCGATCAGGTAGGCGTCATCACCCTGGAAAAAGTCGCGATCGGTCAGCACCGACAGACAGGCCGCACCGTGGCGGGCGTAGCTGTCGGCGATGGCCGCCGGCTCGAATGGGTCACGCAGCAGACCTTTGCTGGGTGAGGCGCGCTTGACCTCGGCGATCACGGCCGCCTCGCCGGCAGCGATACGACGCGCCAGGGCGGCGCGGAAGCCGCGAACCGGGCCTTGCTCGCGGGCGCGGGCGGCGATGTCCGCATCGGAGGTCGCCAGACGGCGTTGGTCGACCTCCTCGCGCTTGCGCGCAAGGATGCGTTTGAGGATATCCGGCGTGTCCGCGTGCACGATCACGCTCCCGCCTGGGTGAAGGCGATCAGCGCATCGAGCTTCGCCATCGCCCCTCCGCTGTCGATGACCGTGGCGGCACGCTTGATGCCCTCGCCCAGCGAATCCGCCAAACCGGCCACGTATATGGCCGCCCCACTGTTGAGCACGACCATGTCCCGCGCAGGCCCGGGGGCGCCGGAGAGTGCCTGGCGGATCATGGCCAGGCTCTCGGCACTGCTGCTGATTTTCACCGCGGCGAGGTCAGTACGGGCGATACCGAACTGCTCCGGCTCGATGCTGTACGTGTGGATTTCTCCATCGCGCAACTCGGCCACCCGCGTAGGTGCCCCGATGCTGATCTCGTCCAGCCCGTCATCGGCATGCACCACCATGGTGTGATGGCTGCCCAGGTCCTTGAGCACCTGCGCGATGGGCTCGACCAGTTGGGCGCTGAACACGCCGACCACCTGGTTGGGCGCCTCGGCCGGGTTGGTCAGGGGGCCCAACACGTTGAAGATGGTGCGTACCGCCATCTCCCGCCGCGGCCCGATGGCATGGCGCATGGCGCTGTGGTGCTGGGGCGCAAAGAGAAAGCCCACGCCCACCTGCTCGATACAGGCTTCGAGACGCTCCTTGGGCAAGTCCAGCTTCACGCCCGCGGCTTCCAGCACGTCAGCGGCTCCTGAGCGGCCGCTGACGGCACGATTGCCGTGCTTGGCCACACGGGCCCCCGCGGCGGCCGCGACGACGCTGGAGGCGGTGGAGACGTTGAACGTCCCCGCCGCATCGCCACCGGTGCCGACGATATCGACGACATGCGGGCCGGACACGGTGACCTTGCTGGCCAGCTCGCGCATCACCCGCGCCGCGGCGGCGATCTCATCCACCGTCTCGCCCTTCATGCGCAGCCCCACCAGAAAGCCGCCGATCTGGGCCTGGGTGGCCTCGCCGGTCATGATGGTGCGCATGACCGTGGTCATGTCCTCGCCCGAGAGGCTCCGGCCGTCGATGACCTCACGAATCGCAGTCTGCATATCCATGGTCGGCTCCTAGAGGCGCAGGAAATTGGCCAGAAGATCATGGCCTTGTGGGGTGAGGATCGACTCGGGGTGAAACTGCACGCCCTCGATCGGCAAGGTCTTGTGCCGCACGCCCATGATCTCGTCGAGCTCGCCGTCGGGCGTCTCGGTCCAGGCGGTGAGCTCCAGGCAGTCCGGGCAGCTTTCGCGCTCGATGATCAGCGAATGGTAACGGGTCGCCTGCATGGGGTTGGGCAGGCCCTTGAACACGCCGATGTCCTTGTGATGCATCATCGAGGTCTTGCCGTGCATGACATCGTGCGCATGGACCACACGCCCGCCAAACGCCTGGCCGATGCTCTGATGGCCCAGGCACACGCCGAGAATGGGAATGCGTCCGCCGTAGCGGCGAATGGTCTCCACCGAAATACCCGCCTCATTGGGCGTGCACGGCCCGGGCGAGATGACGATGCGCTCAGGCTTGAGGTCCTCGATGGCCTCCACCGGAATCTCGTCGTTGCGCACGACGTGGACATCGGCCTTCAACTCGCCCAGATACTGCACGAGGTTGTAGGTAAACGAATCGTAGTTGTCGATCATCAATAACATGTTGGCAGCCCTCGACCAGCCGTAAGCTCAAACCAGGCCACGTTCGGCCAGGGCCACCGCGCGGAACATCGCGCGGCGTTTGTTCAGGGTTTCCTCCCACTCCAGGGCCGGCACCGAGTCGGCCACGATACCGCCCCCGGCCTGGATGTGCAGGGTGCCGTCCTTGATCACCGCCGTACGGATGGCGATGGCGGTGTCCATGTTGTCCGACCACGACAGGTAGCCCACGGCGCCGCCGTATACCCCGCGTTTGACCGGCTCCAGTTCGTCGATGATCTCCATGGCGCGGATCTTCGGTGCCCCGGACAAGGTACCGGCCGGCAAGGTGGCGCGCAGCACGTCCACCGGGCCGAGACCTTCGCGCAGGCGGCCGGTAACGTTGGAGACGATGTGCATCACGTGCGAGTAGCGCTCGATGACCATTTGCTCGGTGAGCGTCACGCCGCCGATCTCGCTCACCCGCCCCACATCGTTGCGACCCAGGTCGATGAGCATCAGATGCTCGGCCAATTCCTTGGGATCGGCCAGCAGGTCGGCTTCCAACGCCTTGTCCTCGGCTTCCGTCGCACCGCGGGGCCGCGTGCCGGCGATCGGGCGGACCGTGACGATGCCGTCTTCCAGACGGGCGAGAATCTCGGGCGATGCACCAACGATGTGAAAATCGCCCAGGTTCAGGTGATACATGTACGGCGAGGGGTTGATGCTGCGCAGCGCGCGGTACAGATCCACCGGTTCGCAGGTGAACGGAATCGACATCCGCTGCGAAGGTACGACCTGCATGCAATCACCCTCGCGGATGTAATGCTTGATCCGCTCGACCGCCGACTCGTAGCCCTGGCGATCGAAGCTGGAGCGGAAATCGCGCTCGACCACCTCGCGACCGCTGTCCCCGGCCAGGCGGTAGCGCGATGGCGTCGGCTCGCGCAGCCGCTCGACGATCTCATCGAGCCGGGCGTGGCCGCGGGCGAAGGCATCGTCCTCGTCCGGGTCGACCAGCGTCACCACCGTCAGCGTACCGGAGAGGTTGTCGAAGACGACGACGTCCTCGGACACCAGCAGCAGGATATCGGGCGTGCCCACGGGGTCGGGGTTGGGGCAGTGGGCAAGCCGCGGCTCCACATAACGGACGCAGTCGTAGCCGAAATACCCTACCAAGCCCCCGGCAAAGCGCGGCAGGCCCTCGCCGTGCTCGGCCACCTTGAAACGGGCCTTGAACTCGGTCACCCAGGCCAGCGGATCCGCCGCCTGGTGGCGCTCGATGACTTCACCGTCGCGCGTCACCGTGATCTCGTGCCCGCACACCCGCACCACCGTCCGACAGGGCAGGCCGATCATCGAGTAGCGCCCCCACTTCTCGCCGCCATGGACGGATTCGAGCAGATAGCTGTACGCCCCGTCGGCGAGCTTCAGATAGGTGCTCAGCGGGGTATCCAGATCGGCCAGGATCTGGCGATGCAGGGGAATACGATTAAAACCTTGAGCCACACGCGTGGCGAACTGATTGGCATCCATGAGTATTACGCTCTAGTCGAACCTTGGGAGACAAACCGGTGTTCCAGCACCAAGGGACTAGGGTCGCCATCGGAAGTCAGGCAGCTGCCGGCGCAGCGCAGCGGTATTCATGCCGCCTCCTGCAACAACGGCAGCAAGGCGGCGAAGTCATCGAGCACGGCGTCGGCACCGCTGGTGCGGATATCCGCACCGTGGTTGTAACCGAAGCTCACGACCGCGACCGGGCAACCGGCGCGGCGTGCCGCCTGCACGTCGTTGTCCGAATCGCCCACCATCAGGCAATGGCTCACGGCAACACCGAGCCGGGCCGCGGCCTCGATCAGCGCATCGGGGGCGGGCTTCTGTGCCGCGACATCGCCCCCGGCCACGACCGTCGAAAAACAGCCATCCAGGGCCAGTGCCGCCAACAGGGGTGCGGTCACCGCGGCCGGCTTGTTGGTGACGCAGGCCAGCGGATAGCCGTCCCGCGTCAACGCCTGCAAGGTCTCGCGCACACCAGCGTACAAGCGGCTGTCCCGGCATGGATGACGGCTGTAGATGCCCACGAACCGCTCCAGCACCGCATCGATACTGCTCCGCGGCGCATCCTGGGCAGCAAGGGCGCATTCCACCAGCCGGCGCGCACCCCGCCCCACCCACAGGCGAACGTCGTTCAGGGACACCGGCGCCAGGTCGGACTCGGCCAGGGCGCGATTGAGGGCGGCAGAGATATCCGGTGCGCTGTCGACCAGCGTGCCGTCCAGATCGAAGAAAATGGCCGCCGGTGCAAAGTTCATGCGGATCTGGCCTCGGCGAGTTCACGGCGCATGGCGGCGATCGTCGCGGCGTAGTCCGGCGTGCCGAAGATCGCCGAGCCGGCGACGAAGGTATCGGCGCCTGCCTCCGCGATGGCGCGGATGTTGTCTGTTTTTACCCCGCCGTCCACTTCCAGGCGAATGGGGAAACCCGAGGCGTCGATACGGCGACGGACGTCAGCCAGTTTGCCGAGTGTCGAGGGGATGAACGACTGACCGCCGAAGCCGGGGTTCACGGACATCAGCAGGATCATGTCCAGCTTGTCCATGACGTGATCCAGGTGATGCAACGCCGTCGCCGGATTGAAAACCAGGCCGGCCTTGCAGCCGCAGTCGCGAATCAGTTGCAGCGTGCGGTCGATATGTTCGCTGGCCTCTGGATGAAACGTGATGATGCTGGCCCCGGCATCGGCAAAGTCGGGGATGATGCGATCCACCGGCTTGACCATCAGATGCACATCGATGGGCGCGGTCACTCCATGCTTGCGCAAGGCCGCGCACACCATCGGCCCGACGGTGAGGTTCGGCACGTAGTGATTGTCCATCACGTCGAAATGCACCACATCGGCACCGGCGGCCAGAACAGCGTCAACCTCTTCGCCCAAACGGGCAAAGTCGGCGGACAAGATGGACGGTGCAATCCAGAAATCACGCATACGGGCGGCTGAACGTCGGGCCAAAGGCTCGTGAATTTAACCTAATCATGCGCGTACAGCCAGAATCGCCGCGGCGAGATCCTCCAACGCCGTGCCGACGGACTTGAATACCGTGATCGCCGCATCATCCACGCCCCGGCCGGGGTGACGGCCGCCACACAGATCGAACAGGTCCGCTTCGATCCGCTCAGCGCTCAGCGCACCGGTTTCGAGCGCCTGGACGATGTCGCCGCCTTCATGTGTGGCGCCTTCGCGCGTATCGACAAACACACGGGCGCGGCGCATCACCTCGTCGTCGGTTTCGCGCATGGTCGGCTTGAACGCACCGACCAAATCGACATGCGTGCCCGGCTTGAGCCACCGACCCTGGACCAGTGGCTCGGTCGAGAGCGTGGCGCAACTGATGATGTCCGCGCTGCCGCAAGCCGCCTTGAGATCATCGGTTGCGACAATCTCAAGGCCCGGTATGGTCACCGTCTGCGCCAGACTGCCGGCCTTCTCCAGACTACGCGCCCAGATCACGACCCGTTCGATGGACGGGCGGGCGCAGCGGTGCGCGGCGATCAGGTTGGGCGCCAAGGCACCCGCACCCACCATAAGCAAGGTGCGGGCAGTGGCCGGTGCAAGGTAGCGGGCCGCCAGCGCCGATGCCGCCGCCGTGCGGCGCGCGGTCAGCGCGGCGCCGTCGAGCAGGGCCAGTGGCTGCCCGGTGCGGCCATCGGAGAGCAGGTAAACCCCATGGATGGCGGGCAGATTGCGGGCACCGTTACCGGGCATGACATTGACTAGCTTGACGCCGATGTATTTGCCCGGCTGCCAGGCCGGCATCAGCAGAAGCGTCGCATCCGGCTCGCCGGGCACAGGGACGGAATGGTGATGACGCAGCGGTACATCACCCCCGTCGCGAAATGCCGTATCCAGCGCATCGATCAGCGGGCTCCAGGGCAGTGCCTCGATAACGGCATCGGCGTCCAACTGGCGCATGGATGTCTCCTGTCAGGACATTGTCATGCGCCAGTCTGGATGGCGTGGGCGCCGCTGTCGACCACTCCGGGCTTCACAGCCGCCATTTATACCCACCTGGGCCCATCCGGCTCGTCGCCATGGCCTACAAACGCCGGGTCAGCATAGTCAATATGCCAGAAGGAGCCCGAGGGCGTTTCTCCGGAAGCCTGGTACTCCAGGAACCTCTCGAAGTGCTCCGGCTGGGCCTCCCAAGGCATCATGTCCTCAGGGAAATAGTATCGATACCACTCATCGGACGGATTCTTCGGCGTGGGCTTGGACTCGAACTCGTACATCAAGTGAATAGTGTAATCGAGCTTGTGCCCCCAATCGTCTTTGAGTAAGTCCATTGAAGCAAACTGGTTGAAATAGTCCCGAACCTCGTCAGCCTTGTCCTCTTGGACTTTGTTTCGCAGCGCCAGACCGATACCGAACCCGACGACTGCCATCGCGAGCGCGATGCCGCCGAGCACCGAGCCGGCGATCGCCGCACCGGTTCCTGCGCCGAACAGCGATGCGAAGCCGGCGCCGGCCCCCGCAGTCCAGGCCGCGCCGGAACCGATGGCCATCGCGGCGCCCGCCTTCTCAAGCGGTGTATCGGCATTCTTCAAGGCGTCGACACCGAGATAAATGCCCAATACCGAGCCTGCGCCATACGCGAGATTGCCCAAGACTTTCAGCCCTGGACCAATCAGTTTGATCTTGTCGATATCGCTGAGATTCTTACCGGCATCGCCCAGCTTACGCTTTGCCTCGTTGAGAATGTTCTTCTTGACGTCACTCGGCAGCGAATTGTACTCATTGACCGCCGCCTTGCCGAGTTTATCCTTCACATTATCCTGGGCAGGCTGCCATATTTTCTTATTGGCGTCGGCGTCGACTTTCTTTGAGTCATCCCAAAGAATGCTGCCGGGCGTCTTGTCCATACCGATGGCATCGGCCATACCCGGTTGCCGGAGAAGGGTTTCGAGCACACCGCCTTTTCTGAAGGCATCGGGGATGTTTGACGACGTCCACAAGAGATAGAATGCCGACCCCATTCGCTGTTCCGGGGTCGTATTCTCATAGCCATTCATGGACAGCCCCATCGCGCCCGCGACCAGACACATCATGCCGGCGCCCACCCCGAGAATGCCCCTA
This sequence comes from uncultured Candidatus Competibacteraceae bacterium, assembly GCA_965652545.1. Taxonomy (GTDB): domain Bacteria; phylum Pseudomonadota; class Gammaproteobacteria; order Competibacterales; family Competibacteraceae; genus CBFGWV01. The sequence goes on along the minus strand of CBFGWV010000030.1, from coordinate 8,885 downwards.
TTGTTAAGGTCTTTCATCAATGGCGTGGACTTCGAGATGTTTTTCTCGAGTTGAAGCTTGTATTGCTTTATCCAATCTTTTCCATATGGCGACGTACCCCGGTCTACCTTGATATCCTTCCAGCTATCCGTGAACAGCTTGTGGAGGCGTTGGTACTCTTTTTTAGCAGACTCATAGCGCGCCCTTTCTTCGGGTGAAAAACCCAACGGATCGAGCTGAATCTTACCGTCGAAGAACGCCCTCAGATCGAGCGCTCCAGTGGTGGCGTAGCCACCCAGCACGGACCCGCGAACGATCGCATAGGCGACATCCTTGGCCGCCATGCCAACGGCCTCTTCATCGAACGCGTCGGGCCCTTTCTCGAACAAGTCATCGAATGCGCCGAACGCGGCCCCATCGACAAGCTTACTTTGCACTTCCGCGGCGAGATCCGGGTCCAGCAACTCCAAGGAGCGGATATCAGAGGCGTATCTGGCCAGAGCTTCGGTGTCCCCGTCTTCGCTCTGGGCGTTCTTGAGCATCTCCTCATAGGCTGGGGAGGTCATCGTGGCATAGATGCGATCAGTCAGCGTTTTCTTGTCTTTGATCCGCATTACGGACGCTTTGAGGAAGGCGTCTTGATCGGTCCGCAGATCATCGTGCTTTTCGACCATCTCGGCGATCTTGGCGTCGAGGGTTTCCACATCGACCAAATCACGCATGATGCGCGGGTCCATGACATGCATGTTATCAGCATAGTCGGTGATATCGCCGGCGCCGCCACTACCGCCGTTGGGCCTGACTTGGTACGGCATGATTTCGAAGCCGCCCGCGATCGCAGCTTTCAACCTGACCAATTCGGCAAACTCGCGTTTGTACTCCTGGTCGGAGTTCTCATACTCATCGATGATCTTACCGACAAAGACATCGGATACCGTGGTGCCGTCAACGGTTTCGGCATTCATGATGTCAGTGGCCACAGGTGGAAGAAGGTCGTCTTCACCACCATCCCCCCTGGGCTTGTCCGGCGAGCCCGCACCCGGCGAGCGATCATCACGGCTGCCGATATACTCGGCATAGGCCTCCGACGCCGCATCCTTGGCCGCGTCTTTACCGTCGCGACGCGAAAAATACCCCAGGACGATATCTTCCGTGTCGCCGCTGTACGCCGCTTTTACCCGCTCCTCCAACTCCGAGACGACCTCATCAGTGGCCTCGTCGAGACTCTTGCCCTCATCCAGCTTGTGTGTAATGAGATTCTTATACAGCTCTTTAGGCACGCCACCACGCAACCCGCTGAGTGTACGCGTATCGTCGATCACACCATCGCCCATCGACGTGGTCAATGCATTGAGATTGTCCTCGTAATCCGGGTTATCAAGCAGTGTGTTTTCCTGGAGGAATTTTCCATAGGCATCGCGCGCCACTTTACCCGCATCTCCCCTGCCGTCGCCGTCTTTCCAGTATTTGTCATACGCCTTTTTGGCACCGCCGGGGTCATCATGATCGCGCAATGCGTGCGGCATGCGCTCGGTAAGATCGTTTCTAACGTCGTCGTACGCTTTATCAAGGCTGATACCGTCGCCGGCCTTCTTCTGTTCCTGGAGCTTGAGGTAGATAAGGTTTCCATAGTGATCGCGGATATCGCCATCGGTGAAATGGGGCACACGCCCCGTGTCCGCATCTATACCATCGGCCAGGGTCGCTGCGACCGCATTGAGCTCATCCTCGTACTTGCTATCGCCTTTAATCTGTGTGGTGTCTTCGTCGGTCGGCTCGTACTCGTCCTGGAATTCCTCATAGGCGGTGCGGGCGAGACTCTTGGCATCGGCCTCGCCAGTCTGGTCTTCCCAGTAACCGTCCATGACATCCAGAAGTTTATCCGACCTGTGTTCGGTATTGCCGGCTGCCGTTTTCATACGGGCACGCAGGTCTTCCATTACCTCTCGATGTGCCCGGTCCAAATTAAACGGTGCGCCTTGATCGGCGAGCTTGTCTTTGACCAGATTCTTGTACAGCTCCTTGACTTTGTCGTTATTCGCCAGACCAATGGCCAATATTCGATTATGGTGCTTCTCAACGACCCCGCCGATCATACCGCTGGCCAAGGTATTCAGCTTGTCGTCATAGCTCCCCTCATCGGCCGGGGGACCATACTTATTCCAATATTTCTGGTACGCACCAACAGCCAGATCCTTAGCCTGCTCCCGCCCTTTCTGCCGCTCCCAATATCCTTCGAGCACATCCAGACGGTGGTTCTTGTTGTCGTAGTTATCGGCGGCCAAGCCGTAGCGCCCACGGATTGCCTCCTCAACCTCCATATAGGCTTTGTCCAAACTGACGTTCTTGCCGTTCTTGGCTTGCTCGTGCAGCTTGTATTCGATCATGTACTGATAGTGCTTGGCGTTGTCGCCCCTAGTGATTCCTTGTAACGAACGGCCGTCCACACTGTCGACCATCTCGTGTACGATGCTGTTGAGCGCATCGTCGTACTTGTCTTCATCGAGATCGAATTTGGGCGGCGGCTTAGTATCGTCGTCATCGACGACCGCCTTCTGAGACAGGTTGATAGGCACATCGCCGATAACCGACAGCTCGTCGCCCTCCGGTGTCTCGTCAGGGTTTTCGGCGGCGTGTTCGAAGGCCTGCTCATCCAACCGCGAGACGGCTTTTTTGGTGGGCTCCAGCGGTTCCGGCTGACCGTTCGGTGGCAATTTTTCGACGACAGCACTCATACCTGTACTCCTCGGAACAAAAACGCATCTCTGCGGGGCGCAAAGAGAGTGCCCTCGCCCATGCATTAATCCTGCTTCGTTGACCATCCCAAAGAAACTGAGCCGTTACTTTAATGCATTCGCCCTACCATCCCGAAGCTCGACAAACACCTTAATCCTCCCGTGTCAATTAATAACAAACACATTAATGCACCAGCCCATGCCATAGCCAAATGGGCTAATGCATCGGTGCGGCTGTCACTTACACACCTCGCTCACGTACCGCCTTGCCGCAGCGGGGGTCCACCACGAGGGCTCGGCCATCGATCGGCCAACCTCTTCATGTCGATGGCGAACCTTTGGGTCAGCGATGGCGCATAATCGTCCTCGGACATGCCGGCCCAAACGCACGCCGGCACGCACCCGGCTTGCTTTTGCCGCCGGCATGGCCTAAAGGGTTGATCTTGCTGGCCATACCGCTGTGGATGAAGCCGAGCCGGATCACCGTCGTCGCATTTCAGGGGGAAACCGTTATGGCGGGAGGAGCCATGCCCATCAAACACGTGCTGGTAGTGGACGACTCCAAGGCGGCACGCCTGGTGTTGCGGCGCATGCTTCAGGACGCCGATCTGACGGTGGACATGGCCGAGTCGGCGGAGGAGGCACTCGACTACCTCGGCAACCACCGGCCGGATGCCATTTTCATGGACCATACAATGCCCGGGATGGACGGGTTGACGGCTGTCGGCGCGATCAAGAGCAACCAGGACACCGCGGCCATCCCGGTGGCCATGTACACCTCGAAGGAAGGGGATGCCTACGCCGAGCAGTTGAAGGACTGCGGCGTCGTGTCACTGCTGCCCAAGCCGGCCACAAACGAGTCGCTGCAATCGGTGCTGCAGCAACTCAACCAGGCGGCGGAACAAGCCTTGCAGGGCAACACCAAGGTGGTTCCCATCAAACCGCCGCAGCCAGCCAGCACGGCGGCCAATCAGCCCGTAGCCTCGCGCGGTGCCAGCCAACCGGCCCTGGATGCGCGTATGCGCGAGGTGGCCGAGAGCGTCACGCAACACGCCCTCGAGGGGCGCATTGCGCCGCTGGTGGACACCCGCGTGGACCAATTGCGCGAGTGGATCCTGTCCTCGACCCGCGCGGCAGTCATGGAGAACGTCAAGGATCTGTGTGAAACGCGGATCCAATCCCTCTCCCACCGCTTGGATGTGCGCTTCAACGCACAGCTGGCCGACATGCGGGAAAACCTCACCATCGACGGCGAGCTCGACCCCAAGCTCATCGAGAACATTCAGTCGATCGCCCGCGATGCGGCCATCGATGCCGCGGCGCAGACCGGACGCATGGTGGCGATAGAGGCTGCGGAAGCCGCCGCGACCAAGGTCGCCGAGAGCCAGGTCGAGCTGCTGACGATCCGGCTTGGCAAGGAGTTTCGCGAAGAGTTGGAGCACTTGCGCGAAACGGCAGCCAGTCCGCGCAAGTTGGCGCCGGAATTGCTTGAAGAATTGAAAGATATGGCCCGCTTTGTCGCGACCAAGAAGACCCAGGACGCGCTCAAAGAGCTTGCCAATCGCCAAGGCCAAGAGCCTGCGGTGGCCCGGGCTTCGGATGACACACCGTCGTTTGTCCGCCGCAACGCTGCGGCGATCGCCGCCGCCATCATAGGCGTCGGCACCGCCATTGCCCTGCACGTGCTCGGTTGATGGGGACGGTCGCAGAGGAGACGTTATGGATGCCACTATGATGCTTGCCGCCGCCGCGGGGGGAGGGTTCGTCGTCGGTGCGCTGATCATTGGCTTGATCATGGCGGTGATGCCGCTCAAGCGAGTCCGCTCCGCGCTGGAGGTCGAAGTCAGCCGGGTCGCGCAGACGCAGTTGGAGTGCGACAACATCGAGCGACAGTTGGGTACCGAGCGGGACCAATGGCGCAAGGAGAAGAACCAACTCGGCCAACAGCTCACCCGAACGCAGGAAGAGCTGCGCGAACGGCAACGGGAGCTTTCCCGGCTGGAGAAAAAGTTCACCGACGCCCAGACCGCCTGGGACGCCGAGCGCGAGCATCGCATCAAGCAGGTCGATGACCTGAAAGTGCACTTCGAGAAAGCCAAACACGCGGTTGCCACCACCGATAAGCGAATCGAGCAGGAGGTGGCAAAGTGGAAGCGCGAGTTGGTGAACGTGAGCCGCGAGAAACAACAGATTCAGGCCCAGTTGCTGCATTTCCAGCAAGAGCGCAAGGCCGAGGTGGCCGCCAAGCTCGACGAACACCGCGATGCCTGGGAGCAGGAGAACATGGACTTGCGGGTGCAGATCAGCCAGTTGCAGGCGGATCGGGCCTCGTTTGAGCAGAAGGCCACGAATGTTCAGCACATCGCCGATCAGGAGCGTCGTGCCTTTGAGGACACGCTCTCCCAGCTCAAGAGCAAGAGCGAGCAGGAGAAACAGGCGCTGGAAGAGGAGATCGGCCAGTTGATGGAGCGCTTGATGCGCTTGCAGCGCAAGGCTTGAGTCCACAACACCATCGGCAGCCCGGCAGGCGCTGCGCCCGCGCACGATGACTGAACGCCGCTACCGATTTCATCCACTCGCCGCGGGCGATGCTGCGCTCGCGGATGCCCGCACCGGGTATGCCATCGAACCTTTGCACAGTGACGCGTCGCCGGCCATCTGCCAGATCACGACCAAGGTGCAGTCCGGCTTGACCCGGTTCATCGGGGTCGAAGGCGGCGACATCGCCATGCGTCCGGAAGGGCGAGTCATCGCCGAACATTGGTCCCTGCTGGACGCAGATTCGGCAATCATCGCTACCTTGCACGTCTCCCTGGAGATGGGCGGGGGCTGGACGGTGCGCAGCACCGCCGGCGAGACGGTGCTGCAGACCGGCGACCAACGCCTGATCGGCGATGACGGGCAAGGCGCGGCACCGGTCGGTTACACCGACTGCTATGCATTGCTTCGAGACGGTCTCTGTGTGGGCACGCTGGCGCACGAGATCAGCGATACGAAGGTCGCAGGTCGCGGTGGCCTGTTGGGCAAGCTGGGGCGGCTGTCGGCACGACGCGACTGGATACTGACGCTGCTGCACCCCGATGTGCCCGAAGCCATGGCACTGCCAGCGGCCGTCATGGTGCTGGAGGTCAATGCCGCGCGACGCTGACGGTGAGGGGCCACGAACCCAAAGGACTATGTCGCACGGATACCCCCCGCGCCAGTACGGCGATCGTTGAATGGTGACCCTGCGGGCGATGCAGCTACTCTGTGACCTAAGACGCTGATTTGGCGGGTTTACACTCGCGCCGCCAAGAGCCTGTCACAGGGGGTCGTCGGCTCACGTGTTACCTATCGACATTCCTGATCATGAGATCATCCGGACACTGCGTGAGCCCGGCAGCGCCAAGCTCGTGCTGGCGCGACACGTCGCGCAGGATCGGGAGGTCGTCATCCGGTTCGTCGAGCGGCCGCCGCAGACCGATGCCGCCACAGTACAGCAGTACCGGGAGGTGTTGCAGACCCTTCGCCGAATGAATCAGGCGAATGTCGAAACCATACTGGATGCGGATCTGGGCGACGCCTCCGGCTATGTGATGACCGTCTACCTCGCTGGCGGCTCGCTGGCCGAACGACTCGCCCGCCCCCTCTCTATCGATCAGGCGCTGCGCATTGCGCGGCAGATGGCGCAAGGGCTTGCCGCAGCCCACAAGAAGGGCATCGCCCACGGCGCCCTGAACCCGCATAGCATTCAGTTCGACACCGACGATACGGCCGTCATCACCGGCTTCGGAGCCGCACACCGGCTTGGCGGCCCATCACCGCCCGGGGCATCGATCTACTGGGCACCGGAGTGCTCCGTCACCCGGTGGCGACCGGACGTACGCGCGGACGTCTACGCGCTGGGCATTCTCGTCTACGAGATGCTCGCCGGCCGCAAACCGTTCGACGCCCTCTCACCCGAGACCATCCGCGCGATCAAGGAGTCGGGCCGCATCCTCCCACTGCCGCCGCAGGCCGCACATATTCAGCCGATCATCGAGCGCATGCTGGCCCCGGACCCGCAACAGCGCTACGCCTCGGCACGAGCAGTCTTCACGGCACTGACCCGGGTGATCCAGTCGCATGAGGCGCAACCCGCGACGGAGCGCGGCCCCGCCAAACCCGTGGTCGAACGGGCACCGCCGACGCCCCCACCGCCGCAGGATCCGCCACCGACACTGGCCGCACCCGTACACCAGCCGGGCCGATACAAGCCCGTGCTGGTGGGTGTGGTGGTGCTGATCACTCTGCCATTAGTGGCCTGGCTGACCGAGCAATCCTTCCGTCCGACCGCCTCCACGGACGGCCCCCCGCCGCCGGTAAGCGAGGCGCCCGGCACCCACTCCGCACCACAACCGATTGCCGCTACCACACCGCCGACCGTCGCCACGTTTGAGCCCACCCCCGAGCCCGAAGCGGACACGACCGAGCCGCCGATCCCGGGCACACCAGGGCGACTGCCGATAACACCGGCCCGGACGCCGGGGACCGAACCGCCACCGGTAGAGCCAGCGGCAAGCCCGCAGCAACTTGCGACCTCGACAGGACCACGGTCAAGACCGCTGCTACGTCGTCCCGGCATGGAGAGATCGCATCCCGTCACACCCTCGTCGACGCCGGTCACCGAGCCCGTGCCGGAGCAGCCGCAGACAGCTGCGACCGATGATGTAGCACCGATGCCACCGATCACAAACCCAGCCGAGCCCGAGCCACCGACACTCTCTGCCCATGAAAGCCGTCACGAGGACCCGCGCTCGCCCATCCTGCTGGAGCCATCACCCAACCCACCGGACGTGGCGAGTGGCTCGGTACCCGAACCGGCATCGGTCACCGCGTCGGCCAAGCCCGAGACCACCGACGCCACGGCGCCCAGCGCACCGGAGCCCTTTGACACACACGAGATCCGGCTGGCGGACGGACACCTCGCGGCAACCCTGGTGTACCTGCCGGGACGCACTTTCCTCATCGGCAGCCCGCTCTACGAGCAGGACCGCTGGCCGAACGAGCGCCAGCACCCGGTGGAGGTCGGAGACTTTTTCATTGGCGAACATGAAGTCACCGTTGGACAGTTCGCGCGTTTCGCACAGGCGACCGGCTACAAGACCGAGGCCGAGCGCGACGATCAGGGCTGCTGGAGCTGGGTCCACCGCCCGGAAGGCGGTGCCTGGGCCTGGGACAGCGCGCAGAACTGGCGCACACCGGGCTTTGACCAGCAGGACAGCCAGCCGGTGGTCTGCGTCAGTTGGAACGACGCCATGGCCTACGTCGCCTGGCTGAACCTGGAGACCGACGGCGGCTTCCACCTGCCGACCGAAGCGCAATGGGAGTACGCCGCGCGCGGGGGCATCAGCGCCAAGCGCTTCTGGGGCGATGGGATCAAGGCCACCTGCGAACACGTCAATGCTGCCGACCGCAACCTCGGACGACGCTGGGATGCGGACTTCCGCTGTCATGACGGGCATTGGTACACCGCACCGGTGGGCAGCTACGTCGGTCATCCGTGGGGGCTGTCGGACATGCTGGGCAACGTCTGGGAGTGGACCTGCTCGGCCTGGGACGAGGACTACGAGGGTCCGTACCGCGAATGCGAGCCGGCCGAGGCCGCCGGCAGCAAGGCCTTGCGGGGTGGGGCGTGGAACTCCGGCCCACGCGACATACGCGCCTCGACCCGGCTCGCCGGCGAGCCGGACCGCCAACTGAACACCGTGGGCTTTCGTATTGCCCGTGCGGTGACTGCCCCGTCACACTGATTGACCTCACGAGATCCGACGCCCTCCGGATTGACCGCGTCGCGCCGATAGTGCAGCGTCATACGGTTGCACCGGACAAAGGGGATACGTCGACGTGGCCTCAACACCGACCCTCAGCACGAGACGCTTGACGCTCGATGCCTTCACAGACAGTGACATCCCCGCGTTGGCGGCGATCCTGGCCGAACCGGCGGTCACCAAAAACATCACCGCCAATGGCTCCACCCCCGAACGCTGTTTAGCCAGCGCCCAAACGCGTATCGGCTGGCACAACAAGGCCTGGGAGCATGGCGGCTACGGCGTGTGGGCGGTCAGACCCCGTGACGCGACGGTCGCGCAAGCGGACACCCTGCTGGGCTGGTGCGGCTTTGCCGAACCGGACATCGGCGATGACCCTGAG
>CBFGWV010000029.1:0-30034 GCA_965652545.1 uncultured Candidatus Competibacteraceae bacterium | reverse complement strand
CGGTACCGTTCCTGGTGGCCATCGTGCTGCTGGCGACGCTGAAGCCCTTTTAGCCGCGCACAGCGCCTGCAATAACTCTGGCACCTGCGACGCGAAGGAGCCCCGGCACCCGTAGGAGCCCTGCCCTCAGGGCGATTGCGGCAGATGGCGCAAAGCCCCAACTTTAGCGTCATCCCCGGCTGATCGCGCACGGGGGTGCGCTCCTACAGGTGCCCAGGTTCGAGGTTCTTGCTTTCTAATGCCCTTTGTACGCCAACAGCACCCGGCCCAGCTCCGCCTCGGTCTTCTTCAGCTCGTCCAATTGCTGTGGGGTGAGGTCGGCGAACTCGGGGGGCTTGTCGACAGCCACCACGATAGTGCCCAGACGCTGTTCCAATTGCTTTACACGGTTCAGTTGCCCATCGTCCAGATTGGCCATGTGGACTTCGATACTGTGCATGGGCCGAGTCTCCATCGTTGAGGTTGAACGGGAGAAGCCACTTGAGTATGGGTGCTCCCCGGCGAGCTCGCCAGGGAACGCCGACGGGTGCGGGGACGCCACGGCGATTGCCTCGCGGAAGGGCTTGCGAAAAAGGGTGAGTTTCGTTGCTTGATTTTTAAATGATAATCGTTATCATTTCCAACATGAATACACACCCTCCCATCGATGACTTGATCTGCCGCGCCCGTGAACGGGGCCTGCGCCTGACCGCACAGCGGCGCGCGGTGCTCGCTGCCATCACCGGGCTACATCAACACTTCGCCGCCGAGCAATTGCTGGCCGAGTGCCGCACTCGCCGCTTCACCCTCTGCCGGGCGACGGTGTACAACACGCTGCACCACTTGGTGGATAGGGGCGTGCTGCGCGAGGTCCGTCTGGACCCATGGCGAGTGTTGTACGACACGGACCTGTCCCCGCATTACCACCTGCTGGATGCCCGGACCGGCGAGGTCGTAGACCTGCCGTTGAACGCCCTGTCCCTGGACGAGGGTTCGCTGCCGGATTGGCTGCCGAAGCACGCACTGCGGGATCTCGTGGTTCACATCGGGCGGCGGTAAAACGGAGGGAGCCGCTGAGTTGGCGGCCGAGGCTTCTAGCGGTGCCTCAAGCCACCGCTTGTATTCCAGAACCCGGGCACCCGTAGGAGCCCTGCCCTCAGGGCGATTGTCGCGGATGGCGCCAAAACCCGCAGCTTTGGCGCCATCCCAAATCAAACGCGCACTTCGGGTGCGCTGCTACGGGTGTCAGTTGCAAGGTGTGGTGCCGCGCACGACGAAAGGACTACTAGGACAAACACCCGCCCAGGGCAGGCAGCGGGATGGCGTTGATCACGCCGCCAACGCCGGTTTCCTCACGCAGTATGGCTTTGACTTCGGACGCGCATTTGCAGCAGTCCGAACACACCTCGAGTCGATTGCGCAGGCGGCGCATCGAGTTGTCCCCATCGGCAATGGCGCGACGGATCTGTTTGTCGGTAACCGCTTTGCAAAGGCAAACGTACATGGCGTGCGTCGTGCGGGTGGTTCGATCAGGCGTCAAGAGTAATTGCGAATACGAATGATTGTCAATAACCGCATAGGTAGCCGGTTGCACGCCTGATCGCCACGGGTAAGATGGAGCCCGCCTCCCACGCCCCGGTGACTGCCATGTGTCGTCTGAGCGCTTACGTCGGGCCGGAGATCCGCCTCGACCGCATCCTGCTCGCGCCCTCCCACGGCCTGCTGAACCAGGCCCTGCACCCGCGCGAGCTGCGCTTCGCACGCTTCAATGCCGACGGCTACGGATTCGGCTGGTACGACGGCGACGACAAGCCGGCGACCTATGTCAGCGCCCAGCCGATCTGGTCGGACCCGAACCTCGCCCCGCTGGCCACCAGCCTGTGCGCGGACGTCTGGTTAGCCCATGTTCGCGCGGCGACGCTGCCGCAGAGCGGCGGGTGGCACAACAACCAGCCGTTTCGCGACGACAACCTGCTGTTCGTGCACAACGGCTTTCTCGACGACTTCGGCCCCGTCAAGCGCTGCATCCGCGAGTTCCTCGACCCGCAGATCGACGACGGCATCACCGCCAGCACCGACTCCGCCTACGTGTTCGCCCTGCTGCGCCATTTGTTGGCCGACGACGCCGATCTGGGCATCGACGAGGCGTTGGTCGAGGTGGTCGGCCTGCTCGATGACTGGATCGGTACACGACGCATGCTGCTCAATCTCGCGGTCACTGACGGCGACCGCATTTACGCCATCCGCCATGCGCGCAACGCCGAGTGCCCAAGCCTGTACGTCACCGAGGATGACGAGGCGTTTCCCGACGGCCAGCTTCTGGCCTCGGAGCCAATGACCGACAGCGAATACTGGCAGCCGGTCAGCGAACACCACCTGCTGATCCTGGACCCCGAACACCCGCCCGAGTCGATTGCCCTATGACCTTTGCCCCACCCCCCGCCGCCGTCATCGATGCCGATGTTGCCCGCGCCCTGGCCGAGGACATCGGCGACGGCGACGTCACCGCCGACCTGGTGCCCGCCACGCAGAGGGCGCGCGCCACCGTCATCGTCCGCGAGTCCGCAGTGATCGCCGGCCGACCCTGGTTCGATGCGGTCTTCCGCGCCGTCGGCGGCGCAGGCATCGGCCTGCACTGGCAGGTGGACGACGGCGATACGGTGGCGCCCGATACGCTGCTGTGCACAGTCCAGGGGCCCGCACGTGCGCTACTGACCGCCGAGCGCAGCGCGCTGAACTTCCTGCAGACCTTGTCGGCCACCGCCACCGCCACCTCGCGCTACGTGGCCGCGGTCGCGGGGACGCGCGCGCGCATTCTCGATACCCGCAAGACCTTGCCGGGCCTGCGTCTGGCGCAGAAATATGCGGTGCACTGCGGTGGCGGCGTCAACCACCGCATCGGCCTGTTCGATGCCATGCTCATCAAGGAGAACCACATCCAGGCCGCCGGCTCCATCACCGCGGCAATAGCCCAGGGACGCAGCCTGCACCCCGGCGTCAAACTCGAGGTGGAGGTCGAAACCCTGGACGAGTTGGACGAGGCCCTGGCCGCCGCACCGGACATCATCATGCTCGACAACTTCGATATCGAGCGCATGCGCGACGGCGTGGCCCGGGTCGGCGGGCGCATCCCCCTGGAGGCCTCCGGCAACGTCACCCTGGACACCATCGGTGCCATCGCCGGCACGGGTGTGGACTTCATTTCAGTGGGCGCCATCACCAAGAACGTCCAGGCGATCGACCTGTCCATGCGTTTCCACGATTTGTAGCCGTTGGGTCACGCAATCGTCACCCGTGGGCCGTAGCGTGGACCGTCCACACACCACGCGACCGCCCCGGGAGGGGTTCCCCATGGAAACGGCCTTGCTGGTCACCCGCCATGAACACACCGTGCACACCACGGCCGACTACCTGCGTCAGGAGATCGCCTTCTTCGAAACCCGTCTGCGCCAAATGGGCGAGACGGGCGACTGCGCCTACGAGCACGCCCTGAGCCGCGCCTATCACAGCTTGTTGCAGGAGCGCCGCGGGCAATTGGCCGTATTGAACGCCTGAGTGACCCCCTGCCGGACCGCTACCGGCGGCCCGGGTGCAGGTCGTATGCTGTAGGGCCGGCCTCCAGCACGACACGACCGCCATGTCAGACGGGCTCACTCCCGAACAGATCGCCGAGTTCAACGAACAGGGCTTCCTGATCCTGCGAGGGCTGGCCTCGCCCTGCCTGGACGACTTGGCCACCGCGACCCGCGCGGAGCTCGCCCAGCCCACCGCCCCCCTGGAACTCGAAACCGAGGTGCGCTACCCCGGCTCGCCGGATTCCGTCGAGGCCGAAGGCGGGCGCACCGTCCGTCGGCTGCTGCAAGCCTTCGACCGCAACCCGCAGTACGCCGCCTGGGCCACCGGCCCGCGAATCGGCACGCCGCTTGCGCAACTCCTGGGCGCCCCCCCGCTGCTTGCCCGTGCACACCACAACTGTCTGATGACCAAGCAGCCCTCGTACAGCAGCGATACAAACTGGCACCGCGACATCCGCTACTGGCACTACACGCAACGCGAGCTGATCTCGGTGTGGACCGCACTGGGACATGAATACCGCGACAATGGCGGGCTGTCCCTCATCCCCCGCTCGCACCGGATCGAACTGCCGCCGGACCACTTCGATGAGCGGTTGTTTGTCATTCCCGACAAGCCGCGCAGCGCCGAACTCATCGCCACCGCCCAAACGCCGGAGCTGGAGCCCGGCGATGTGCTGTTCTTTCACTGCCGCACCTTGCACGCGGCCAACCGCAACCGCACCGACCGGGTCAAACTGTCCCTGGTGTTCACCTACCGTACCGAAGCCGACGCCCCACGACCGGGGTCCCGATCGGACCGGGGCGACGATGTGCCGTTGGCGATGGTCGGGACCGACCGAGAGGTGTCGTAACGCCATTCGAACCGGGTGACGGGACGCGGTAACCCGTGCTTGTGCTGTGCTAACGTCGCGCTCCAACCGATGAGCACAGAACAACCACGGGGGAGCTCATGTATCGATCCATCTTACTGGCGCTGGGCTTGTTCGCCCTGTGGCTGACACCCGCCCACGCATCCGACTGTGCAGACGCCGACTGTTTCAAAGGCCAGACGCTCTCGGTCGTGGTCGGCTACAAACCCGGCGGGGGCTACGACGCGTACGCGCGCATGCTGGCGCCGGCCATCGAGGCGCGCACCGGGGCGACGGTGGTGGTGCGCAACAGGCCCGGCGGTGGTGGCCTGGTGGCGGTCAATGAGCTGGCCAACGCTCGCAATGACGATTTGACCTACAGCTTGATCAATGTGGCGGCCGTAGTCATCGCGCAGGGTTTGCGCATGGAGGCCGTGCAGTTCGACATCGGCACCTTCGACTGGCTGGCCGGGTTGCGGCCCGAGCGACGCGTCCTGGTGACGCCCAAGGGCCAGACCGCCCTGCCCTGGACGCTAGACGACGCGGACCAGTTACGCTGGGCCGCTGGCGGCCGCGCGGACGAGATGGCATTGGGCGCGGCGCTGGTGTCCGAAGCCTTCGGCCTGGATGCACGTATCATCACCGGCTACGGCGGCACCAGCGAGGCCATTCTCGGTGTCATCCGCGGCGAGGCGGATGCGGCCATCATCTCCGCCGACTCTGCCCGCCAGTATGCCGAGGCGCGCGAGATCGAAGTGATCGCGACCCTAGGGTCGCAGCGCTCGGCCTTGTTTCCGGATGTTCCCACCCTGGCGGAGCTCACCGAGGATCAGGCGTACGACGCCCGTTGGCTGGACGTGTTGGAGTCGCTCTCCGCGCTGGGCCGTGGCTTCGCCGCACCGCCGGGCACCTCGGCGGGGCACCGGGCGGTCTTGCGCGATGCGCTGCACGAGGCGCTCACCGACCCGGCCCTGATCACCGCGGCCAAGGCGGCCGGACGGCCCATCGATTACCAGGATCCGCAGCAGCTCAGCGACAAGGTCTCGTCGACGTTGCGCGCAATGGCGGAGGACGACGAGGTCCTGCACGTCCTGGGGGAGAAATACCGCTGAGCCGGCATCGAGCGGACACTGCCACCATGCCTGCGACGCGATGATCGACATTGCCGTGACCCCGAGCCTCGGGCTGTTCGCCGCCCTGATCGGCGGCGTGCTCATCGGCCTCGTCGGCGGCGCATTGCCGGGCATCAGCGGCATTACCACCATGATCCTGCTGCTGCCGTTCGTGCTGTCGCTGGACCCGGCCATCGCGTTGACCTTGCTGCTGTCGTCCCATGCGGTGATCTACACCGGCGGCGCTATCCCCGCGATCGCACTGGCCATCCCCGGGACCCCGCCGAACGCCGCCGCGCTGGAGGACGGCAACCGCCTGGCCAAGCTCGGGATGGCGGCGCGGGCGATCGCCGTGGCTGCGACCGCCTCGGGCCTGGGCGGGCTACTCGGTTTTGCCGTCTTGTTGATGGCGATTCCTCTGGCCATACCGATTCTGCGAGGCGTCGGTGCACCGGAGATATTCATGGCCGGCCTGGCAGCATTGGTCTGCGCCGCACATATGGGCGCCAAATCGCTGACCAAGGGTTTGATACCGGGCGCATTGGGCATTTTTCTGGGACTGGTCGGCTACCAGGATGCCAGCGGGGTGCCCCGGCTGTGGTTCGGACAGACCCAGTTGCTCGATGGCATCGGGCTGATCCCGTTGATCATGGGCTTGTTCGCCGGCCCTGAACTCGTGCGCCTGGCCCAGTTGCGTCAGGGCGAGGCCATACTGCCCGGCGGTGGCTATCTCGGCCAGATCCGCGAGGGGATCAAGAATGTGCTCAAACGGCCTTGGCTGGTGATCCGTTCGGCGGCGCTGGGCTGCGGTGTCGGCCTGATACCGGGCGTCGGCGGCGAGGCCGCCGCGTTTCTCGGGCATTCGACCTTCGGCCGGCCGCGGCGGCATGTCTCGGAGATCGACGATTGCATCACCGGTGTCATCGCCGCCGAAACCAGCAACAACGCAAAGGAAGGCGGAGCGCTGGTGCCCACGCTGGCCCTGGGGGTGCCGGGCAGCGCCGGCATGGCCGTGCTCCTCGGCGCGCTGACCTTGTTCGGCTTGCAGCCGGGGCCGGCGCTGGCGGCGGAAGCGCCGGATCTCGTACTGCTGCTGGCCTTGATCCTGGCGCTGGCCAACCTGCTCGGCTCGGTGTTTGTGCTGTTTCTGGCGCCGGTGTTTCTGCTGCTCATCCGCACGCCGGTGCGCTTCCTGTTGCCTGTCGCCCTGACACTGGCAACCATCGGCATCGTGGCCTACCGCAGCAGCCTGTTCGATCTGGTCATCGCCGCCGCCGCGCTCGTGCTGGGCATGGCCATGGCGCGTCACGGCTACAATCGGACGGTGCTATTGCTGGGCTTCATCCTGGCGCCACTGGTGGAGACGCAGGGGGCAATCGCCCTTGCCGCTTATGGGCCGGCCTTTCTTCTGCGGCCCGGGGTGATCATCGTGCTCGCCGTACTGGTGGCGGCGTTCCTGCCCTGGCGACGGCTCGCCAGCCGTTGGGGCCAGGCGTCATGAGACCGCGCGGCGATACGCTGGTGTTGCTGGCGATGAGTCTTGTGCCGGCCGTGCTGGTCGCCGCGGACATGGCGCTCTACCCGCGCAGTGCGTTCGTCATCGGTGCGCCGGCCGCGGCGGCGGGGGTGCTGCTCGTACTCGGCCTGGCCGGGCTCGTGACCGGCCATCGCGACGGGCCACCGAGCGCCGGCCCATCGACAGCGGCGACGCCACGCTATCCCGGCTTCATGATCGTCCTGACGGTTGCAGGCCTGTTGGTCATCGGGCCGCGTCTTGCGCTGCCGGCGTTCGCCTTCGTGCTGGCCCGTGCCCTCGGCGCCGGCTGGCCGGCGGCCGCCGTGAGCGCGGCAGTCAATGCGTTCCTGGTGGAGTTCCTGCTGGTGCACACGCTGGGGCACCCGGTCCCTTTGTGGCCGTGAACCCTGGCACCTCGGTAAAAGCGCCCCCGTGCGCGATTCGGCCCGGGGTTGGCGCCAAACCGGCAAGGGTCGATGCCGCCTGCGATAATCGCCCTGAGGGCAGGGCTCCTACGGGTGCTGATCGACAAGTTTGATAAGCATTATTTGCACTGGGTCATGTTGACGAGTGCTGATCGACAGCATTGGGCGATGTCGTTCGCACCAAGCCATGTTCCACTACGCGACGGTGTCGTCAGGGCGTCTGGCGACGATATTCACGTACCGACCGCCGCGCGGCAGGCCGGGGCCTTGGATACCGGTGATGCGGCCGTGCACCTGCTGCGGCGCGACGCAGCGCAAGTGGAAGCCGGCACCGGTCAGCAAGGCCCAAAGCCCGGTCGCCGAGGTTACCGGATAGGAGGTGGAGCGCTCGGCCGCGTAGCGCCGGATCACCGCTTCAGCCTCTTTCGGCGGGATACCGATATCCGGCTGATCGACCATGCGCCGGGCGGCTTCGGCGGCCAACGCGTCGGCCGCCGCAGGGTCGAAAGCCCGCGCCTCGCCCTCGGGCCGCAGCCGCGCGACGGTAACCAACCACCCTCCTGGCTTCAGCAACCCGAACCAGCGGCTCATCAACGCCGACCGCACCCGCGGTGGGAAATGCCCCAGGAAAGAATGGGTCACCACAAGATCGAACCGCACTTGCGGCTCGAAAGCCAGGATGTCGTCGCAGGCTGCCGACACCGACACCCCATTGGCCGCACCCCAGGCACGGTTGAGTACCAGCGGCGTATCGCAGCGGTCGACCACGGTCAGCCTCGGCGCCACACCCGCCCCGCGCCCGGCCTCGGCGAGCATTGCCGCCATCGCCTCGTCCGCGCTACCGGACACCAGTACATCCGGCCCGCTCTCGCGCAAGGCCGTGGTAATGGCCGGAAGCAGAAAGCCCCGATGGTCGTCGGGTTCGGCCGCAAGCCCGAGGCCCCGTAGTAGCGGGCGCACACGGTGATAATCCTCGCAGCCCTCGGCACCCGGACGGCAATGTCCCGGCGCCAGCGCCCAGGCCAGTGCCGGGCCGGATGAAGACTGCGATCCCCCCATCACGCTCATATGTCTCCAACGCCTTATGATTGCGACCGAACTCGGATGGACGATCTTACTGCACTGCGATAGCCTCGCCCGATTGCCGCCGATGAGTAAGCCCGACGATGCACCGCGTGTATCCGCCCGCCGCCACGGCCCCATGAAACCCCTGCCGATCAACGACCCTAACGCCCCTTTCACAGCACAGGCCTCGCGCGCCTGGGGCGCTCGTATCCGCCGCGCCATCCGCCAACCCAGCCGGTTGCACGGTTATCTGCTGCGCGTGTTGCCACAGCCCTTGCGAGAGAAGGTGCGTGTTCGCCTGGCGCGTGGCTATTGGCCCAACCTCAGCGCACCGCAGTCGTTCAACGAGAAAATCGTCTGGCGCAAGCTGTACGACCGCAATCCGCTGCTGGTGCGGGTGCAAGACAAGTTCACCCTGCGCGGCTATGTGGAGGAGCGCCTGGGTCCGGGTTACCTGCCGACACTCCACCACTGGACCTGCGACCCGACCCGCGTGTTGGCTGAGGGGTTGCCAAGGCGGTTTGTGGTCAAGCCCAACCACAGTTGCAACCGCGTGCTGTTCGTACCGGATCGCGATGCCCTGGACCCAGCGTTCGTCACCGCCCTGGCCCGGCGCTGGCTGGGCGAACGCTATGGCGACGATCGTGCTGAATGGTGTTACAGCCGGATGACACCGACGATCCTCGTCGAAGAATGGCTGGACGCCGGCGATGGCGGCGTCCCCGCGGACATTAAATGCTATGTCTTTGGCGGCCGGTTAAAGGCGTTCCTCGTTTACGGCGGCCGCTTGTCGCCCCGCCCGACGGTGGATTTCTTCGACCGCAACGGCCGTCCGCTGGCGGTAAAGAAGTCCAAACCCAACAGCCGTGAACAACGCTGTCCGCAACCGTTGGCGGAGATCGTCCGGGTTGCCGAACGGCTGGGGCAAGGCTTGGACTTCGTGCGGGTGGATCTGTATGCCCTGCCCGGACGGATTGTCGTGGGCGAGCTCACGGTTTACCCCAAGAGCGGCACCGAGGTGTTCTATCCGGCGAGCTTCGATACAGAGCTCGGCGCCTGCTGGCAGCTACCCGCGGGCGCGTGATCCGTCATCGAGCACCTCGCGGACCTTACGTGCCAGATCGGCCAGGCGAAACGGCTTGCCCAGCAATTGCACGCCGGGGTCCAGACGGCCGTGATGGACGATGGCGTTCTCGGTGTACCCGGACATGAACAACACCCGCAGCGTCGGTCGCAGTGCCGCCGCCTCGACGGCGATCTGCTTGCCGGTCAACCCGCCGGGCAGAACCACATCGGTCAACAGCAGATCGAACGATGCCTCGCCCTCCAGGTGCGTGATCGCCTCCAGTCCGCTTTCGCATTCGGTCACGGTATAGCCCAGCCGACGCAGGCCATTGACGGTATAGCGACGCACCAGCGGCTCGTCCTCAACCACCAGCACATGTTCCGTACCGCGCTCCAGGGGCGGGCGGCTGGCGCGCTGGTAGCCGCTGGTCCCGCACGAACCGTCGGCGCGCGGCAGGTAGAGCTTGATCGTCGTGCCCTCGCCCAATTCACTGTAGATCTTGACGTGTCCACCCGACTGGCGTGCAAAACCGTACACCATGGACAAACCCAGCCCGGTACCCTTGCCTTCGGCCTTGGTCGTGAAAAACGGATCGAAGGCCTTGGCCACGGTCTGCGGTGACATACCCTCGCCGGTGTCCGACACCGCGACCATGACGTATTGCCCGGGGTCAAGGTCATGGACGTCGGCGTACTCGCGGTCAATGGCCATATTGGCTGTCTCGATCGTCAGTCTGCCGCCCGAGGGCATGGCGTCGCGGGCATTGATGGCCAGGTTCAGGATGGCATTCTGCAGCCCGTGCGGGTCGACGGTGGCCTTCCACAACCCTCCCCCGCGCACCAGCTCGATGTGTATCGTTTCCCCCAGGGTGCGGCGCAGAATGTCCTCGACCTCGACCACCAGCTCGTTGATATCGACCTGGCGCGGGTCCAGCGGCTGTTTACGGGCAAACGCCAGCAACCGGTGCGTCAACTCCGCCGCGCGCTCGCCGGCCTTCTGAATGACCTCGAGCTGCTCGCGCACCTCAGCCGGGGCATCTGCAAGGTGGTCCGCCACGATATCGGCATTGCCGAGTATCACCGTGAGGAGGTTGTTGAAATCGTGGGCGATCCCCCCGGTCAGCTGGCCGATGGCGTCCATCTTCTGCGATTGCCGCAGACGCTCTTCGGCTTCCATACGGCGGGTGATGTCGTGGAAATACACGGTCAGCCCGCCCTCGTGAGGAAAGGCCCGGATCGAGAACCACGCGTCCATCGGTGGATAAAAGAACTCGAAACTCACTGGCGTCCCCTCGGCGCAGGCACGTGTGTACTCCGTGTACAACGCCGTGTTCTTGCTCTCGGGAAAGGCCTCCCAGACGACTTGCCCGACCACAACGGCTTTGGTGCAGTTGAGAATGCGTTCGGCCTCGGGGTTCAGGTAGACGAAGCGCCACTGCGTATCGAGCGCGTAGACCGCATCGGAGATGGAGTTGAAGATGGTCTCGATCTGCGCCCGCGCCGCGGTGGCATCCGCAAGGGCGGCCTCGCGCGACTGCGAGGCCAGCAAATTGTCGATGGCAATGCCGGTGATGTTGGCGAGCTGGGTGAGTTCGTGCTGGTCGTTGGCCGTGAACTCGCCGCGCTCCTTGTCGGAGAGTTGGATAATGCCCAGATTGCTGCCGTCCTGGCTGATCAGCGGCACCGCCAACCAGCCGCGCATCGGCGGGTGGCGCTCACGGGCCTCACCAAACGCTCGCCACTGCGGGTGTGCTTCGAGCTCCGCCTGGGTCAGGCGCATCGGTCGGTTCTGCTCACATACCAGCCGGTAAATACCCGACCCATCGGGCGGGTCATCGTAATCCTCCCACGCGGCGTACTTACCCGAGAGGCTGATACCGTGGATGGCCTGGGCATAGCTGCCATCACGTGAGAGGCTGGCCACCGCTTGGTGGGCACCGATGAGTCTGCGAGCCACCTGGGTGACATGATTCAGCAGGCTTTCGACATCCGGGCACTTGGCCAGCACGGCCGACTCGTCGGCCAGCAGGGCCAGACGCGCCGCGCGTGCCGCCTCCCAGCGCCGCTGCCGGGCGATGTACCGGCAGGTGAGAATGGAGGCGCCGGCAAACAGAAAAACGACCAGCGCACCCATCGCGCTTTGCAGTTGCGCACGTCGGCGCCAGGGTGCCAGCACCTCGTCCTCGCCCAAACCGACGTACACCAAACCCCGGCCCTCGGAGATCCGCTTGTAGGCGGATATGCGACGTTGACCATCGGTGGTGTACGGCCCGTGAAAACGACCGCGCGATGGGCTTCTGGCCACTTGGGCGCCAAACTCGGAGGCGGACATGTCGCGGCCGATGAACGACTCATCGAACGGGCTGCGCAGGACGATGGTGCCTTCAGTGCTGAGCAGGCCCACGACGCCGTGCTCGCCGATGCGTAAGGCGTCGTAGAAGTGCAGCAGATAATCCAGCGATAGTGCGGCTACAGCGACACCGGCAAAGCTGCCGTCGGGGTTGTCGATCCGCCGACTGACATTGACGAGCCAACGCCCCGTGGCGTGCCCGACCTGGCCTTTGCGCGGCGGCCCGAGGAGAAAGCCGCCCGGCACGGTGCCGTCCCGATGACGCTGGAACTCCGGATACCCGGATAGATCCGCCGGCTCAGGGTCGGGTGTCCTGGAGGTCGCCACCAAGCGGCCATCGGCATTGAGCACGAAGTAGGCGAAGGTTGCTGCCGAACCGTTCTGACGGGCCGCCAGCAGGTCGTGAATGCCGCCAAGATCGGTGCCGGGCGCCAACCCGAGAGGCGTAACGGCCTCGCCGACCGTGGTGATGCCCAAATCGATCGCCGCCAAGGTCTGGCGCGTATGCTCGGCCAGCGCATCGGCCAGGTTCTCCGCATCGCGGAAGGTGGCCTCGACCACCCGTTCACGATCGGACTGTACCTCAGAGGCGATGACCCCGATGATGATCAGGGCGACCAGGATGTTGGCAAGCACCGCCGTTCTGTTCACCTGCTCCCCTTTGCGCAAACCACACTCTCCAATCTCTGCGCTCGCAGCACCGGCACCGGATGGCCTGTGGATTCACCGTGGCGATATCGGCGTGCGGGTCCTGTCAGCTCTCCATGGCCCCCTTATTGTGGACCTCGGGAGGAAAAATGCCTGCCGACAAGAGGTATTTGTAGGTCACAAGAGCAAGGGACGGACAACAAAAAGCCGCCCGGAGGCGGCTTTTCGAGCGGGAATTTTGGTCGGGGTGAGAGGATTCGAACCTCCGGCCCCTGCCTCCCGAAGGCAGTGCTCTACCAGGCTGAGCTACACCCCGTTTAGTGTGTCCGGCTGACCGCGAACCGGGCCAACCCCACCAGCGCCTGCTTGTACGGCGAGGCCGCCAGTGGCGCCAAGGCATCGATGGCCGCTTGGGCCTCCTCCTCGGCGAGGCGCGAAGTATAGGCGATCGCCCCGGTCGACTCAATGGCCTTCATGACGATTGCGATATGCTCGCGTCCACCCTCTTCGATGGCCTGCCGAATGACCGCGACGGACTCGGCATCGCCATGACGCATGGCGTGTATCAGCGGCAGGGTGGGTTTGCCCTCGGCCAGGTCATCGCCGACGTTCTTGCCCAGCGCCATGCTGTCGCCGCTGTAGTCCAGCGCGTCGTCGACCAGCTGGAACGCCATGCCCAAGTGATCGCCATAGGCGGCAAGGGCGTCGATGAGCTCCGCATCGGCATTGCCGGCGACCGCCGGAAGCTGTGCGGCCGCTTCGAACAGTTTGGCCGTCTTGCAGCGGATCACCGCCATGTAGCGTGCTTCGGTCGTATCGGGGTCATTGCAGTTGAGCAACTGCATGACCTCGCCTTCGGCGATGGTGTTGGTGGTATCGGCCAGGATACGCATTACCGCAACGCTGCCGATGTCGACCATCATCTGGAAGGCGCGCGAGTAGAGGAAATCTCCCACCAGGACGCTGGCCTCGTTGCCCCAGATAGCATTTGCGGTTTCACGCCCACGGCGCAGGTCGGATGCATCGACGACATCGTCATGCAGCAGCGTCGCCGTGTGGATGAACTCGATGATGGCCGCCAGCGGCTGCCGTGCCACGGCGCGATAGTCGCACGCTGCCGCTGCCAGGAGCACCAGCATCGGGCGCAGGCGCTTACCCCCGCTGTTGACGATATAAGCGCCCAATTGATTGATGAGCACGACATCGGAACGAAGCTGCGCCTGGATAAGAGCATCGACTGCCTGCATATCGTCGGCAATGAGGGCGCGAATGTCCTGAATCTCCATAGTTCCGGGCGGGCTCGCGGGTCGAAGGGATGGACAAAAACAGCCGGCATTCTACTGAACCACCGCTGGGCTGCCTAGCGAACCTTGGTCGGGGGCGGTGCGGACCGGTCGGGGCCTGCCTTCGGTCTTCACACCCGGCCCTGATGGCAGGGCTCCTACGGGTGCAAAGACTCATGACGGGCATCACGACATGAGATTCACGTCATGAGCCCTCGGATGTCCGTCGCATTCAGAAAAATTGAAGAAGAACGGTTTTTGATGTCCCCGCCATGAAAAATTAATCCAGCAGATTGATTTTAAAACGAAAAATATAAACAACCGGCTTGCGCAACCACCCCCGCCGCACCCACCGTTAACACATTTTGCGACAGGATATAACCCTGGAACTTTTCCCTGAAGCCGTTACCCTGTCTGGCCCATGGTGGTATGTCCCGTCGGATCGGGACCCAGCCATCAGGCCGGAAGACCGGCTTCGCAACGGCGTTTGCCGCCGATTGCGGGGCGATGACCATGGTCTTCCGCTTGCCAGCCGACGCCGGCTGCTTTCGCCGACCCCCAGACACACGGCGGGTCGTCAACAAGGGGCATCAGACCCCTCTACCGGACCTGACGGCCCGGCAACTCGACAGACACACAGCCGGCGATGCACGACAACGTGCGGTGGGCCTGCGCTTTCGCGCAACCCAAGGCCGTTCGACGTGCCCGCGATTGCGGGCGCAGCGACGGCCAGCCGCCCGACTGTAGGGAGCAGGATGCATGTCAACAGTGATCGCACCTAAGCAAAACGACGACCTGACCGCCGAAGAGCAACGCTACGGCCAGGACCCTCTGGCCGTGCGCGACACCGGCCACTACCGCGCCGAATACGTCAAAACCTTCGTCGAGAAGTGGGACGAACTCATCGACTGGGACGCCCGCGCGGCCAGCGAAGGGGAGTTTTTCATCGATGTGCTGCGTTCGCGGGGCAAACAGAAGGTGCTTGATGTGGCCTGCGGTACGGGGTTCCACTCCGTCCGCCTGACCGAAGCGGGCTTTGACGTCACCAGCGTGGACGGCAGCGCCGCGATGCTCGCCAAGGCCTTCGACAATGCCAAACGCCGCGGCCTGATCCTCAAACTCACCCAGGCGGATTGGCGTTGGCTGAACCAGGACATCCAGGGCAAGTACGACGCCATCATCTGCCTGGGCAACTCATTCACGCATTTGTTCGATGAAAACGACCGTCGCCGCGCACTGGCCGAGTTTTACGCCGCGCTCAAGCACGACGGCATTCTCATCCTGGACCAGCGCAACTACGACCTGATGCTCGATGAGGGCTTCACGTCCAAGCACAAGTATTACTACTGCGGCGACAAGGTCACCGCCGAGCCCGAGCACATCGACGAAGGGCTGGTGCGCTTCAAGTACAGCTTCCCGGACAAGGCCGAGTACACGCTGAATCTCTTCCCCCTGCGCAAGAACTACATGCGCCGGTTGCTCAACGAGGCGGGCTTCCAGCGCATCCACACTTATGCCGACTTTCAGGCCAGCCACGACGAGGGCGACCCGGATTTCCTGATCCATGTGGTCGAGAAGGCCATGCCGCGCAGCCGCGTGGCCGCCCGCAACGGTGCCGAAGCGCCCTCCAAGGACAGCCGCGAGATCTCCGAGGCCTACTACGACAGCCCGGATGCCGATCACTTCTATTACAGCGTCTGGGGCGGCGAGGACATCCACATCGGTCTGTACGACGATACCGACGACATCAAGACCGCCAGCCGCAAAACGGTCGACACCATGGCCGACCGTCTCGATGGCCTTGGCCGCAACAGCCATGTGCTGGATATCGGCGCCGGCTACGGCGGGGCTGCCCGCCACCTGGCCAAGCGCTTCGGCTGCTCGGTGCGCTGCCTCAACGTCAGTGAAACCCAGAACGACACCAACCGCTATCTCAACCGGCGGCAGCGCTTGTCCGAGTTGGTTTCGGTGGTGCACGGCACCTTCGAAGACATCCCCGAGCCGGACAGCTCGTTCGAGGTGGTCTGGTCGCAGGATTCGCTGCTGCACAGCGGCAACCGCGCCCTGGTGTTCGAGGAAGTCCATCGGGTGCTCAAGCACGGCGGCCAGTTCATCTTCACCGACCCCATGCAGGCGGACGACTGCCCCGAGGGTGTGCTGCAGCCGGTGTACGACCGGATTCACCTGCAGAGCCTGGGTTCATTCGCCTTCTATCGCGACGTGGCCCAGCGCCTGGGTTTCGAGGTGCTCGACCAAATCGACCTCACTCCCAACCTGCGCAACCACTATGCCCGCGTGGCCGAAGTGCTGAAAGCCAATTACGACGAGTTGGCCAAGCAGGCCAGCCGTGAGTATCTCGACCGCATGTTGGTGGGGCTCTCGAACTGGGTGAAAGCCGCAGACAGCGGCTATCTCGTCTGGGGCATCCAGCGCTTCCGCAAGCCCTGATCGCCGTCGAACCGCACCGCATTTGAGCAAGAAAAGGAGAAGACGCCATGTCCAATCGCCAATGGCTGTTCACCAGCGAGTCTGTGTCCGAAGGGCATCCCGACAAAGTCTGTGACCGCATCTCGGACGAAGTGGTCGACGCCTACCTGGCCGCCGACCCGCGCGCCCGGGTGGCCTGCGAGACCCTGGCTACGACGAACTGCATCGTCATCGCCGGCGAGGTTCGCGGACCTGCAAGTGTCGCCCGCCAGGTCGAGGAGTTGGCGCGCAAAGCCGTCAAAGACATCGGCTACGCCCAGGACGGTTTCCACTGGGAGAAGAATGAGATCGTCATCCGCCTGCACGAGCAGTCCGCCGACATCGCCATGGGCGTGGACGACGGTGAGGACAAGGATGAAGGTGCCGGCGACCAGGGGATCATGTTCGGTTACGCCTGCAACGAGACCGACGAACTCATGCCGGCGCCCATCGTGTTCTCGCACCGTATCTTGCAAGGCCTGGCGCAGGCGCGCCGCTCGGGCGCCGAACCGCGTCTGGGTCCCGATGCCAAGAGCCAGGTGACCCTGCGCTACGAGAACGGCAAGCCCGTGGCCGTGGATGCCATCGTCGTCTCCACCCAGCACGAGGACGGCCTGGAGCAGGCCGATGTGCGCGAGATCGTGCGTCCGCATATCGCCGCCGCCCTGCCCCAGGGCTGGCAGTGTCCGGAGGACAAGCTGTGGGTCAACCCCACCGGCCGGTTCGTCATCGGCGGGCCCGACGGCGACTGCGGCCTGACCGGGCGCAAGATCATCGTCGACACCTACGGCGGTGCCGCCCCGCACGGCGGCGGTGCGTTCTCCGGCAAGGACCCGTCCAAGGTGGACCGCTCGGCCGCCTACGCCTCGCGCTACCTGGCCAAGAACGTGGTCGCCGCGGGGCTAGCCGATAAGTGTCTGATCCAGCTCGCCTATGCCATCGGCATCGCCGAACCGGTCGCGTTGTACGTCGAGACCTACGGCACCGGGAAGGTCGACACCGACCGGCTCTCGGCCAGCTTGCGCGAGATGGTCAACCTCACCCCGCGCGGCATCCGCAACCACCTGCGTCTGGACCGGCCCATTTACGCCCGCACGTCGGCCTATGGCCACTTCGGTCGCAGCGCCGAGAAGGACGGCGGCTTCTCCTGGGAGCGCACCGACCTGGCCGGCGACCTGGCCAGCCGCTTCGGCACCACCGTCGCGGCCTGAACACTCACACCAACCCATGGAGGGCAATGCATGAATGCTGTCGCCAACGATACCCGCACCCTGGCCAACGACTACATCGTCAAAGATCTGTCCCTGGCCGACTGGGGCCGCAAGGAAATGCAGCTGGCCGAGGTGGAGATGCCCGGCCTGATGGCCACCCGTGAGGAGTACGGCCAGAGCCAGCCGCTCAAGGGCGCGCGCATCGCCGGCTCCCTGCACATGACCATTCAAACCGCGGTGCTCATCGAGACGCTCACCGCGCTGGGCGCCGAGGTGCGCTGGGCCTCGTGCAACATCTACTCCACCCAGGACCATGCCGCCGCGGCCATCGCCGCCAGCGGCGTACCGGTGTTCGCGGTCAAGGGTGAGACGCTGGAAGACTATTGGGCCTACACCCATCGCATTTTCGAGTGGCATGACGGCGGTACGCCGAACATGATCCTCGACGACGGCGGCGATGCCACCTTACTGCTGCATCTGGGCATGAAGGCCGAGCAAGACCTTTCTGTGCTGGCCAACCCGGAGAACGCCGAGGAGCGCGTGCTGTTCGCCACCATCCGCGAACGCCTGGCCCAGGACAAGGACTTCTACAGCCGCACGGCCAAGGCCATCAAAGGTGTGACCGAGGAGACCACCACCGGGGTCCACCGGCTCTACCAGATGGCCAAGGAAGGCCGGCTGATGTTCCCGGCGATCAACGTCAACGATTCTGTGACCAAGTCGAAGTTCGACAACAAATACGGCTGCCGCGAGTCGCTGGTCGATGCCATCCGCCGCGCCACCGACGTGATGATGGCCGGCAAGGTGGCCGTGGTCGCCGGTTTCGGCGACGTCGGCAAGGGCTCGGCAGACTCCCTGCGCAACGCCGGCTGCCGCGTACTGGTGACCGAATCCGACCCCATCTGTGCCCTGCAAGCGGCGATGGAAGGGTTCGAGGTCACCACCATGGACAAGGCGGCCGCGCGCGGTGACATCTTCGTCACCGCCACCGGCAACGTGGATGTGATCACCGTCGAGCACATGAAGGCCATGAAGGACCGGGCCATCGTCTGCAACATCGGCCACTTCGACTCGGAGATCCAGGTCGACGCCCTGGCTGCGTTCAAGACGATCAACATCAAGCCGCAGGTGGATGAGATCGAGTTCGCCGACGGTCACCGCATCATCCTGCTGGCCCAGGGTCGGCTGGTGAACCTCGGTTGCGCCACCGGTCACCCCAGCTTTGTGATGTCCGCCAGCTTCACCAATCAGGTGCTGGCCCAGATCGAACTGTGGACCCGTCACGCCGATTACGCCAAGGACGTCTTCGTCCTGCCCAAGAGCCTGGACGAAAAGGTGGCCGCCTTGCACCTGGGCAAGGTCGGTGCGGAGCTGACGCGGCTGTCGCCCAAGCAGGCGGCGTATATCGGCATCGACGCCGATGGCCCGCACAAGCCCGAACACTACCGATATTGATGAGGAGAACGTCATGACTCAATGGACCCAGCCCCCCCGCGTCGTCGGGGTGGGCAATGCCATCGTCGACGTGTTGGTGACGGTGGACGAGGCCGTAATCCGCGATCACCAGCTCACCAAGGGTGGTATGCACTTGGTGGACGAGGCCGCGGTCGCCGCCGTCTATGCCGACGTCGGGCCGGCCACCGAGCAATCCGGCGGCAGCGTGGCCAACACCATCGCCCATCTGGCCGACGAGGGCGTGCCCTGCGCCTTCATCGGCAAGGTGGCCAATGACACCTTCGGGCGCGTGTTCACACACGACCTCAGTGCCCTCGGCGTGGCCAACCCGGTGCCACCGGCCACCGATGGCGATGGCACCGGGCGCTCGCTGGTGCTGATCACACCGGACGGTCAGCGCACCATGTGCACGTATCTGGGCGCCTCGATCGGACTGACCGCCAAGGACGTGGCCGCCAGTCTTCCGCGACAGTTCGATGTGCTGCTGATCGAAGGCTACCTGTGGGACGCACCGGGCGGGCACGCGGCCATCGCGCAAGCACTGGAGCGCGCCGAAGCGGCCCGCGCCAAGGTCGCGGTGACCTTGTCCGACGCCGGTTGCGTGGGCCGTCATCTGGAGACCATCGCCCAGGTCATGCGCCGCGCCGACATCCTCCTGGCCAATGAGGCGGAAGCCTGTGCGTTGACCGGCGAGGACAATGTGGCCAGGGCCGTCGACGCCGTAGCAGGCATGGTCAAACTCGCCGCGGTCACCCACAGTGAGAACGGCAGCACTGTGTTGTGCAATGGCGAGCGCCACGAGGTGGATGCCCAGCCGGTCGCCCGGGTGGTGGACAGCACCGGGGCGGGCGATGCCTTCGCCGCGGGCTTCCTGCAGGCCTATCTCAACGGTGCGCCGGCCAGCCACTGCGCCAAGGTCGGCGGACGGCTGGCGGCGCGGGTCATCCAGCATATCGGCGCACGCGAGGCCACCCGCGCCGTGGCTTGACCGGGACATCGGTTCGTGTCCATATCCCGGGGAACGGTTTCAACGTCCCCGGGGTTTGCATGACCACCGCCATCGTTTGGTTCCGGCGTGATCTGCGCATGGCGGACAACCCCGCCCTGCGCTTTGCCGTGGACCACTACGACGCCATCGTTCCGCTGTACATCCATGCACCGGATGAAGAGGCCGGCTGGCCACCGGGCGGGGCCTCGAGGTGGTGGTTGCATCACAGCCTGGAGGCCCTGGCCTCCGATCTGGAACATGCCGGGGCAGCGCTGTGGATCCGGCACGCGGACAGCGCTGGTGCGCTCGATGCCGTCATCCGCGCCAGTGGTGCCGAAGCGGTCGTCTGGAACCGCCTCTATGAGCCGGCGCTTCGCCAGCGCGATGCCCGTATCAAGCACGATCTCAAAACCCGCGGCATCGCAGCGCGCAGCTTCAATGCCGCACTGCTGCTGGAGCCGTGGGAAACCCTAAAGGACGACGGCGAGCCGTACAAGGTGTTCACGCCGTTCTGGCGATCGCTTCGCAGCCGTGTAGGCAAGTGCCCCGATACTCAAGCGACGGTGCGGTCACTCGCCGGCCCCGCCGATGCGACACCCATGGCACCGGCCGACCTTAGGCTGACACCCGGTATTCCCTGGGATGCAGGTTTCCACGACCATTGGCAGCCCGGCGAAACCGGCGCCCAGACGCAACTGTCGAGGTTCGTCGCCGACGGGTTGCACGACTACGACCAGGGCCGCAATCGGCCCGATCGTTCCGGATCGTCCCGCTTGTCGCCGCACCTGCATTTCGGCGAGCTGTCGCCGCGCCAGATCTGGCGGGCGGTCAATGATGCCGCTGGCGGCCTGCCGGCGGAGAAGTCGGCCGCCGATGTGTTCCTGTCCGAGATCGCATGGCGCGAGTTCGCGCACATGGTCTTGTACTACTGGCCCGACAGCCCGGACCAGCCCATGCAGCAACGCTTTGCCGACTACCCCTGGCGGCGGGACGAGGACGACCGGCTGCTCAAGGCTTGGCAGCGGGGAACCACCGGCATCCCACTCGTCGACGCCGGCATGCGCGAGCTGTGGCATAGCGGCTGGATGCACAACCGGGTGAGGATGGTGGTCGCATCGTTCCTGACCAAACACCTTCGCCTGCCCTGGCAGGCCGGCGAGCGCTGGTTCTGGGACACACTGGTGGATGCGGACCTCGCCAGCAACGCCATGGGCTGGCAATGGACCGCCGGCTGCGGCACCGACGCGGCGCCGTACTTTCGCGTGTTCAACCCGGTGCGCCAAGCCGCCCAGTACGATCCGGACGGTGCCTATATCGCCCGCTGGTGCCCGGAACTGGCCGCTCTGCCCGTGAAATGGCGGGCGGCGCCATGGACGGCACCGGCCGCGGAACTGGCCAGGGCCGGTATAACCTTGGGGCTGACCTATCCGCATCCGCTCGTCGACCTGGACACCGAGCGCCGCGCCGCCCTCGCCGCGTATGCGCAGATCAAGGATTGACGATGCGTTTACCGCCGGGCAGGCGCCATCGCCGGCGGTTCCGCCTGCCGACCGCCGATGGTCGACGCCGGCGGCACGATGATCACGTGCGGGTCCGACTGCAGGCGGGAGAACTCAGTACTGGAGACGGCGGCCCCGGTCTGCGGACTGTCGGCATCACGCATGGGGGTGGGCTCACCCGGCGCCGGGTAGGTCAGATCGACCGGAGGGATAGGGCCGTCATAGGCCAGTTGTCCATCGTCATACATGACATAACGCCATCCCCAGCTGGTCGCCGGCAGACAGCAAAGCATTAACACCAGGCCCAGACGCCGCATAGCAGTCCCTTCCGTCACTTTGATTTTTCAGGCGTGATCCCAGTATAGCCCGCGTCTGTCGCCTGCACAGTAAGCCATACGCCGAGGTCGGCGGAGGCACTGTACGCTTTTTCCTTGACAGCAATGCCTTATGCCCGATCGTGAACATGTGTTGCAGCCTGCGCACAAGCTATTGGCGATTCCACCGCAAACACAAATACTTATGTCGTGGCTAGAAAAGCACGATAGCGTATCGCTCCGGTGGGATCGGAACGGCGTGCGAGGCGAACGGCTTCGCCGTAACGATGGAGAGACTACGTCCACGTCACTCATGATAAGGAACATAAACGTGGCAACCAAAAGTTCTCCCGCGCAACACATCAGCCTGTTCTCATCCGTCCAGGCCAAGATCATCGGCGTGACGATCCTTGTCACCACCCTCGTTCTGGGCGGGTTCGCCGCCTACGATGTCAAGACCACCAGCGACAACCTGCGTCGCGACCTGATCGCCGACGGCAACAACGCCGCACTGCGACTGGCCAGCACGCTGAGCACGCCGATGTGGGACCTGGACGCCGAGCTGGTGGCCGACACCTTGCTGTCCGAGATGCTCGATCGCGACGTCTACGCGGCGGTCGTCACCGAAAAGGACAAGAACGAAGCCTTCTCCGGCTACGAGCGAGATGCTACGTGGAATGCCGGGCCCTACGCCGGTGCCGCCGGCAGCGAGCTCATCCGCACCACGCAGGAGATCCGCTATCGCAATGACGTCATCGGCACGGTAGACGTGTGGATGTCGCCGCGATTCATCGACATCGAAGTGCGCGACAGCATGGTCCGCCTGATCATCATTCTGCTCGCCCTGGACTTGATCATCCTGATCGTGCTGTCGCTGGTCTTCCATGGCCTGCTGGTCCAGCCGATCCTGCGTCTGAGCCAGGCCGCCGAACGTATCAGCCGCGGTGAGGGTGGGGTCGAGCTCGATACCCAGCGCCGCGACGAGATCGGGCTGGTGGCGACGGCCATCCAGCGCTTGCAGGTGAGCCTCGGAATCGCCATGGACCGGCTGCGCGGCACCAAGGCGTAAATGGGGACGATCACCATGAACAAGGTGCTTTGCGCCGTGATCGTGTGGCTGGCAGCGATCCTGCCGGCCCAGGCCCAGCAAGCGCTCAAGCTGGTCACAGAGGAGTACCCGCCGCTGAACATGAGCGGTCCGCCGGACGCTTCGGGTAAGCCGACCATCACCGGCATCGCCACCGATGTGGTGCGCGAGATGATGAAACGCGCCGGTTACGAGTACACGCTGGAACTCATGTCCTGGTCCAGGGCGTACAGCCTTGCCCAGGAGGAGCCGGGTTACGGCGTGTTCTCGACCGCGATGATCGACTCGCGCCTGAGCTTGTTCAAGTGGGTGCAACCGCTGGTGGAGAACCGCTACGTGTTCTTCGCCCGTGATGATCGTGCCCTGGCCATCGACTCCATCGATACCGCCCGGATATACCGGGTCGGCGGTTATCGCGACGATGTGATGGCCCTGCTTTTGGAGGAGATGGGCTTCAAGCTCGATCTAGTCTCCCGCGATCGGCTCAACATGCTCAAGCTGGAGCGTGGGCGTATCGACTTGTGGCCCACCGGCGAACAGCAGGGCTTTCATTATATGAAGGAGGCGGGCATCAGCGGTATCTCTCCGGTGTTCGAGATCCGCCGCCAGGTCCAGGGGATTGCGTTTCACACCTCGACCTCGCCCGAGATCATCGACCGCTTGAACACGATTTTGAACGAACTGCGCCAAGACGGCTTCATCGCGTCCGTTGAGGCACGATACCGCTGACGAGGGATCGTCAACGCCCGGCGGCGTCATCGCCACCGGGTTGTCCCATCCGCCCGAGGGCACTGTCATGAACCGACTCGTCCACGCCTTGATCATTTTCGGTGCGCTGCTTGCCCCACTGGCCGCGCAGGCTCAACAAACCCTCAAGCTGGTCACCGAGGAATACCCGCCGTTCAACCTCAGCGGGCCAGCCGATGCCAGCGGCCAACCCACCATCACCGGCGTGTCCACCGAGACGGTGCACGAGATGATGAAGCGCGCAGGCTACGCTTACACCATGGAGCTCATGTCCTGGAAGCGGGCCTACGACCTGGCGCTGGAAACGGCTGACTATGGCGTGTTCTCCACGACCATGCTCGACTCGCGTAAGGACTTGTTCAAGTGGGTTTTTCCACTGGTGGAGAACCGCTATGTCTTCTTCGCGCGCGAGGACAGCAACCTGAACATCGACTCCATGAACGCAGCGCGCCTGTACCGGGTCGGCGGCTATCGGCAATCCGCCATGGCCACGCTGCTGATGGAGCAACATTTCAAGCTGGATCTGGTCAGCAAAGATAAGCTCAACGTATTAAAGCTGGACCGCGGGCGCATAGACCTTTGGCCGACAGGCGAATTGTTGGGCTTTCACTATGCTAAGGAGGAGGGTATCACCGGCATCCGACCGGTCTACCACATCGAAACCAAGGTGATGGGCGTCGCGTTCAACAAGTCTGTGCCCGACGAAGTCATCGAACGCCTGAATGCTGTGCTGGCCGAGATTCGTGCCGACGGCACCCAGGAGCGGATTTTCGTCAAGTATCGATAAGACGAGGCGTGGACGGATGCACCCCAACGCCCGCGACTCGCTGGAGGAAGCTTGGTGCCCGACAACGGCCAATTGCTCGACTACGCCACATTGATGACCGAGCTGCAGCGGCTGACGAAAGAAGGCCAGACTGGGGCGGTGATGCTGTTCTCGGCCGACAACCGGATGGCGCAAATCAATCTCGTCGACGGGCAGATCGCGTTCGTGTTCTTCCGCTCGAAACGCGGTCTGGACGCGCTGCCCTTGATACGCGAGATCGGCAAGGCGCGAATGAGTTTCCGCCCGGGGGTGACGCCCAGCATCCGCGTCCCGCTGCCGCCGACCGCGGAGCTGCTGCGCTACCTGAGCACCCCGGGAACGCCGCTGCCCAGCGCCGGTGCATCCGACGGCATGGCGGAACCGACCGCCAGGCCCAAGCCCACTGCTTCGGCCGCGCCGGTGCCCACACCGACACCGGCGCGGACACCCGCCCCGACACCCAATCGGGGGAGCCCCCCGCCGGCGGCACTCGGCGGCGATGCGTCCGCGCATGCCGAGGCGCTGGAAACCATGCTGGCGGAGTACCTGGGCCCAATCGCCGGCCTGGTCTGCGGCGAGGTGCTGGCCCGCGACTTGGGGCTGGATGACGCCATCGAGGCCCTGGCCGCGGAGATTCCCGACGACTGGCGGGCCGATGAGTTCCGTGCCGCCGCCCGCCAGCAATTGGGCGGGCGATGACACGGGTTCACACTACTGCGCCCACTGACTGAAGCGCGCCTCGAGTTCCGGTCCACGGCGGTTCCAGAACTCCGCACTGGATAGCAGCGCAAAACGCAGGTTGGCCGGTGCCGTGGGCAGCTCCGGGGTGATCGTGGCGTCCACCAGCGGTATGGCGTTGAGATTGGCCGGGCCGTAGGGAATACGCTCGGCCATGCGCGCCAGCGGCTGTGGCTGGCTGACGTAGGACAGGAAGTCATACGCTGCATTTAGGTTGGGGGTGCCGCGCGCCACCACCCAGAAGTCCAGCGAGTAGACGATATTCGTCCACACCGTCTCCACCGGCAGCCCGCCCTTGCGCGCGGCCGTCACCCGGCCGTTGTAGGCGGCGGTCATGACCACCTGGTCGGCAGCGATCAACTCGAAGGGCTGTTGCCCTCCCTCCCAGAACAGCAAATCGGACTTGACTTGCTCCAGCTTGGCGAAGGCACGGTCGATCCCGGCCGGTGTCGCCAGCACGGCATAGATATCGCGTGTGCTCACCCCATCGGCGAGCAGGGCGACCTCCAGATTGAGCTTGGCCGATTTGCGCAAAGCACGCTTGCCAGGGATGGAGTCGACAGCCCACAAGTCCGCCCAGGACACCGGCGTGCGGGTGACGGCGTTGGGGTTGTAGGCGAGCACATAGGCCCACACGATGCTGCCGACCCCACAGCGCTCCACCGCCGCCGGGATGAAATCGGCCGTATTGCCGACCCGCGCCCAGTCGATGGGCTCGAGCAAGCCCTGCTGGCAACCGCTGAGCACATCGGCGTACTCCAGCGAGACGACGTCCCAGGGCTCGCCCTTGGCCACGTTGTCGCGTACCGCAGCGGCATTGAGCTCCGCCTCGTAGTTGATCTCCTCCAGTGTCTTGCCGGTCTCGGCCATAAACGGCTGGAATAAGGTATCGCGCTGGATCGCCTGGTACTCCCCACCCCAGGACACGACGGTGAACGGGTGCGACCTGGCGACCGCCAGGGGAGCGGGTGCCGGGGTGAGGGCCGCCACCGACGGGGCCGGTGCGGCGATAGGTGCGGGGACAACGACCGGTTGCGCGACTGGCGCCGACACCGAAGCTGCGCGCGTACTCAGCGCAATCGAGTTCTGGGTTCGCGGCTGGGTGGCCCAGACCAGCCCCACCACCATCAACAGTTGCAGGCAGGCGATGCCGACGCTGAGCAGTATCTGTCGGTATGTCATGAGTCGATCTCCGTTTGGTGTGAGCGCACCTACCCCTCCGGGGTCGGGCGCTCGATGGCGGGCTTGTCGTTATCAATGTTCAGTCCGCCTGCGGAGCCGTCCTTGAGCGCGATGCCCGAAACTCTGCGGTGCATCGATTCGCGCACAAGCCAGGCGATCTTGCTCGCCGCGGCTTCGGGGGCAAGCCCCCCGGCGCGAATGTTCGAAACACAGTTGCGTTGTGAATCCGCCATACCGCTGCGCGGCTTCCAACTGATGTAAGCGCCCAAGGAGTCCGCCGCCGACAGGCCGGGACGCTCACCGATGAGCACCACCACGACATCCAGCACCAACGCCTCACCGATGGGGTCGCCGATGGCCACCCGCCCCTGGCGTGCGACCACGGCGGTATCCAGCCGTATGCCGTCGCGGTAGAGGTGGCTACGCAGCGCATCGGTGACCGGCAAGGCATTGAGCCGCACCGCCTCGGCCGACAAACCGTCGGCGACGACCAGTGCGATGCTGGAGCGGCAGCGCAGCGTGGCCAGCCGCTCGCCCTGGCCGTCGGCCAGTTGGCGGCCCAAATCCGGCCGCCGCAGATATTGGCTGCGATCAGCCGCGCGGCTGGCGACCGTCAAGGTGTCGAAGCCGCGCTGCACCAGGGCAAGGGTGAGCGCCTGATCGTCCAGCGGCGACCACACCGCCTCGCGCGCCCGGGCGTGATCCGCCTGGAAGGCCAGATGCGCCCGTGTGGGCAGCGCGACGCCAGCGCGGCCCAGGGCGATGCGTGCCTGCGTGAAAGGCTTCAAGGCCAGCAGCGGATCATCCGCCGGCAGCACGCCGCTGTGGGGGCTGACCCGGCTCTTCATAGCGGCGCTCCCGCGGCGGCGGACAGGTCGGCCAACAACGGGGTGAACACCGCCGGTGGCGCCGACAGCAGCCGGCCGGCGGCGTCGGTCATGCCATGGGCCTGCAACCAGGCGTCGAACTCCGGTGCGGGGCGACGGCCGGTGAGGGCTCGGACGTATTGCAGATCGTGGAACGACAGGCTCTGGTAATTGAGCATGACGTCGTCCGCACCGGGCACGGTGATGACGAAGCTCACACCGGCACTGGCCAGGACCGTCAGCAGAACGTCCATATCGTCCTGGTCGGCATCGGCGTGGTTGGTGTAGCAGACGTCCACGCCCATGGGCAGACCGAGCAGCTTGCCGCAGAAATGATCCTCCAGCCCGGCGCGGATGATCTGCTTGCCATCGAACAGGTACTCCGGGCCGATGAAGCCGACCACCGTGTTCACCAGCAGCGGCCGGTAACGGCGCGCCACCGCGTAGGCGCGGGTTTCGACGGTCTGCTGGTCCAGTCCGAAATGGGCATCGGCGGACAAGGCGCTGCCCTGGCCGGTTTCGAAGTACATGGCGTGGTCCCCGACCGTGCCACGGTGCAGCTCGGCCGCCGCCACGGCAGCCTCATCCAGCACGGCCAGATCGACACCGAACCCGCGATTGGCCTTCTCGCTCCCGGCAATGGACTGGAACACCAGGTCCACCGGAGCTCCGCCGGCCATGGCCTGCAAGGCGGTGGTGACGTGCCCGAGACAACAGGTCTGCACCGGCAAGTCCAGACGCTGGCGCACCTCGTCGAGCAACTCGGTGGTGCGGCGGTACTCCGCTACCGAATCGGTGGCCGGGTTCACACCCACCACGGCATCGCCCGCCCCCATCAGCAAGCCATCCAGCAGGCTGATGGCGATCCCGCGGCCATCGTCGGTGGGGTGATTGGGCTGCAGCCGGCTGGCCAGGCGGCCGGGCAACCCGAGGGTGGTGCGAAACGCGGTCACCACGCGGCACTTGGACGCCACGCTGACCAGGTCCTGCAAGCGCATGATCTTGGACACCGCGGCGACCATCTCCGGGGTCAGTCCCGCGGCCAGGGCCGCCAGGCGTTCGCCGTCGGCCGCCTCGGACAGCAGCCAGTCGCGCAGACCGCCGACAGTGAGCGCCGAGACCGGCGCGAAGGCGATCGCATCATGGCTGTCCACGATCAATCGCGTCACCTCGTCGATCTCATAGGGGATGAACGTGGCGCTGAGGAAGTCGGTCAGGGGCACATCGGCCAGGGCGAACTGCGCGGCGGCACGCTCGATGGGCGAGGCGGCGGCGACCGCGGCCAGCTCATCGCCTGAACGCGTCGGCGAGGCCTTGGCCAGCAGTGTGCGCAGGTCCGCAAATCGCCACTGGGTACCGTGCAGCAGGGTCGTGTAGGCCATGAACGGTCTCCCTCAACCGCCGAACCGGCGGGCCGAAAACGGCGCCAGGGCCGCGGCCGACGGGTGCCCGTCGATCAACGCCGCCACCCGACGGGCGGTCACCGCGGCCAGGGTCAGCCCCAAGTGACCGTGACCGAAGGCGTAACTGACTTGCCGCCCGGCGGAGGCTGGGCCGATCACCGGCAGCGAGTCAGGTAGCGAGGGGCGCAAGCCCAGCCACTCCCCGGTTACCGGCCCCAGGGCGGGAAACAACCGCCGGGCGCCTCGAACGAGGTTGTCCAGGCGGCTACGCGTGGGGGTCGTACCCATGCCGGCGAACTCCACCGTGCCGGCAATGCGCAAGCGCCCGCGCAACGGGGTGGCGTACAAGCCCAGCTCCATTGCGCACACCGGCCGGCGCAGCGCGGGCGCACCCTCGCTGAACTCCACGTGATAACCGCGTTCAGCGGTCAAGGGCACGCGATCGCCGCAGGCCTGGGCCAGCGCCCGCGACCAGGCGCCGGCGGCGATGACCGCGTGGCGGGCATGCAGCCGCCAGCCCTGTCCATCGTCCAGCGTCACACCGCCCTCGCGCAGCGACAGGCCGCGCACGCGGACCGCCTCGAAGCGCACCCCACGGCGGACGGCGGTGGCGCGCAGCCGCGCGATAAGCTCGCCGGGGTCGGTCAGGTACATGGCATTGGGGAAGAACACGCCCCCGGCCGGCATGGCCGGCAACGAGGGCTCCAGCCTGGCCATCTCCTCGGCCGAGACACGTTGCTGGGCGACGCCCAGGCGTTCGCGGATCCGCCAGTCCCAGCCGGCCTCCAGCCGGCCGGCCGGTTTTACCGGCACGTACAAGCAGCCCCCGGCACGCAGCAGATCGTCCGTCCCGGTCTCCTCGGCCAATGCCCGCCACGCGGGTATGGCCTCGACCAGCAGGGAGGCCAGCGCCGTCGCACCCCGCGTCGCGCGCGAATCGCGGGCGGCCAGGAGAAAGCGCAGTAGCCACGGCAAACTGCCCGGCAGCGCAGTCAGGCGCAGCGCGAACGGGCTGTCGGCCGCGCTCAACAAGGCCGGCAGTTTGCGCAAGGTGTCGGGGTTGCCCAGGGGGACGCAGCCGTAGTCCGCCAGCGTCGCGGCATTACCCGCGGATGCAGGCACCGTCATGAGCGGCAAGTCGACGACCGCCACCTCGTGCCCGGCCGCCGCGAGCGTCAGCGCGGTGGCAAGGCCCACCACCCCGCCGCCAACGACGGCGACACCGGTCTCAGAGGGCGTGGTGCGCATGGCGATGCCCTTGTCCGGCCAGTTCGGCGATGGTATCCAGGGCGCGCTCCAGCGCGGGGCGCGAACGCGCCGCCGCCACGTTGATGCGCACGGCGTGGGGGGCTGGATCGCGGCCCACCGTGAAGGCCTCGGCCGCCAGCACACCCACCCCATGCTGCT
>CBFGWV010000028.1:0-31352 GCA_965652545.1 uncultured Candidatus Competibacteraceae bacterium | reverse complement strand
GCTTCAGCCCGCGCGGGGCGAAGGCCGAGCATGCCGGAGTGCCCTGCCTGCTGAATTAGTCTGCTCTTCTGCCGCATCCCACCAAACTCACCAATGGCACCCGTAGGAGCCCTGCCCTCAGGGCGATTGCCGCAGATGGCACCGCCCCCCCGGTTTGGCGCCATCTGCGAGCGAATCGCGCACAGGGGTGCGCTCCTACGGGTGCCCAGGTTCGCGAGTGATGGATGCGCAAAGCACACAGGCACGACGACGCTCGCACCGGGCGCCTCGCTAACGCCCCGCCAGCGTCATCCCCTCCACGATCATCGACGGGCAGTGCACGCTGCCGCGGGTATCCACATCGGCCCCGATGGCCACGATATGGGTCAGCATGTCGCGCAGGTGACCGGCGATGGTGATCTCCTCCACCGGATGGGCGATGACCCCGCCCTCCACCCAGAACCCGCCGGCACCGCGGGAGTAGTCCCCTGTGGTGAGGTTAACGCCCTGCCCCAGCAGATGGGTTACCACCAGGCCCCGACCCAACTCACGCAACAGTTCGTCGAAACCGGCGCTGCCGGGCACCACCCGCACATTGTGCGCACCACCGGCATTGCCGGTGGTGCGCAGCCCCAGACGGCGGGCCGCATAACTGTCCAGCAGGTAGCCCTGAAGCACGCCGTCGTCCACCAGCATTCGCCGCTGCGTGGCGACACCCTCGCGATCGTACGCACCACTGGCGAGCCCACGTAACCAGGTGGGGTCGTCCTCGACACGTAGCGCCGCAGCCGCGATCCGCTCGCCCTGGGCACCGGCCAGAAAACTGGTCCGACGGTACTGGGCACTGCCCTTGATGGCGGACAACAAATGACCGATGAGGGTGCGCGCCGCCTCCGCGGCGAACAGTACCGGCACACGCGCGGTCGGCACCGGACGTGCACCCATTTTTGCCAGCGCGCGGCGGGCCGCCTCCAGACCGACGGCCTGGGCGGGCTGCAAGTCGTCCGCGCAACGGGCCATGCTGTACCAACTGTCGCGCTGGGCGACACCGTCGCCCTCCCGTGCCAGCACCGTGCACGAGAGATGGTGGCGGGTTCCGGTGCGGGTCGCGGCAAACCCCAGGGTGTTGGCGTAGTGCCGGCGGTTGCGCTGACTGCCGACGCCGGCGCCTTGCGAGTTGACGATGCGAGGGTCGGATTCCAGGGCCGCAGCCTCCATACCCAGCGCCAGGTCGATAGCCTGCTCCGGCGTCAAGGCCCAGGGATGGTCCAGGTCGTAGTCAGGGAATTCGGTGGCCAGACAATCGGCCTCAGCCAGGCCGACATGCGGGTCGGGGGCGGCATGACGGGCGATCGCGCAGGCGGCGCGGACGGTTTCGTCGATCGCCGCCGCGGACCAGTCCGAACTCGATGCCTGCCCCTGGCGGTCGTTCAGATAGACGGTGATGCCGAAATGCCGGCTCTGGTGATGGGTCAGTGTGTCGACCTCGCGCTGGCGCACCTGCACGGACAAGGCCGTGCCTTGGCTGACCACGACTTCGGCGGCGGAGGCGCCCCCGTCGCGGGCATGGGCCAGAGCCTGTGCGGCCAGGGCGGCCAAAGCGTCGGGTGCGGTCAATTCTGCGCTCACGGGTGCAGATCCTTGAGTGGCGGGCGGGTGGGCGAAAAGGCCATGGTGCGGCCGACGGCCGGAAAAAACAAAAGCCACCATGTCGACCATGGCGGCTTTCGGACCTCCGCAGGATGCGCCGGTGGACCCGGCGTCGTCTTCAGGTGTTCGGTGTCAACCCCAGGAGCGGACGTCGCCCGTATCGAGGTGGATGAAGCGCGAGCGCGGGTAATAGCCCACGCCACCGGCATTCAGTGCCATGGCCGCCTTACGCATGTCTGACACGTTGCGCCCGGGCATACGCAAGTCCATCGCCCGCGCCTTCATGTGATAGCTCTCGCGCGCCACGGCACGGCTGCGACGACGCAGCATGGCATTGGTCTCGGGCGAACGGTAGCCGGAGATCACATGCACAGGCTTGCGGTAGTCGAGCTGAAGCTGGAGAGCGTAGAGCTGGTCGAGCAGGTGGGGATCGAAGAGCTTGACCTGGTCGTTACGATGATCGCGCAGGGTTTGGCTGAGTTCCTGCAGGGATTCGCGGATATACCCTTCGCCGGGAATCCAGTAGACCAGACGCAGCGCTTCGGTAGTGTTGGGATTGTAAAGAGACAGTACGCGTTCGGTGGTCAATGCCGTTGCCGCCAGTGCGGGCGAGCCCGCCAGCAAGGCGGTACCACACGCTGCGACCTTCAAAAAACCCCTTCTCGACAAATAACTGCTGCTTGAATCATTGCCCTTGGTGTTTGTTGTTTGTAGTGGGCGGGCGTGTACGAACGGGCTTTCAAACATCGATGTGTATCTCCTTGGATGTCCGGTTCATGTACATCGCCGCGGCCCCTCACCGCAGCACGAGATCGGGTTTGTACTTCAGGCCGCTGGCCTTTGGCAACGCGTCAACCGTCACAGAATGCAAATTCCTCTCGTTTAGGGCGCATAAACAACAAGAGTGTCAGGAACACAACGCGCTCAGTAGTGCGGCGGTGGGGGTTCGTGGCTTGCAGGCAACAAGTCCAGACCCCCACCGCTGCGCAGTTTGGCGGTCAGTTCACGCACCTGTTGTTGCAACGAATCCACTTGGTCACGCAGCGCGATGACCACATCGTCCAATGCCCGCAAGGTGTCCTCCTGGTGGGCCAGGCGGATCTCCAGATCGACGATGCATGCATCGATATCAGGGGTGTTCACGGCGGCTTCCTCGATAGTCGGCGGCGGCAGGCCGGTTACAATGCACGCCCGCCCCCCGCGAACGCCAGCCCATGCTTACCTTGATGCTTACCGCGCCCCAGGGCGTCGAACCGCTACTGGCCACCGAGGCCACCGCACTGGGGCTGGCGGAGGTCCGCGAAACCCGCGGTGGCGTGCGCGCCCGCGGTGATATCGCCGCCGCCTACCGCCTGTGCCTTTGGAGCCGCCTGGCCAGCCGTGTCCTGGTGGTGCTGGGGGACGATCTGCCCTGCGCCGACGACGAGGCGCTGCTGGCCGCGGCCACCGGCCTGCCCTGGACCGAACACCTGCGCCCCGACCGCCCGCTGTGGATCACCGTCAGCGGGAGCAACGATGCGTTGCGCGATACCCGCTACAGCGCACGTCGGATCAAGGACGGTATTGCCGACCACCTGCGCGAGCGCGGCCTGGCGCGCCCGGTAGTGGAGCGCACACCCGATGCCGCACGCATCCAGGCGGTGCTGCGCGGCAACCGGCTCACCGTCTCGCTGGATTTGTGCGGGGCGCCCCTGCACGAGCGCGGGTACCGGCAAGACACCGGCAGGGCGCCGCTGAAGGAGAACCTGGCCGCGGCCCTGCTGGCCAAGCTCGACTGGCCGCGCTCCGGTCCGGCCCTGGTCGACCCGTGCTGCGGTTCGGGCACGCTGCTCATCGAAGCCGCGCTCATGGCCGGTGACGCGGCGCCAGGTCTGTGGCGCGAAACCTGGGCACACCAGGCCCTGGCCTGGGCCGAGCCCGACACCTGGGCGCAGTTGCGCGCGGATGCGTTGGCCCGCCGCGACGCCGGGCTGGCACGCCTGGAGGGGCCGTTTCTCGGCCGCGACATCGACCCACGGGCCGTTGCTGTCGCCCGCGAGAACGCGGCCCGGGCGGGGCTGGCCGATCACATCCGCATCGAGCAGGGCGACCTTGCCGCGTGCCGCCCGCCGCCCGAGCGCACTGGCCTGCTGATCTGCAACCCCCCATACGGCGAGCGTCTGGAACTGACCGACGATGCCCTCTATCGCAGCCTGGGCGATGTGCTGACCGGTCACTTCCAGGGTTGGCGCGCCGGGGTGCTGGTCGGCGACGCCCAGTTCGGCAAGGTCATGGGGCTGAAGGCCTCGCGGGTGAACACCTTCTACAACGGACCCCTGAAATGCAGCCTGTTGAGCTTCGAGGTGCGCCCGCAGGCGGTGGTGGATCGCGCCGCCGCAGATATACGCGCCGGCAACCGCAAGCGCGAAACCGCCCTGGCCGAGGGTGGCGATGCCTTCTTGAACCGGGTGCGAAAAAACCATAAGCACCTGGGGCGCTGGGCGCGCCGCGAGGGCATCGAAGCCTACCGGGTGTACGACGCCGACCTGCCGGAGTTCGCCGTCGCGGTCGATGTCTACGCCGACCGCTTGCACGTGCAAGAGTACGCACCCCCGGCCAGCGTCGACCCGGAGAAAGCCGAACGGCGCCTGCAAGCGGTGCTGACGCTGCTGCCGGAGGCCTTGGACGTGGCGCCGGAGCATATCGCGCTGAAGGTACGCGAGCGACAGAAGGGCGCCGCCCAATACACCCGCCAGACGCAGGCGGGCGAGCGTCTGGTGGTGCGCGAGGGGCCGGCACGGCTGGAGGTCAATCTGACCGAATACCTGGACACCGGTTTGTTCCTGGACCATCGGCCGCTGCGTGCGCGGGTGCGCGCCGAGAGCGCCGGAAAACGGGTGCTGAACCTGTTCTGCTACACCGCCAGCATCACCGTGCACGCCGCCCTGGGTGGCGCCAGCCGCACCATGAGCGTGGATCTGTCCAACACCTACCTTGACTGGGCCGCCCGCAACCTGGCCTTGAACGGCTTCAGCGAGGGCGATACGCATCAGTTGGTGCGCGCCGATTGCCTGGCCTGGCTAGCCTCGGCCCAGGACAGCTTCGATCTCATCGTCCTCGACCCGCCGACCTTCTCCAACTCCAAGCGCATGGAGGATGTGCTCGATGTGCAGCGCGACCACCCGCGGCTGATCCGCTTGGCCGCCGCGCGCCTTGCAGAGGGCGGTGTGCTGTACTTCTCCACCAACCATCGCCGCTTCAAGCTCGATGGCGGCGCCCTTACCGGCCTGGTGGCCGAGGACATCACCGCGGCGACGATCCCCGAGGACTTCAAGCGCAACCCGCGCATCCACCAATGCTGGCGCATCACACGGGCATGAGCCTTGTGCGCTCCACCGCGCTCGCGCTGACCCTGGGCGCGGTAGGGGGTGCGCTGTTTCAACTCATGCACGTGCCCCTGGCCTGGATGCTCGGGCCCATGTGCATCAATATCGCCGCAGCCACGCTGCGCCTGCCGGTGGCCTCGCCGCCGCAGATGCGGCTGTGGGTGCTGCCGGTCCTGGGGGTATTCCTCGGCAGCTCATTCACCCCGCAGACCCTGGAACGCGCCCAGCAATGGCCGTTGAGCCTGCTGCTGGTGCTGGTGTTCACCATAGCCTGCACCGCCCTTGTGGCGGCCTATTACCGTCGCCAGGGCTTCGATCGCGTCACGGCCTTGTTCGCGGCCGGCCCCGGCGCCATGTCGGCCATGATCGCCACAGGCGCCGCCCTGGGCGGTGACGAGCGGCGCATCGCCCTGGCGCAATCGCTGCGCATCACCTTGCTGGTGTTCACGCTGCCGGCGGTGGTGTTCGCACTCAATCCGGACCACGGCGTGGCCGCCGGCTTCGGCGACCCGGGCCGCACCTTCAGGCTGTTTGAGCTGATCGTGCTGGTGGGTGCCTGCACGGCGGCCACGCTGGCCTTCGTGTGGCTACGTGTGCCCACCCCGCAGATCGCAGGCCCCATGCTTGCCAGTGCCGGCTTGTACGCCAGCGGACTGGTCGCCGTGCCATTGCCCGACGTGGTGCTGGAAA
Organism: uncultured Candidatus Competibacteraceae bacterium; assembly: GCA_965652545.1. Taxonomy (GTDB): domain Bacteria; phylum Pseudomonadota; class Gammaproteobacteria; order Competibacterales; family Competibacteraceae; genus CBFGWV01. Next base: position 25,668 of record CBFGWV010000028.1, on the reverse strand, counting down.
TCACGCTGTGGGTGTTGGGTTCCTCAGTCGGTGCCCGTTTTGCGGGCATCGAGGCCGGCGAGTTGTGGCGGATGACACGCTCGGCGCTCGGGGCGGTGATCCTCGCCCTGGGCCTGGCGTTCGTGTTTGCCGCGGTGCTGTCGGCGATGCTGCCCACGGTGGGTTTCCTGCCCGCCCTGCTGGCGCTGTCTCCCGGTGGCGTGGCGGAGATGTGCTTGGTGGCCGTCGCCATGGACATCGACCCGAGCTTCGTCGCGGTACACCACCTCTCGCGCATGATGCTGCTGATGGCGGCGACGCCGTTCATCGGCCAGTGGGTGGCACGACGGGCATGAGTACGTCCGCCCTGGGGCCGCTATTGGGGCTATTGGCGCTGACCGCCGGCTGCGCCACGCAGCCCCCCGGCGAGACCGTGACCGGGCAGCCATTCCTGCACCGCATTGAACTCGTCGACCGCCAGGACGGCAAACTCCATGTATACCTCGAGGGCGACGGTACACCGTGGCTGCCGAACGGGCGCATCGCTCGCGACCCGGGGCCGCGCCAGCCGGTCACCGACACCCTGGCGGCCCTGGACGGGGCCTCCACCCTGCGCCTGGGCCGCCCATGCTACGAGGGGCTGGCCAACCGCGACCCGGCCTGCCATCCCTTGTTCTGGACCCAGATGCGCTACAGCCCGCAGGTGGTGGACAGCCTCGTCGCCGCGCTCGAGGGCATCCTTGCCAAACTGCCCGGTGGCGAGCGCCGCCTGAGCTTGATCGGGCACAGCGGCGGCGGCGTCCTGGCCATGCTGATGGCCGAGCGCCTACACGCCCGCCGGCCTGGCATCGTCACCCTCGGCACACCAGCGGACATCGACGCCTGGGCCCGCTGGCACGATTATTCGCCGCTGACCGGTTCGAGCAACGCCCGCGACGTTCTGCCTGCGCTGGCCGATCTGCCCCAGGCCCACCATGCCGGCGCACTGGATGGCGAGGTGCCGCCCGCCCTCGCCCCCCCGGGGGCTATCGTCCACCCGGGATTCGACCACCACTGCTGCTGGAAGACGCTCTGGCCGGCAGCGGTGGAGACGTTCTGAGCCGGCCGGGTCCCCGCGGTAAACAGGCCCCATGTAGGATGGGTTGTGAGCGTCAGCGATACCCATCGTGCCACCGTAGTGCGGAGTCGTAGAGGTTTGCGAACGCCGCCGCCCTGGTCGCCCGATCGGCGGGTCGCCAGCCTCACGCTGGCTTCGATCGCCCGCACATGATGGGTATCGCTGGCGCTCAACCCATCCTACATATGTGCGGTTCGCCATCAGAGGCGTCAGCGGCTGGCGAACAGGAACGGCACGCCCTGGTCGCCGGCGAAGTGCATGGCCGCGTACTGGGGCTCCTGGCGCACCCCCAGTTGCGCGGTCGAGGCGCGCATGCGGTCGAAGATCTCGCCAAACAGATACGGCCCCTCGAGCACCCCCTGGTTGGTCTCCAGCACATCCAGCAGCGCGCGAGCGAAGACCGAGTTGCTGCCGCCGCCGGTGTCGAGCACCGGCGCGATGCCGCCTGATGTGAGTACGGTGCGCGAGCGCTTCTGGGCCATGTCACGATACAGTTTGAGTTGCTGATCAGCGGTCAGCCGCCCGCCCACGGTGGTGGCGGTGGAGCGGGTGAGCGTGCCCGAATAGCAGGAGTCGGCGATCACCATCACGTGCTTGGCCGACATGTTGTTGACGATGTTGGTGATGGCCTGGTTGGAGATCCAGTTGACGACGTTGTCGCGCTCGGCATCCACCGGCAGCCAGTTGCCCTCGTTGTTGCCGCGATCGAGCTCACCGTGGCCGGCGTAGTAGAGCAGGAAGTTGTCGTTCTCGGTCAGGCTGCCGCGGTAGCGCTCCAGGGCCCGCAAGGTCTGTTCGCGTGTGGCATCCAGGACCACCTCGACCTCGAAACCGTAGTTCGAGCGCAGTACGGCGGCCAGGGCGCGGGCGTCGTTGTGCGGGGTGGCCAAGGTGTTGAAGTCACGGTAGTTGCTGTTGCCGATGACCAGCGCGTAGTACCGGCCGAGGCCACTGGGCACCAGAGCACCGGTGCTGCGGGTGCCGCCGCTGGCGACCGCCGGGCTGTCGCTGACGGCTGTGCTGGCGAGCCGGTCGCGGGCCTCGGCCAGCGCCTGCTCCAGTGCCGTGACCTTGCCCTCCGCGGCCGCCAGAGCGGAGCGGGTCTGATCGAGCTCGCCGGCAACCCGGCCGGCGTCGGCCCGGGCGGCGACCAACTCGGCACGGGGAACGCTGTCGCTGCGGACCGTTTCCAAGGCCTCCTCCAAGGCCAGCACCCGACCGCGCGAGGTGGCCTGGGCGGCGCGCAGTTCGGCCAATTGGGCACGCAAGGCGGCCGCTTCGGCCGAGGCGGTGCCACCGGACTGTTCGCTGCGTTGCACCTGCTGCTCCAGTGACGCAATGCGGCTGCGCGAGTCCTCGAGTTCGGCACGGGCCTGGGCCAGCTCGCGCTCGCGCTGCGCCAAGGCCGCCTGCGCCTCGCTCAGGCCCGCAACGTTGCCCTCCAGCGCGGTGATGCGCCCGCGGGCGGCCACCAGTTCCTGGCGCGACTCGGCCAGGGCCGCCTGCAGGCGGCGCGAGGACTCCAGCGCGGTGCCACCGGCCTGCTCGCTCAGGGTCAGGCGCCGCTCCAACTGGTCGATCTGGTTCTGTGCCGCAGTCAGGTCGCTTTGCGCGGCGGTCAGTTCGCGTTCGCGCTGCGCCAGGGCGGCGCGGTCGGTGGCGTTGGCCTGAAGCTGGGCTTCCAGGGCGGCCATACGCTGACGCGCCTGGGCCAGACGGGCGTCGGTCGCCGCCAGATCCTGCGCCAGTTGGTCGGCCTCGGCCTGCTCGGAGGCGTCGCTCAACTGTACCGAGGCCAGTTGCTGCTGCAATTGGGCGATCTGCGAACGCGCCTGAGCCAGCTCACCGCTGGCCTGTGCGCTGGCCTGCACCTGAGCGCCGGCCTGGGCACGCTGCATGGCCAGCCAACGCGCCTCCTGCTCGGCAAAGGCCGCCTCACGCAGCAGGGCGTCTTCGCGGGCACGGGTGAGCTCGGTCTCCAACGCGGCGATGCGAGCACCGAGTTCGGCCTGCGCCTCGGCGCCGGCCAGGGCGCTGCCGGCTTGCTCGGCGACTTGAGTCTCGGCGGTTTCGGCACGCTGGGTCAGGTAGCCGACCTGGGATTGCAAGCGGCTGAGGGTTTGCTCGCGGCTGTCGATCTCGCGCTGCAAACGGGCCACCGTGTCGCTGGATGCCGCCGGCGCCACGGCCTGCTGGCGCAGGCTGCGCAGTTCCTGCTGCACCTGGTCGGCCTCGCTGCGCTGGCGCTGCAATGACGACCGCGTACGGCTGAGCTCCTGGCGCAGCGAATCGACCTCGCGGGTCTTGTCCACCAGTTGCGCGCTGAGTTGATCGCGCTCGGCGCGAATGGCATCGAGATTGGAGGCATAGACGACCTCGTCACCGACCAGACCGGCCCCTTCACGGTACAGGTTCAGCGCCCGCTGTGGGTCTTTCGGCACGCCCAGCCCGCGCTCGTACAGTGAGCCGAGGTTGATACGCGCGCGCGGGTTGCCCTGGTTCGCCGCCTGCGTGTACCAGTGCGCCGCGCGCTGATAGTCCGGAGCCGTGCCCAAACCTTGCTCGTACAACTCGCCGACGTAGGTCTGCGCCTCGGCGTTGCCGGCCTCGGCATCGGGCAGCCAGACCGCCAGAGAGGTGCGCAGGCTGGCACGGTCGAAGGCGATGTACTCACCGCCGCGGATCTCGCATTGATAGGCCGGCAGCTTGGTCGCGCGGCGGGCGGACAAGTAGGTTCGCGCCGTACCGAGCTGGCGCACCTGCGGCGGCAGCAGGCAGTCCACGACCATGAGTTTGTCGACCGGCACCCCCGGCGGCGCCACCGAACGGGCGGCCAAGCCGCCTTGGGCGTTGGGCGTGCTGGCGGAACAGCCGGCCAACACTGTGATCAGCGCCGCAGCCAGCGCCGTCTGCCATGAATGGTGCAATGCTGTCATCGAAGTATCCCCCGGTCAGGTACGTATGTATCCCACCCGGGGCGGGACCGCCCCGAGTGCCACACGTGCCCGATCAACTGTCGCCCGTGTTCAATCCAGCCACTGCCGACTGAAGCTTGGCCTTGCGCTGGGGGTCCAATGCGGACTCCAGGCACGGCCGAAGATCGCCGGGCAGCAGAACCTTATCGCTTGCCTTGAGCGCAATTGTGGGTGCCTGGCCTCCAATCTCATAGATCAAGGTGTCCAGATACGCCAGCACGCCGGCGTTGGTCGGCGCGTCCGCAACCACCCGGCAGACCGCCGCCAGCGCGCTCGAGGTCGCCGGAAGCACCAGGCGGTTGGCCTCCCGGTGCTTGATCGCGGTATCGAGCAGGTCACGCAACTGCGGCGTCAGTTCGGTCAGGGTCTCGGGCAGCGGTGGTGGTGGTGGCGGTCCGTCGTCCGCCGTCTGCGGCCAGCGCGCGACCACCGTGGCCGTCAGCGCCGCAACACCCACCAGCGCGGCCGCCACCCAACCGTGGCGCATGGCGCGATGCGGCGGGTTGAGAATCGGCTCGAGCACCTCGCGCAACCGCTCCACGGTGTGGATGCGCTCGCGTGGATCGACCGCCAGCAAGCCGTCGACGACCGGCTGGAAGCGGCCCAGCTCGCGCGGCAACGGGCTGCGCTTGTCCGCGTCGCGCGCCAGGCCGTTGAACGGCTTCTCACCGGTCAGCAGCTCATAGAACATGACCCCGAGGCTGAAGAAATCGCTGGCCGGCTCCGCCTCGCCACCCTTGACCTGCTCGGCACTCAAGTAGGCCGGGGTACCGACCACCAGCCCCAACTCGGTCAACCGGGTCGTGTCCTGGGCTTTGATGATGCCGAAGTCGGTCAGCACCGGGGTGTCATCCGCGCGGAACAGGATATTCGCCGGCTTCACGTCGCGGTGGATGATGCCGTTGTGGTGCAGGTAGCGCAGCGCATCGGCGATGACGAGGATCAAGCGGCAGGCAGCGGCGGGGTCGCGAAAGCGCTCCTGGTGCTGGCGCAGCGTGCCGCCGGGGCATAGCTCCATGGCCATCCACAAGCGCTCGTCATGCTGGCCGAAATCGTGAATGGTGACGATATTCGGGTGGCTGAAACGCGATGCGGTCTGCGCCTCGCGCACGAAACGCTGGACGAACTCGGCATCGAGCTCCTCGTCGCCGGTCGGCTCCATGACCTTCAACGCGACCTCGCGGTTCAGACGGTCCTGGCGCGCCCGGTAGACGGCGGCCATACCGCCGCGACCGAGCTCGGTCATGACGGTATAACCGGGGACGGTCAGCGGCGCCGGCAACGGGCCGGCGACTGTGGGCTCATCCACGCACGCGCTCCAGTGATCGATCTACCTGACCTTAGTCCGCCGCGTGCCAGTCTGCGCGGGCATCGCCGACGACGGTGACCTATGCTACGCAATATCGCCGCCCAGGATGCACTGCATGACCGACTCATCCCAGCCAGAACCGGCAGCCGGATACCGCTCCGCTGCGATTACCCATGTCGGCACAGTACGCACCGCCAACCAGGATGCCGTCCTGGACCGTCCGGCGCGTGGGCTGTGGTGCGTGGCCGACGGTATGGGCGGCCACAGCGCAGGGGAGCTGGCCAGCGCCCGCCTGATCGAAACGCTGGACGCACTGTCGGCGGAGCGGCTCTCCACCGATGGGGTGATCGCCGCGGTACGCGAGGTCAATCTGGAGCTTACGTCCCTGGGCAAAGCGCGCAACACGACAATCGGCAGCACCATCGCCGTGCTGCTCGCCAATGGCGCGACCATGACCGCCCTGTGGGCCGGGGACTCGCGAATCGGTCGCCTGCGCCAGGGGCAATTCGAGTGGTTGACCCGCGACCACAGCTTCGTCCAGGAGCTCATCGACCGTGGCGAGATCACCCCGGAACAGGCCGACCGCCACCCGATGCGGCATTTGATCACGCGTGTCGTCGGCGTCGACCCCGACCCGGGTGTGGAAGCGCTTGCGCTCGATGTGCGGGCAGGCGATGTGTTGCTGGTGTGCAGCGACGGGTTGATCCACGCCGTTCCGGAGGCCGAGATCGGCCAGCAACTTGGCCAGCCCGACCCCCACGCCACGGTGAAAAGCTTGTTGGCCACCGCCTTGCACAACGGCGCGCGGGACAATGTCAGTGCCGTGGTTGTCAGGGTGACCTAGTCGAATCGGTGAGCGTCACAGCTTTTGACATTCAACGGCGCACCGACAAAATATCAATTATTACAATCAATTAAGATAAAAACAGCACAAACACTCACCGGACGCATGATTGCTCACCTGTGCCAAAAGACTTAAGACCTTTCGAGAGCACGACTCAAGTGTGAGCGACAGAAGGTATTTCGTTCGATGAATACCACGATGAAAGTCTCGGCAGGCATTGCGGCAAACCTGGTGCTGGTGTTGGTGTTGGCGTTTCTGACCCAGCCATTGTTCCAGTCGGACGCACCGCGGGTCACCGCCAGGGCACCGGAACCTGCGAGTCCGACACCGCGAACGACGACAGCCGCCGCACCGACGCCCGCACCGACACCTGTACCGGTGGCCGCCCCGCCCGCGCCGGCACCGGCGGCCCCCACCCCGGTGCCCGCCCCGATCGTCGCAGCCTCCACTGCGAATGAGCCGCTGACGTTGGTGTCCTGGGGCGGGTTATACCAGGACGCGGAGCGGCAGGTGTTCTTCGATCCCTATGCCAAAGCATTCAATACCCGCTACGCGGAAGACTCGTTCAACGGCAGCATGGGCGAAATCCGCGATGCGTACGCCGCCGGCAAGACCTGGGACGTCGTGGAGGTTGAGTTCTCCGACATGCTCCGCGGTTGCGAAGAAGGCATCTGGCAGCGTATCGACTGGAACCGCATCACTCATAAGAACGACCTGCTGCCTTCGGGCATCGCCGACTGCGGTGTCGGCTTCATCGTGTGGTCGTTCGTGCTCGTGTACAACACCGAGCGGGTGCCCCGCGGCCCGGTTTCCTGGGCCGACATGTGGAATGTCGACAGCATTCCGGGCAAACGGGCCTTGCGCGACAAGGCACAGTGGTCGCTGGAGATGGCGCTGATGGCCGACGGTGTGGCCGTGGGCGAGGTGTACAACGTGCTGTCCACACCGCAGGGCGTGGATCGGGCCTTTGCCAAGTTGGATCAGCTCAAGCCGCATGTCATCTGGTGGGCCGACGGCGTCACCCCGGTGGAGCTGCTCATCGACACCGACGCGGTCATGATGAACGGCTATAACGGGCGTGCCTCCAATGCCATCGCCGAAGGCATGCCGCTGAAGATCATCTGGAACAACGTGATCTACACCCTGGATTTCTGGGTGGTCCGCAACCGCACGCCGAACCTCGACCAAGCCTACGACTTCATCAACTTTGCGATGCGTCCGGAGGTCATTGCGGAGTTTCCGCTGCACTTCCCCTACGGCCCGGTCAATACCAAGGCGATACCGCTGGTGGACAGCAGCCGCCAGACCGACCTGCCGACCGCGCCACAGAATCTGCGCTTCGGCCTGCTCACCGGAGCGGAGTTCTGGAACCGGAACAGCGAGGCGCTGGAAGCCCGGTTCCAGCAATGGCGGGGCCTGTAATCTCAAGATAGATGACTCGACACGCACCGCTCGCAAGCGTTGCCCTACTCCTGGCCGCGGCGCTGCCCGGCCAGGCGGGAGCGCATTCCCCCGGCCACATCACCCTGGCCGTGGCGGAGTACGAACCGTATGCGGGCAACGAGTTGCCCGACCAGGGGTATGCCGCCGAGGTCGTCACCACCGTTCTGACCCGTGCCGGTTACACGGTGACACTTGAATTCTACCCTTTGCCGCGGGCAGCGAGGCTTGCTCGATCCGGCGCGGTGGACGGCTGGTTCCCGGCCCATATCGACACCGACCCTTCAGCGAACCTTGCGTTCTCCGCCCCATTTCCGGGCGACAACATTGGCTTTCTGCGGTTGAAGTCCTCGTCGGTAAGCGAACCGGCTGGCTTGTCCCCGGAGGCGCGCATCCGGCACCTGCGGGACTTGCGCTTCGGCATGATCCGCGGCGCCACCGTATCGCCGGCGTTCGATCAGGCAGACTTTCTGTACAAGGAACCCGTCGCCGATGTCCTGCAGAACCTGGACAAGCTGAGCAGCGAACGCATCGACATCGCAGTGACCGACAAATACACCGCAGCCGATGCGATGGTCCTGCACCGCCCGCATATGATCGGCCGCTTCGAGTTCATGGAGCCACCCATCGCATCGAATGGCTTCCATGTCGCTTTCTCGACCCAGACGCCGGGGCACGCGCGGCGGCTGGCCGACTTCAACACCGGCCTCACGGCCTTGGCCGACAGCGGAGAGCTGGACCGGATCCGCACCCGTCACGGCCTCGGAGCACCAGCCCGGGACGATCCGGACAGGACACACCTGACCATCGGCACCGTAAACAACGGTGACATGGCGATCATGCAGGCCCTGGCCAGCGAGTTCGAGGCGCAGCACCCACACATCGCGCTCGAATGGCATGTGTTGGATGAGAACACGCTACGCAAACGGCTGCTCAGCGATCTGGCGATCTCCGCAGGGCAGTTCGACATCATGACCATCGGTGCCTACGAGGCACCGATATGGGCCGAGCGCGGCTGGATAACACCGCTGGAGGCCATACCCGAGGCCTACGGGATCGACGATATTCTCAAGACCGTTCGTGATGCGCTCTCGCACGAGGGCCGGCTCTACGCCCTGCCGTTCTATGCCGAAAGCTCGATGACGTATTACCGGACCGATCTCTTCGAGCGGCATGGCCTGACCATGCCGGCGCAGCCGACTTACGACGATATCGAGCGTTTCGCGGCCGCGATCCATGACCCCGAGGGCGGTACCTATGGCATCTGCCTGCGCGGGAAACCCGGCTGGGGCGAGAACATGGCGTTCATCGGCACCCTGGTCAACACCATGGGCGGGCGCTGGTTCGACATGAGCTGGCGCCCACAACTCGACACCTCACCGTGGCGCGAGGCGATAACGCTGTACCTGCGCCTGCTGCAGAACCATGGGCCACCGCAGGCGGAGCACAACGGCTACAACGAAAACCTGGCACTGTTCGCCCAAGGCCGCTGCGGTATATGGATAGACGCCACGGTGGCCGCCGGCACCTTGTACAACCCCAAACTATCGGCAGTCAGCGACCGGCTGGGCTTCGCGCCGGCACCGGTCGGCGTCACGCCCAAAGGCGCGAACTGGTTATGGACGTGGGCACTGGCCGTCCCCAGCGGCTCGAAGCACAAGCCTGAGGCCATGCAGTTCATCCATTGGGCGACATCGCGCGAGTACATCGCCCTGGTCGGCGAGCGCGAGGGCTGGGTATCGGTGCCCTCGGGCACCCGCCGCTCGACCTACGCGGACAGCCGCTACCAGAACGCAGCGCCGTTCGCCGGTTTCGTGCTCGAGGCGATCGAATCCGCCGATCCGGTCGACTCGACAGCCGAACCCAAGCCGTATACCGGTATTCAATTGGTGGGAATCATTGAGTTTCAGTCGATCGGTCACCAGGTGGGGCAGGAGATCAGCCACCTGTTGCGCGGCACGTCGACGGACATCGAGGGGGTCTTGACGACGCTGCAGCGAGCCGTCACCAAGCAGATGCAGGCATCCGGCTATCTCGATTGAGAATGGGGCAGCGGACGGCCGTCCGCTGCCCCATCTACGAGGTCAGAACTCGAAGCGCATGCTGGCGTTGATGTAGTACGCGTCCAAATCGTCATAGCCCAGCGTCTGCTGGTAATTCAGCGAGCCGGACACGCCATTGTCGAAGACGCCGGTGACGCCGACGTTCACGTTGAAGTAGTTGGCATCGGTTTCCTCGGTCGGGATCTCAAACGCGGTGCGCTCGGCATCGCCGGTGTAGAAGCCGCGGATCACGCGCGAGTCGCCATCGAACTCATGCACCCACTCGACCCCGGCATTGGGGATGAGCACGCCCCAGGACTGACTGGACGCATAGCTCAGGTTCAGCCCCACGCTGGAGGTCACCGAGGTGAAGTCCTGGCTCTCGATGGTGGTCGACCAGCCCCCGCCGGAGGTGTCCGGACTGGAGGCGCTCTCGGTGAAGCCATCCAGATCGAGCTTCAGGTAGTCGACGCCTACGGTGGGGGTGATGGTCAAGGCATCGCGGTAGATGTTGTAGCCACCGCGCAGACCGACGCTGAACTGGCTGCCGTCATAGTCCGCCCGCATGTCCTGCTGGACGACGCCGCCGCTGCCGGAGTCGAAATCCAGCCGCCGGACCTGGTCGTAGTCGTTGCGCCCCACACTCAGCGAGCCATCGAGATAGAAGTCATCCTTGAAATACGTGCCGTACAACGAGGCGCTGATGCCGTCAGAGTCCAGCGTGCCCCCGTTGTTGTCCAGGGTGGAGTCGCCGACCTGATAGCTCAGTGCCAGCCCGGCGACCATGTCGGCGCTGAAGCGGTAGTCCACACCGGCGGTCAAGGCGCGGATGTCGGTCTGGAAACCGGCATTGTCGGGCGTTCCATCGCGCTCCAGGTCACCCAGCGTGCCATTGATGAAAAAGCCCCAGCGCGCCCCGGCAAGGATGCCGTCATCGTCGCCGGCGGCACCACCGCGCAGCAGGTCGCCGGCCAAGGCCGCCAACACGTCCGCGGGGACCGTCTTGCCGTCGATATTCAGGCTCAACCCCGCCAGAGACACGCCGGTGGCGCCGGAGCGCAAGGCCGCAAGGCGGCTACCGAGGTTGTTGAGACTGGCCTGCATCGCACCCTCGGACGAGCGTGCCGCGGTGTCCAGCTCATCAGGCGTGATTTCGGCGAAAGCCGCGACCTGTCGATCCCGGTTGCCATCGATGACGAGGTTGGTGCAGTCAGTGGAGAACTGCCGGTCGCTGCCGTTGCTACCTGCCTGTGGACAGGAAATGCTGATCGCCCCGGCCACACTGCGCTGACCGTCGGTCAGGCGCGAGAGGATGGGTTCGAACAGATTGCCGGAGGGTTCGCCCGGTTCTCCCGGCTCGCCGGGTTCACCCGGCTCCGCCGCCGCCTCGACCACCAGCGTAATCTGGCCCGAGCCGGTGATGTTATTGGCGTCGTGGAAAACGACATCCACCGTGAAGGTGCCCGACTCCTCGGGTGTACCGGTGATGGTGCCGTCGCTCTGCCCCGATAGACCCGCGGGCAGCCCGCTGATTTCGGTGAAGGTGTACGGGGCGGTTCCACCGGTGACGACGATCTGGCCGGCGTAGACTTCGCCGGCCGTGCCGCCGGGGAGGCTGGGGGTGAGCTCCGGCGGCGCTGCGGCCGCGTTGCCCACCAGGCGCACAGTGACTGGCGGCAGGCTGGCGCTCTCGACGCGGTTCTGCGACTGCCCGCCGCCGCTGTAGTAGCAACGGATACCCGCAGGCGTCGTCTGCGCGGCAAAGACGACGTCTCTCGTGCCCTCGAAGTTGAACGCGTTGGGATCGTTGATCGACGCGGTGACGGTGACCATATCGTCGGTCACCGTACCGCTGTAGGACTCGGACTCCGCATCCGCCTCCACGATAAGGTCGGAGAAGGCGATGACCACCCCATCCTGAGTGAAGGAGCGCTGGTACGACACCGTCACGTACTCCAGCGAGTAATAGGGATCGTGCGGACAGTTGTAGATGAGCTGCTCCGGCCCGAGCCCCTCGGACGTCGATGCCACCGGGACGGACTGACTCAGTTCCAAGGCGGCGGAGCCACCGACCGTGACGCCGGCGCTTGCCGCCGCCGACGCGACGCTCGCCAGTGCACCCGCCCATCTGGCCAGGCGCACGAACGCCGGCCGCCGTCTACTCGATACGCCCATTGGAACCCCTCCCCATCAACCCGAGAATCGCCACCTGCAAGCCGGGGCGGCGGATACGCTCATCGACACGCGGCAGCTCGCTTACGGCTGCCCCCTGCGCCCTGAGAAAACCCCAGGACAATGATTACAAAAGAGTCTAGCCGGGTAATGCGCAATGGCGAGAGCCGCGCTCGACCGGCTCCCGCCGATCAGTCCTCGAAGCGCTCTCCGGGGCGCGGTGCCTCGCCCGCCGGCCAGGGCAACACCGGTACGGAGGAGATGGCATTCTTGGGCGAGCCATCGATCAGTTTGTCACTGTACGTCAGATAAATGAGGACATTGCGCGCCGGGTCGTAGAAGCGCACGACGCGTAATTTCTTGAACAGGATCGAACGGCGCTCGCTGAACACCTCCTCACCGTTTTCGAAGTCTTCGTTGAAGCTGATCGGGCCCACCTGACGGCAGGCGATGGAGGCATCCGAGGTGTCCTCGGCCAAACCGAGTGCGCCTTTGATTCCGCCTTTCACCGCACGGCTCAAATGGCAGGCCACTCCGCCGATCACCGGGTCGTCGAAGGCTTCGACGACGATCTTATGGTCCGGCCCCAACCATTTGAACGCCGTATCCACCTCGCCGACCTCCTCGGCGCCTACGGGCAGCGAAAACGCCAGGCACAGCATTACCAACCCCAGGGTTCGCATCATTCGACCTCCTGTAGTGTTTTCCTGTCCGCCCAACCGCGTTGTGGTGACCGGACACCCACGGCAGCGACTATACCTACCTGAGATGGTGGGACAGGATTTTCGACGAATCATGGGACGATGGCGTCTACGGCTGGCCGCACGGCTGAGCCTCTGGATCATCGGCGGCACAGCGCTGGTGTTCATTGCCGTGCTCAGCGTACTGGCCGAGCGCTACCACCGGCTTGCGCTGGAGGAAACCGCCCGTGCCGCAGACCTGCTCACCCGCTCTCTGCACCAGCGCCTGACCGATCCCTTGTACTGGATGGAGCAGCAGGTGGCCTCGCTGGCCAATCTGCTGGGGCGCGAACATACCCCGACGGCCACTCTGGTCGAGCTGTTCGACGACATGCGCCGCCGCCAACCGGATGTCTGGTCGCTGGCGGTGATCGTCCCCGACGCACTCGGCCGGCCGCTGCACGCGCCCTTCGTCACCCGTCGTGACGAGGTCGTCATCACCGGCGACCTGACCCAGCCGGACTATGCCCTGAGCCGCCAGGAGTGGTATCAGAGCGCACATTTCCTGCGCTCGCCGCTATGGTCGGAGCCCAACCAGGACAATGCCGGCCGCTGGTTCACCACTTATGTGTATCCGGTGCTGGACACCGACGGATCGGTGCTGCGCATGCTGGCCTCCGACATGAGCCTGGACTGGCTCGGCCCCACCATCGAGGCCATCTGGCCGGAGCAGGCCAACGGCCGGGCGCTGGTCCTCTCGGCCAGCGGCATGGTGTTGTATCCGCCGCCGCCACCGGGCGAGCGCGCCCAATCGGTGTACTTGCTGGCGGAACAGGAACCCCAGCTCGCGGCGGTGGCGCGCCTGAGCGCCATGCACCACCGCAGCCTGGCCATGAATGACAGTCGCTGGATGGACAACCCCGGCGGCTGGGTGGCCACCGCACCGCTGGAGCGCAGCGGCTGGACACTGGCGCTGGTCTACCCGGAGAACCCGCTGCTGCGGCGGGTACGTGCGCAGTTGGTCTATGCCGTCTGGGCCGGGGCCGGCGGGCTGATCCTGATGGCCGTGCTGGTGCTGGCGTTGTCACGCCGGATCACCCGTCCGCTGACCACGCTGGTCGAGGCTGTGAACCAGATGGCCACCGGCGATCTGGACGCGCCGCTGCCCGAATCGGTCGGGCATGACGAGGTTGCCGGGCTGACCCGCGCCTTCACCCACATGCGCGGCTCGCTCAAGACCCATATTGCTGATCTCGAACGCACGACGGCGGACAAGCAGCGCCTGGAGAGCGAGCTGACCATCGCGCGGCAGATCCAGATGTCCATGGTGCCGACCGCGCGGGCCGAAGACCCGCTGGGCCACTACACCATCCGCGCGCACCTGGCACCGGCCCGTTTCATCGGCGGCGATCTGTACGACTACTTTCCCGTCGGCGACCATCGCCTGGGTTTCTTGGTCGGCGATGTCGCCGACAAGGGCGTCCCTGCGGCGCTGTTCATGGCCCGCACCGCCAGCCTGATGCGTGTACTGGCACCATCAGCGGCCGGTCCGGCGGCCACGCTGACGGCGGTCAACCGCACCCTGTCCGAGGACAACGACAGCTTCCTGTTCGTGACCGTCTTCTATGCGGTACTCAACCTGCGCACCGGCGATTTGCGCTATGCCGCCGCCGGTCATGACCCGGCCATCGTCCTGGCGCCGGACGGCGACGCCGCGCCCCTGCCCGGCGAGGGCAGCCCGCCCCTGGGTCTGGACCCCGACACAGCCTTCATCGAGCACCGCTTCCACCTGAAACCCGGTTTTCGCCTGCTAGGCTACAGTGATGGCGTTACCGAAGCGACCGACCTGGACCTGCGGTTGTTCGGCGAGGCCGCGCTGCACCGAACGCTATACGCACTGGGGGCAGCCTGCGCCGACGACACGGTGGAGGCTGTCGTGAACGCCGTGACACGGCATGCCGGCCCGGCCCCGGCTGCCGACGACCTGACCTTGATCTGTATGCACTACGAACCGGCGGCGCAAACGGCTGCACAACGCTGGATGGCGACGATCCACCCCGGTCCGGGCGAGCCGGCGGTGACACTGGATGCCTTGCACGACTGGCTGACGGCCCGGTCGGTCAGCGCCCAGCTCGCGCACGACCTGCATCTGGTGGCCGAAGAGTGGGTGGTCAACCTGCACGTCCACGGCTGCGCCGATCAGCCGGGCGTGGAGATTTCGGTTGCAGTGGAAAGCGAACGCATCGTCCTGCATGCCGTCGACCAGGGCGCACCGTTCGACCCGCGTACCACGCAAGCGCCCCCGTTGGACATGGATGTCGAGGAACGCCCGGTAGGCGGCCTGGGTCTGTACCTGATCCAGACGCTGGCCGACGAGTTGGATTACCAATCGGGCCCGGCCGGCAACCGGCTTACCGTAATCAAAGCCTGCACAGGGACAACGACATGAGCTTGATGATCGAGATCGACGAAGAAGCCGGCGGGCGCCGCCGGGTCAGCCTGGGCGGCCGGCTGGACTCCAACACCGCCGGGGACCTGGACGACGCACTCAGTCTGCTCGCCCCGCCGGAGCACGCCCTGGTGTTCGACCTGGAGCGTCTGGACTACATCTCCAGCGCCGGCCTGCGAGTGTTGTTCAAGGCGCAGAAACAGATGCGTACGGCGGGTGGCGAGTTCCTGCTGCTCAAGCCGCAGGCGCCGGTGCGCAAGGTCTTCGATGTGGTCAAGGCGGTGCCGGTCAGTAGCGTGTTCGCCAGTGTGGCGGAACTGGACGATTACCTCGACGGGCTGCAACGCAAGGTGCGCGAGGGTGACGCTCAGGGCGACTACTA
Organism: uncultured Candidatus Competibacteraceae bacterium; assembly: GCA_965652545.1. Lineage (GTDB taxonomy): Bacteria > Pseudomonadota > Gammaproteobacteria > Competibacterales > Competibacteraceae > CBFGWV01. The sequence continues at coordinate 10,279 of CBFGWV010000028.1, read as the reverse complement.
AGGGGGCGATGGGTGCCTGCCAAGGCGGATCGCGCACGGGAGGTTAACAACCGTCTATACTTTCCGGCACACGTTCCCTGATCGTTTCGCAATGGATTGACGGATAAGGGAATTAAATAAAAAAACGCCGCCAAGAGAAAACTAAGCATGCCGACCGCCTGTTCGTCCAAGCGCGTCTTCGGCCCATTTTTGCCGATTGTCGCCGCGCTCGTCCTGGGGTTTTCGTCCCTTTCGTCGTTTGCTCAAGACATCCCGACCACCATCAATTACCAGGGCAGGCTGCTGCTCAACGGCGCGCAGCAAGAGGCGGCCTCGGGACCGGTGGATATCGTGTTCTCGATCTGGTCCGGCCCCACCGGCGATGCCGGTGCGACGCAGCTGTGGGCCGAGAGTTGGACGGGTGTGCCCCTGTCCAACGGCATCTTCAGCGTCATGCTCGGCAGCAACGGTTCACCCCTCGACCCGGCCGTCTTCCAGGGCGACTCGACGCTGTTCCTGGAGATCCAGGTCAGCGGCGAAACCATGACCCCGCGCCAGGCGCTGGGTTCGGCGCCCTTCGCGGTGGTCGACGAGCCGTCCAATGAGTTGCAGACCCTGGACCTCACCGGCACCACCCTGAGCATCTCCGGCAGTGGGTCATCCGTCGATCTTGGCGTGTTCACCGACACTGACGACCAGGATCTATCGCTGGATGCCGGCACCAACATCCTCAGCCTTACCGACGACCCGACCCCCGTCGATTTGTCCGCTTACCTGGACAACACCGACCAGCAGGATCTTTCACTGGACGGGACCACTAACCTGCTGGGCCTCACTGGCGATGCTACCCCGGTGGACCTGACGCCGTATCTCGACAACACCGACAGCCAGAACCTGTCGCTGACCGGTGACACGCTAAGCCTCACCGGGAGCAGCTCATCGGCCGACCTGTCGGTGTATCGCGACAACACCGACAACCAGAGCCTGTCACTCTCGGGCAGTACCCTGTCCATCTCCGGGAGCGGGTCGTCCGTGAACCTCTCCGGTCTGGCCGGCAGCGACAGCCAGACCCTCGGGCTCAGCGGCAACACCTTGTCGATCAGCGGCGGCAATTCCGTAAATCTGGCCAGCTACCTCGACAACACCGACAGCCAGAACCTCAGCAATGTCCTGACCCAGGGCAATGATGCCGGCAATCGAGACATCGCCAACCTCGACAACCTCGACGCCAACAGCCTCACCTGCCCGAACTGCATCGGCACTGGGCACATATCCAACGACGCCGTCCTCGGCAACGATGTCACCGACCGCATCTTCATCCTGCACATCGACTGCAACGGCAGTTGCGCCAACATGAGCATGAGAGATGCCTGCAACGTCATCGAGAACCAGCGCGGCCTGACCGTGGAAACCGAACTCGTCGCCGTAAGTTGCACTCATAACGTTCCCTCGACCACCGGCAATGGTTTCGTGGAGTGTGACGACGGTACGGAAGTCTTCAGCGGCTACGAGTGTCGCGCCTTCGAGCTGCGCACCCTGGGCGACATCCCCTGCGTCAACGGCGACGGCACCGATGCCCTCGTGACGTGCTGGATAACCGACATCGCCAAGTGATCGTCATGCGCAGTCTTACAATCCTGCGGGCGACGCATGTCTTGATGGCCCGACGGGCGCTTGAGCTGGCGGCTGCTGCATTGGGCCTCGCCGCCGCCGTCGGCCTGTCCTCGCTTGCCACCGCACAGGTCGCCACCTCCGGCAGCTTCGTGCTCGCCCAGGACACGATGAACAACGGCGGCGCCCCGACACTGTCGACGTCCTATCGTGTCGACGGCTCGCTCGCCCAGGCCGCGACGATCGGCGAGGCCAGTTCAGGAACCTACACGGTTCACTCGGGCTTCTGGACCGCGCTGGCGGTGGACCACATCTTGACGGTTGAAGGTACCGGGACCGGCGCCGGCTCGGTCACCAGCAGCGGTATCGTCTGCGCGATCGATGCCGCGGTCGCCAGCGGCGATTGTCACGAACAGGCGGCGCACGAGACCGCGTTCACACTGGTCGCCGCACCCCAGGCCGGCAACCAGTTCGATGCCTGGAACGGTTGCGACAGCGTATCGACCACCACTGTGCGCGACGACACCTGCGCGCTGACGCTCACCGACAGCCGCACGGTAACCGCGGGCTTCACCCTGCTGGCGGCATTCGGCGACCGGGTGTGGCGCGACGTCAATGGCGACGGTGTGCAAGATGCCGGCGAACCCGGGCTTGCCGGTGTCGACGTGACGCTCTCCGACGGTGCTGCCTTCAATGTCTCAACCACGACCGTCGCTGACGGCACCTATGGCTTCGTGGACATCCCCCCGGGTGCGTATACGGTGGGCATCGACACCGCGAGCCTGCCGGTCGGCGTCATCCCGACCTACGACCTCGACGGCACGGGTACAGCGCACAGCACGGCGCTGACCCTGGCACCCGGGGACGACCGATCCGACGTCGATTTCGGCTATCAGCCGCTGACCGACTTGCGCATCACCAAGTCGGTCTCGCCCGCGTCACGCAACGGCAGCGGCAACCTGATCTACCTGATCGAGGTCGAGAACCTCGGGCCGAGCGAGGCCACCGGCGTCACGGTGACCGACAACCTGCCGCCAGAGCTCGCGGCAGTCGCCACCGCCGGCTGTGCCGAAGACCCAGGTGGTGTGCCGACCTGCACCCTGGGCACGATCGCCCCCGGCGGCAGCGCCAGCTACGAGATCACCGCCACCATCGTGACCGCGCAGCTTCCCGAGCAGATCACCAACTCGGCGTCGGTCGATGCGGTGGAGGTTGATACGGATGCCGACAACGGCGCCGACAGCGTCACCGTCGACCGCGACTTCCTGACTCTGGTGACCATTCCGTTGCTAGGCCCCGCCGGTCTGTTCGGCCTCGCAGCCGTGCTCGCCGGGCTGGGGGTTTGGCTGGGACGCCGGCGTCGGGTCGTATCGTAGCCGCCCCTGCGGCCAGTGCGATTGTCTCGGATGGCACCAGACCCGCCGGTTTGGTGCCCAACCCGAAGGTATCGTGCCGATGCCCGGCCGGATCGCGCACAGGGGTGCGCTCCTACGGGTGCTGGGTTTGGGGTACGGAATCGTCTACCGGCGAATCGCCGCCATCACCCCGTCGGCCAGCCACACCCGGCTGCGGGCGATGCGGCCATCGGCATCCATGACCATTACCTCCGCGGCACCCTGGCCGGCCGGCTCCCAGCGCAGGCTGCGCCCCAGACCCGAACCGCGGCGGGGTTGGCCGTCGATCACCCAACGCAACGGTGCCCGCCCACCTTCGGCCGCCAGCGGCAGGCTCTCCCCGTCGCGCCAAACCAGTGTGGCACCATCGGGCGGGAAGCGAATCACCGGGCCCTGCCGGTCGGCCAATGCGGCGGCGGGACGGGCCAGGTGGCGTAAGGCCGGTGCCGGCGGTCCACCGCCGGTCAGCACCGAGGCCGGTGGTGTGCCGGCCGCGGCGCTGACCGAGGGCGGCAGCAGATCGAACACCCGCCACAATATCGGTGCGGCCGTGTTGCGGCCGTAGCGACCGGGGCTGGGCGACCCGTCGGGGCGCCCGACCCAGACCCCGACGGTGTGGTCGCGGGTGTAGCCCACAGCCCAAGCGTCGCGAAAGCCGTAGGCAGTGCCGGTCTTGAATGCCAGCGGCACCCCGTCGCGCCGGTAGCGCGTGGCCACCACCTCCGGTGGCGGCGGCGCCCCTTCGAGTATTCGCGTGATCTGCCAGGCGGCGGCCTGGCTCATGAGCGGCTTGGACGCCTCCAGCGGTGCATCGGGCGCATAACGCAGCGGGCGGACGTCCCCGCCTTCGGCCAGGCCCGCGAATGCGGTGACCAGATCCTCCAAGGTGGTCCCCACCCCACCGAGCACCACCGGCAAGCCCGGTTGGCTGCCCGGTGGGAAGTCCAGGGCGATGCCCGCCGCCCGCATTCGCCCGGCGAAGCGTGCCGGCCCGACATGCTCCAGCACCCGCACCGCGGGCACGTTCAAGGAGCGCTGCAAGGCAGCGCTGACCGTCACCTGGCCGAGGTAGCGCAGCTCGAAGTTTGCCGGCATGTAAGCGCCAAAGCGGGTGGGCACATCATCGATGACGGTGTCGGGGTGGATCAGGCCATCATCCAGGGCCATGCCGTAGACGAAAGGTTTGAGTGTCGAGCCGGGCGAGCGTATCGCCCTGACCAGATCGACCTGGGCCGCGCGACCGGCGGCAAAGTAGTCGGCCCCACCCAGATACGCCAGAACCGCCCGGTCGGCGTTGCGCACCACCAGGACGGCAAGGTTGGCGGCAGGCTCCAGCCGGGGAAGCTGACCCGAGGCCAGGGCCTCGATCCGGCGTTGCAGCGGCGCCTCGAGAGTGGTCTGCGTCCGTCTCGAGGGTGCATCCGGCCGGTACAGACGATCGGCCAGATGGGCGGCGTGAACGGGCAGGCTGCGCCGGGACTCGGGTACCGGTGTCTCCATGGCCTCGCGCACCGCCTGCGCACTGAGAACGCCCAAGGCTGCCATCCGTGCCAACACCTTGTCGCGTGCGACGCGGGCGGCCTGTGGATGGCGGTCTGGCCGCAGACGGGTGGGCGACTGCGGCAGAACGACCAGCAAGGCCGCTTCGGCATCGGTCAGGTGCGCCGGCTCCTTGCCGAAGTAGGCCAGCGATGCGGCGCGCACGCCTTGCAGATTGCCGCCGAAGGGCGCGAGGTTGAGGTAGGCCTCCAGCACGGTGCGCTTGTCGTGGTGCCAGCCGATACGCAGCGCGCGCCAGGCCTCCAGTGCCTTGCCGCCCAGCGTGCGTGGCCGGGGGTCGACCAGCCGCGAGACCTGCATGGTCAAGGTGGAGGCGCCCGACACCACGTGCCCGTTGCGCAGCCACTGGCCGGCGGCACGAACCACCGCCAGCGGGTCGACCCCCGGGTGCCAATAGAACCGCCGGTCCTCATAGGCCAGCAGCATGTCTACATAGCGTGGATGCACCGCCTCCAGCGTCACCGGCAGGTGCCAGGTCTGGGCATCGGTCAAGCGGGCGCGCAGCAGTTGGCCCTCGGCCGAGAGCAGCTGCCAGGACGGCGCCGAGGGCCGGAGGACCGGTACCGGGCCGGCGGCGAGCGCAGCCACCCCCAGCGCCAGCACGGCGCCGGTGAGCAGCAGCAGGCGGGACGGCCTGAAAGCGCGCACGCGTCCCAGAAGGGCTGAGCCTGGGAACATCGATGATCGTCCTGGGTGGTGTTCGGTGTTCGGTGTTCGGTAAACCACCTCTACTCGATAACCAACGCATCCTGCCGGTCGCGGGCGTGCAGCCAGGGCTGGTACATGTCTTCGACGAACACCGCCGGCACCGTGAAGGTCCCCGGTGTGACGGCTCGCAGCCGGTAGACCAGGTGGAACGTCTCGCGTTCGTAGACATCGACGGCGGCGATGTAGCGATCGTCACGCAGTTCGCGGTAGCGCGTGTCGCGCTGTGCCGGCAGCCACTCGGGCGCATCGTCCTCGCCAAGACCGCCGATGGCGGCATTCTCCAGTTCCAGGCCGGCCGGCAGGCGGTCCACCACCAGCAACTGACGGGCCGCCTCATCCATGACCTCCACGGTGATGACCGCGGTGACCACGTCGTTCTGCGCCAGTGCGGTTAGATCGACCGGGTTGCCCGCATCATCGAGGTAGCGACGGGTGACACGCAGGCCTTCGGCGATACCGTTGTCGGCTTGCTTGGGCGAGCCGCGCCAGGTGGTGACCAGCCACAGCGGGCTCTGTCCGCTGTTGGCGATGCGTACACCGGTGCCCAACTCGGCAGCCGAGCGGCGCACCTGCACCGGGTCGCCCTGCATGGCCTGCCCGGCCACGGTGACCTGGGCATCGCCACCGGCATCCAGGGCAGCGGCGGCACGCAGCAGCCAGCCCTGCTCCTGCGTCGACAGGTAGCGTCGGCTGGCCGCCAGGGTCGTCAGTTCCTCGACCAGGGCCGGTAAGGTCTCGTCGTTGACACCGGCCTCGCCGAGCAGCGCAACCACCGCGGCCATGTCGCGCAGACGGCTGCCGTAGCCATCGCCGGGGCTGGAGTCGGCTGCCAATGCCGCACCGAAGGCTGCCGTGGCGCGCGCCTGGTCGCCGTGCCGCGACAAGGCGGCCCCAAGCAGCGCCGGCGCCAGGGCGCCACGCATCGAATCCAGATGGTTGTCGTGCACATAGCGCAGATCGCCGATCCGCGCCTTGTCGGCCTGGGCCAACGCGTACAGCGCATAGGCCACACCGTCCAGCGACTCGGGCTCATAATCGCTGCCGTTCACCCCATCCTGCAGATATTGCAGTGCACTGTCGTAGGCACCGGCGGACACGCCATAGCCCGCCGCCTTGGCACGGGTGAGGAAATCGGTGGCAAAGGCCGACAGCCACAGGCTGCCGTAGTCGTCCGGCCCCCACAAGCCGAAGCCGCCGCCGTAGCGCTGCATGCCCAGGACACGATCGACCGCGCGTTGGAGGGTGGCGCGACGGGCCACCTCGACGTCCAGCTCCAGCGACCAGCGCTCGGCCAGGACATCGCCCTGGAGCAACGGCAGGGCACGGCTGGCGGTCTGCTCCAGGCAGCCGTAGGGGTAGGCATCGAGATCGGCCCACAGGCCGGCGACATCCAGCGGCGGACGGGAGCTGGCCTGGGCGCCGACGACAGCGGTCTGCGGCCAGAAGTCTTTGACCAGCGAGGCATCCAGGACGGCCGATGCCCCAGGCGACAGGCGCTCCATCACCCGTCGGCTGACGATGGCGTTGGGTGCGCGGACCTCCAGGTCGTAATCGCGCTCCAACCGATAGCCCTGCGGACCGTCGATGCGAATCGTCACCCGCCCGGCACCAAGGCCGTCGGCGCCCAGCAGCAGGCGGCGGTTGATGGCCGCGCCACCGGCGGAAAACCCGGTGCTGAAGTCGCCATCGACCAGGGCCAATGGCGTCGTGGCCCCAACGGACACGGTGTACTCGCCCGCCGCGGCACCCAGATCCTGCACCACCAGCGTCATCGCCGCGACATCGCCGGGCGCCAGGAAGCGCGGCAGATAGGCGCGTGCGAGCACCGGATCGCGCACCTTCATGGCCTGCTCGCCCCGCCCGACCCGGTCCGCGTCCCAGGCCACCGCCATCAGGCGCAACTCGCCGTTGAAGTCCGGCAGTTCCAGCGGAATCTCTGCGCGCCCATCGCGGACCGCGACCACACCGGAGAACAAAGCCACCGTCTTGGTCGGCCGGACGTCACTGCCGCTGAGGTTGCTGACATCGGCATCGCCGCCCGAGCGCAGCCGGCCCAATTCGCCCGCCGGGGTGATCAGCCGGCCATACAAATCGCGCAGGTCAACGCCCAGGCGGCGCTTGCCGAGGTAATGCGAGCGCGGATCGGGGGTCTTGAAGTCGGTGAGCTGGAGCACGCCCTCGTCGACCGCCGCGAGGGTGAGATTGACGGGGCCATCGCCGCCGCTGACGGTCACCGGCACGGTGAGCGTCTGCCGCGGGGTGACGGCCTCGGGCGCGTCCACCGCCACCTCCAGGGTGCGCGCGGCCGCATCCAACGGCATCCATGCCACACCGATGGCCCGGTTGGGGCCGACATCGCGCGCTTGGCTGCCGGGACGCAAGGCGGTCGCTGTGAGGTAGACCCCGGGGCTCCAGTCCGCCTCCACGGGGATCTCCACCGTCACCCCGTCCTCGCCCGGCTGCGTCAGGGCGCGGTAGTGCCAGACCTTGTCGCTGGCGACGGTCAGCAGCACTTCGCCGGCAAACGGCGCCTTGATGAACACGCGCGCGGTCTCGCCCGGCGCGTAGCCGGATTTGTCCAGGCTGACCTGCAGGCGGTCGGGTGTGTCCGAACCGCCCGGGGCGACGAACCAGCCGGTGCGGAAACGCACGCTGGAGGCGATGCCGCTGTCCGGGTCGAACACCTCCAAACGGTAATAGCCCCACGCCAGGGGCCGGCTCTCGATGCGCCGCGGTTCAGCGCCACCGGCCAACTCACCGGCCACCACCGGCTCGCCGTCCTGCACCAGGGTCTGGTAGTCCCAGCGGCCGTCACGGTAGTACCAGTAGTAGTCGTACTCCTCGCGAACCAGTTCGTACTTCAGCCCGGCGCGATCCAGCGGACGTCCGTCGGCATCCAGCGCGATGACCTCGAAGCGCGCCGGTTGCCCTTCGGCCACGGCATCGCCGGAGAAGGCCGGTTTGATACCGATGCTCAGGGGCTGGTGGCGATACGGCAGGGTGACGATCTTGTTGACCGCCCGCCCGCCGGGCTCGAACACACCGACGCGGATCATCGCCTCCAGCGGTTTGCTGGTGTCGGGGATCTCATCCACGGACACGCTGAGGGTGGTGTGGCCTTGTCCATCCAAAGCCTCGCTGTCGACCTCGATGCGGTTGGCGGTGTAGCTGTCCTGCTCCAGGCCGAAACGGTAGCCGGGCCAGTCCGGGAAGGGCTCGGCCGCCTCGCGCAGCACCACCTCGGCCTCCGTGGGCAGGTCGGCCGCCGCCGCGCCGTAGAGGAACTCGCCGGTCACGGTCACCGCCGTCGTGTCACCAGGTTTGAGCGCCTCGCGATCCGCGGCCAGTTCGACGCGAATGGTCTGGGGAACGAAATATTCCACCTGGAACTGCACCTCACCGACGGCCGGTGCATCCGGGTCGAGATACACGCGGGCGCTCCAGGTGCCGGTGCGGGCGTTGTTCGGCAGGTCGACGGCGCTGTGGTAACCCCCGCTGGCATCGGCCTGTAGCGTGAGGCGCTCGGCCTCCACCTCATCCGGCCGGGTGAGCGTCAGTGTCAGGGGCAGGCCGGTGATCGCACGCGCCGAGGCATCGCGCACCAGGGTCATCAGATGGACCGTCTCGCCCGGGCGGTAGACGCCGCGCTCGGTGTAGAGGAAGGCATCGACCGGTCCGGGCGCCTCGCGGCCGGACACGCCGCGATCGGACAGGTCCAGCGCGGGACCTGTGAGGTCGAGCAACCCATAGTCGCCATCGTCGGCGTAGGCCATCAGGGCCAGGGGCGTATTGCCGCCGCTGGCGCGCATCAGCCCCGGCGAGAACAGGACATGCCCTTGCTCGTCACTGCGCTGGCGGGCGAGCTCGGCGTTATTGCGCGCCACCAGGGCGAGTTCCACGTCGCTTCGTGCGCTGCCGTCGGCCAGCGAGCGGACGAACACATGCAGGCCGTCGCTGCCCTGGTGAGTGATCAGGCCCAGGTCGGAGACGATCAGCCATTGCGTGGCCCGGTCGCGGTAGGTCTCCTCCAGGGTGCGTTCGTCCTGGGCGGTGATGGCGTAGATACCCGGTTTCAAGGCGGGAATCAGCGCACCCACCGGTATGGCCGTGGTGACCTCGGCGTTGGGCTGGTTGGCCAGGTCCATACGCCCCTGCCACAGCCGCTCGCCTTGCTCCTCAGCGATGTTGTCGGCCTGCCAGCCGTCGATGTTGCGGTCCATGCGGCCGTTCAACAGGACGGTGTTGAGGCTGCGGTCATTGAACCGCAGCAGCTCCAGCGCCACCGCATCCACGTTGACGGTGGTCAGCGGCACCGAATGCTGCCCACCCTTGGGCAGGACGTAGGCCATGCCGCGAAAGCCGACGCTGGGTTCGCGATCGGGCATGGCGACCGTGGCGGTATATGGCGAACGGGTGGTGTGGCCGCTGGCCGAGGGCACACCGGCGCGTACGGTGACTTCGTACTGGCTGCCGTGGGCGGCGCCGTCGATGCACAAGCGGTTATCGCGTGCGCTGACCGCACCGTCGATCGCCGGGCTCAGCTGTAGGTATTGGGCGAAGTCGACGCTGCGCGGGTTGGCCAGATCGTCGCTGAAGAGGGCGCAAACACGTGGCCGCTCGCTTTCGGCGTCGGTTTCCACCCCCTCGACCTGGAAGGCCAGGCGGCTCTCCAGCGTCTTGAAGCGCTCCAGGTAGACGCTGTCTTCGGTCAAGCCCAGCGCCTCGCGCCAGGCCTCCAGGGCTCGCCGGGGCTCCTCGTCCACATCCAGGTCGCCGAGCAGGAACAAGGCCCGCGACTTGGCGCTGTCGGTATCGCCCAAACGGTAGGCGTTGTATGCCGCCTGGCGTGCCTTGGCCGTGTCCGCCGGACCGTCGCGCCACATCAGCGCCAAGCGGTACCACCAGGCGGTCGAGTCGTTGCCGCGGCCGATCAATGTCTCGACATCGGCGATGGCCTCGGGCCACTGCTCCTGCTGCGCATAGCGCTCGGCGCGGCGGATCAGGAACAGGTCGCTGAGATTGGAGCC
>CBFGWV010000027.1:0-31405 GCA_965652545.1 uncultured Candidatus Competibacteraceae bacterium | reverse complement strand
GGGGAGCTCCCGTCGTGACCTGATCGGAATCCATAAAGAGGCAAAACTTAAAACGCCGTCCTCAAGATAACCGCTGCTTGAAGTCTTCGTAACCGAAGGACTTCACCACCCGCAAGGCGTCTGTCGCGCTGTTCCACACCGCGATTGACGGCAGGTTGATGCCGTTGAACGTGGTGGTCTTGACCATCGTGTAATGCGCCATGTCGTCGAACAGCAGGCGATTGCCGATGGCCAGCGGCCGCTCGAAACTGTAATCCCCGATGACATCCCCGGCCAGGCAGGTCATGCCGCCGAGGCGGTAGTCGTGAGAGAACTCGCCGGGCAGCCCGGCACCGCGTATGTCGGCGCGGTAGGGCATCTCCAACGTATCGGGCATGTGGCAGGTGGCCGAGGTGTCGAGAATGGCCAGCGGCCTGCCGTTCCAGGTGACGTCCAGGACTTCCGCCACCAGCACGCCGGTGTGGATGGCCACCGCTTCGCCGGGCTCCAGGTACACCTGCACCCGGTGACGTGCGGAAAAGTCTTTTATCAGTGCAATCAACCCATCGACGTCGTAGTCGTCGGCGGTGATATGGTGCCCGCCGCCGAAGTTGACCCACTCCATTTGCGGCAACAGGTGACCGAACTTCGCCTCCACCGCGGCCACGGTGCGCGCCAGTGGCGGCAGCCCTTGCTCGCACAAGGTATGGAAATGCAGTCCGCTGATGCCCTCCAAGGCACTCTCATCGAGCTGGCTCAGCGGTATGCCCAGCCGCGAGCATGGGGCGCAGGGGTCGTAGATTGCCACCGCGCCCTCGGAGTGCTCCGGGTTGATACGCAGGCCGAAGCGAAGCTCGGGGCGTTGCTGGAGCGCCTCGCGGATCAACGGCTGAAACCGTCTCCACTGCCCGATGGAGTTGAATACCACATGATGGGCAAAACCCAGCAACGCGCGCAGGTCGGGCTCGCTGTAGGCGGCCGAGAATACATGCACCTCACCGCCGTAGGCCTCATGTCCCAGGCGCGCCTCGTGCAGCCCGCTGGCGCAGGTGCCCGAAAGATAGCGGCCGACCAGCGGTGCCAGGCTCCACATCGAAAACGCCTTGAGTGCCGCCAGCACGTTGGCGCCGCTGTCCTGCTGGACGCGATCGAGGACTTGCAGATTGCGCTCCACCGCAACCTCGTCGACCACAAAGCAAGGGGAGGGCACCCGACCGGGGTCGAAGGATTCAAACGTCATGCTTTTCAAGAAGATAGTCTCGGGGGCGGCTTCGAATCGCTCGGGTGGCCGTCAGACGATGCCGACGGCCACCCGGATGCTCAGGCTTCTACCGTGAAGCCGGGCTCTTCGATGACCGTCCACGGCAGACCGTAGCGGTTCATGTCGGCCATGAAGGGATCGGGGTCCATTTGCTCCATGTTCCAGACGCCGGGCTTCATCCATTTGCCCTCGATCATCATCTTGGCGCCGATCATCGCTGGCACACCCGTGGTGTAGGAGATCGCCTGACTCTGTACCTCGCGATAGCATTCCTGATGGTCGCAGATGTTGTAGACGAACACCGAGCGTGGCTTGCCGTCCTTCACCCCGCGCACCAGCGTCCCGATGCAGGTCTTGCCCTTGGTGCGCGGACCCAGGCTCGCGGGGTCGGGCAACAAGGCTTTGAGAAACTGAATCGGCACGATCGACTGGCCGTTGAAGTCCACCGGTTCGATGCCGGTCATGCCGACGTTGCCCAACACCTCCAGGTGCTTGAGGTAATTCTCCGAAAAGCTCATCCAGAACTGCGCGCGACGCAGGCTCGGGAAGTGCTTGGTGAGGGACTCCAGCTCCTCGTGATACATGCGGTAGATGTTGTACGTGCCCACATCATCGGGGCAGGTGAAGCGCTGGGACTTCGACATGGCCGGGGTGGTGACGAATTCGCCGTCCTCCCAGTGACGGCACTCCGCGGTGACCTCGCGAATGTTGATCTCCGGGTTGAAGTTGGTGGCGAAGGGGTAGCCATGATCGCCACCGTTGACGTCGATGATGTCCAGGTAATGGACCTCGTCGAAGTAATGTTTGGCGGCATAGGCGGTGAAGACGTTGGTGGCGCCGGGGTCGAAGCCCGAACCCAGCAGGGCCATCAAGCCGGCCTTCTCGAACTTCTCCCGGTAGGCCCACTGCCAGTGGTACTCGAACTTGGCGGTGTCCTCGGGCTCGTAGTTGGCGGTATCCAGGTAGTGGACCCCGGCCTCCAGGCAGGCGTCCATGATCGAGAGGTCCTGATAGGGCAGGGCGACATTGATCACCAGCGTGGGTTTTTCAGCCTTGAGCAAGCGCGCCAGCTCGGGCACGTTGTCGGCGTCGACCTGCGCTGTCCGCACCTTGCCGCCGCCGATTTGCGCGGCGATCTTGCGGCATTTTTCCTCCGTGCGGCTGGCCAGCAGGATATCGGTGAACACGTCGGGCAGTTGCGCGCACTTGTGCGTGACCACGCCACCGACACCGCCTGCACCAATGATTACCACTTTCGCCATTCCCATCCACCTCGAGTGTCACCGAAGAATACACGCCGTCATCCCAGGCAGTGTGAGCGCGAAATGTTACCACCCGTAGTGGGGTGACGCACCCCGGCTCGGGTCGTGACGCGCCACCGGTGCCTGCGGTCAACCAGAGAACCCAACTGATTGATGCGTTGCAAAAAATCACGTCCTCCGCGCCGTTGGCCGGCCAAAGCCGCCCGTTTGTCCTGACACCGATGGCAGCGCGTGGGGCGTAAGGGTAGTCCTGGCGCATCAGGCCGACATGCCGGCCACCTGGAGTGCGCAAGCGCGCACCGATCGCAAGAGAGAGACCAGGCAATGAATTCGTATTTAACCTTCTGGAGTTCAACCTCATGGCCAGGAAACTGCCCGCGCTGCTGTGTGCAGCGTTTTTGGGGGCGATGGCGGCAACCAGCTTGCCGGCCACCGCCCAATCGACCAACGTAAACGACCCGGGGCGCGGTGCGGACCCGTCGACACCGCCGGCGCCCCCACCGATACCCGACGATTTTGAAACCGACAACCGACGAGCCCAAGGTGAGTTCGTCGTTCGTACCGAGCCACGGCTCGGACAGGCGGCTCGGTTGGTGCCGAGCCAGGATGAAGGAGCGTGGTTAGCGACCCGAGCCCAACAATTCGTCAATATCAAGAAAACCGGTTACTTCCGCGGTAACTACGAGACGACCAACGGCGTGCAGATGTCGGCCTCCTTTGTGGCCAACGAACGCTCGCAGGTGGCTATCCACTTTACGGCCGAGGCCTGTGTCGGGCTGGCGCCGCCGGTGGCCGACACCTCGTTTCCGGATATCGCCAGTTGCACGGCAATAGACGGTACCGACTACCGGATGTTCGTGCGTGCCTTGATCGACGGTCAGCCGGCGGCGCCCGCGGATGTGGTATTCGCCGTGAGCAATGTCGAGGGTGCGCGCTCGTTCATCTTCACCACCGAGGTGGGCGCGGGGATTCACACCGTCGAAATGCAGTGGCGTGTCGATAGCAGCCGAGAGGCTGGACGCACGGTGTACGGGTTCATGCGCAACGCCTCGCTGTTGGTGCGCCAGGGCGTGGACCGGCAGGATAAAAGCACTTTGCGGGTGAAGACCCCGCCCAGCGGCGCGACCCAGAAGAAGGACACGGCGGTGTGGGAAACCATACCGCAGATGACCCAGACGGTGAACGTGCCGGGGCAGGGCGTGGTGACGGCCAGTTTCAGTGCCGAAAGCTTCACCACGGGCAAGGCGCGCATGGGCATCCGGGCGTTGATCGACGGCGTGCCGATGCAGCCCAATGACATGATCTTCGCCAAGGGCGGCCAACCTCAGTCGCGCAGCGTGACCTTCATTCAGGAGCAGGTGCCTGGCGGGCTGCATACCATCAGTTTCCAATGGCTGGCCGATGGCGACGGTACGGTCAACGTGGCCGACCGCTCCATGGTAGTGGTGGGCAGCCCCAATCCGCCCAACCAGTCATCGCATCCGGTCAAGGCATTGAACGGCGTGCAGGATGTGCTCAACGTGCCGGGTCTTCAGCCTGTGCCGGGCATGAGCCTGGGGTTCTGGGTGCCGGCCAAGGGCAACGGCGAGGTCGCCGTACTGTTCAGTGCCGAAGTGGGGACTGACCCCGATGCGCGTCTGGATCTGGCGTTGATGGTCGATGGTGCATTCATGAGCGACACCATCACTGGGATGACCACCGACGACCATCCGACGGAGGTGCGCTCGTTCGTTTTCGACGCCAAGAAGCTGACCCCCGGCTATCACACCGCCACCTTGTACTGGGCAGTGTCGCCACCCTTCGCCGGCAAGACCGCCGTCATGGGCGATCGCACGCTGGTGGTGATCTCCGAGACCGCCGACATCCCCGACCTGGCCGAGCAGACTGGCTTGGGCGTGGGGCGCGATGTGCGCTATGACGACTCGAACCCCCCCGCGCTCATCTCGCCCGACCATGTGGACATCGGGCTGGCTCCGGTCATCGGGTCGCGCAATGTCCTGGTCATACTTTGGGATGCAGACCGACCGGGCGAGGACAATCGGCTTTCGTCCGGATACAGCGTCCAAGGCATCGACGACAATATCTTCACCCTCTCCACCAGCACTAAGGCGTATTTCGAGTTTGCCTCTGGCGGGCGATTCACCTTGTTCCGGGCCGGCGTTTTGGGGTGGTATACCAACAAGCTGCCCGAGGCCGGCAATTATTGGAACCATCCCGGTAGCGGTGTCTGTGCCGGCAACTATTCCGACGGAGCGACCCAGCGGGCATCTGAAGCCGTGCAACATGCGATCGACGACGGCTTCCCCTTCGGCGACTACGATGCGGACAATGACGGTGTCCTGCGGGCGGATGAGCTGGCCATCGTGAATATCTACCCGCAGAAGGACTTCTCCGGCCGGGCGCGCCAGCCGGTGCTCGCGGCACAGAAGGGCTGTGGTGGCTTTGCCAGCAACCAGCCGCTGGTCGGCGATGGGGTGATCATCCAGGATGTGGTGGACTGCTTCGGCTGCAATGCCGACAACCGCATGGTGACCGCACACGAGATCGCCCACCAGGCTCTGGGTTTGGACGACTTGTATTCGGATGCGCCGAATCCGGCGACGCACATTCAGCACAAGGGCTTGATGGCTATCCGAGATGCTAAGAACACCACAGTGCTCAACCCGGCTTACCGACTCGCCTTGGGCTGGGTGACCCCGATCATCGTGGATCAGTCGGGTTTCCAGAAGTTGTTGGATACCAAGCTCAGCGACCGGGTGTTTGTCCTGCCGCGCTACAACAGCACCAAGGCCGACGAGTACTTCATCCTGGAGAATCGCCAACAAAACGTCCCACTCGCCTGGGACCGGGAGCTTGACGGCATCGGCAACGGCGATGACAGCGGTATCGGCGTGTGGCATATCGTCGATGAGGCGGCCGATCGCTTCATCCCGCCGATTGGTGTCAATTCCGCCCTGTGGACAGCACCGCCCATGCCGAAAGTACCCCTGGTCGAACCCACGCCGGGTCGGCAGGGGATTCGCCTGCTGCGCCCGTGGACGGGCATCGACGGGGGTGACCTCAACGCGATATTTTCTGTCGAGGATGCCTTCTGGAGCTCGGCGGACTACACGCTTGAGTCCAAGGGGTGCCCGTTGATTGCCGGCATGCCTGGGAAATTGATCCCCGTGCTCAATACATTGACCTGGGCCGATTGCAGCCCCAGCGGCTATACCGTGCGCTTCCTCTCGCCACCGCCGGCGGCGCCCAGCGCGGCGGATGCGGAAACCACCAAGATGTTCGTTGACATCACGACGCCATAACGCAGCACTGACGCGCTTCGCGGCCGGGTTACCCGCTTCGGGAACCCGGCTTTTTTATTCTGATGCACCTCTTGTTACCGTCTCGTTCAGCTTTGGGTGAGTATCGTGGCTTCGGTACCTTTTTAGTCGCTTTTAGAGGTCAAATCGCATCGGATGCACATTGTCTTTCGGGTGATTTTCGAAGCGATATGACCAATTGCACGGAGCATGAATGATGATCAAGAACATTGCCCTGACTCTGATGATTGCCGGCGTGCTTGCCCTGGTCGGATGCGAACGCGATGGCCCCGCCGAAAACGCCGGAGAGGCCGTAGATGACGCGGTCGGGGATGTCCAGGATGCTCTCAGTTCCGATGGTCCCGGTGAGACTGCCGGTGAGGAGATCGACAAAGCACTGGATGATCAGTAATCAGCCGCCAGTTCTGAGCACGCGGAGGTAGCCGGTTATGTCACGAATGTTGATGTACATGGTGGGTGTTGTGTTGGTGGTAGGCGCAATGGCCTACGCGGCCTTGCTGTTGGGCGTCCCCCAGGTGTGGGTGCTCATCGGCGGTGCCATCGTCCTGGGCTTGGGTATTATGGGCGCCGCAGCCAGTGCGCATTCGAGCAGCCGGATCAACATAAATCGCGACTGATCCACCGCTTCGCGCATCAGCGCGTACGCTAGAACTGGAATCTATCGCGATGGGTGCTGTCTTTCCAATACACCCACAATCATGGAAGGTGACAAATGTTGAAGTTCCTCGGTACGACTGTCGGGATCATTTTCCTTATCGGCTTGCTGGTGGTTGTCGGTTTATTGATGCTGATCTTCTGATTGGCTGTCGCTGAGCATTGATCGACTTGGCAAGTGTACTGGATACCTGATTTGGAGTTGACAATCATGACGCATACTATTGTGCGAAAAACCGCAATCGCCTGTCTTCTTACTCTCACTGTGCTGGTGTATGGCGGCTCGCCCGCATTGGCTCAAAGCAGCGCGATGATGATGCAGTACGAAGGCACGACCTACGCCACCGGTGGCGTAGGTGCAGAGGAGCAGGCGCAGTTCGAGGCCTTGGGCAGTGAATTCAACCTTCGTCTGACCATGGCCCGCCCGGATGGCAGTTACCTGAGCGATGTCCGAGTCATGGTTCATGACAGCCAGGGCAACACGGTGCTCGAGGCGACGACCACCGGCCCGTTCCTTTATGCGCAGTTGCCCCCGGGGCAGTACACCGTCGTGGCCAGTCTCGAGGGACGCGCGCAGGAGAACACGGTCGAGCTGACCGCCGGCGAGCCGACCAAACTGAAGCTCACCTGGTAGTTTGTAGAGCGTCAAAAAATACGCCAGCGAATGTCGCGCGTCCCCGATGTGGCGAATATAGTCAGTAGAGCTCGATCCGGATGATTGCATCCAACCTCAAGGGAGACGAGACATGCTGACAGGCCTTGTTCGACGTTCGGCGCTTGCTGCCGTACTTTCCCTGGGTGTGACGGCGCTCGGTCAGGCCGACACGCCCAAGGACACTCTGGTTCAGGCGTGGCAGATCGACGACATCATCACGCTCGATCCGGCCGAGATGTTCGAGATCTCCACCGCTGAGATCGCCGGCAACACCTACGAGCGGCTGATCGGTTACGACCTGGACGATGTGTCCAAGCTGCACGGCGTGGTGGCCGAGTCCTGGACGGTGTCCGAAGACGGCAAGACGATTACGCTGAAGATCCGCGAGGGCCGCTCATTCGCCTCCGGCAACCCCATCACCGCCGAAGACGTCGCATTCTCGCTCCAGCGTGCTGTGCTGCTCGATCTGTCCCCGGCATTCATCATCACCCAATTCGGCCTGACCAAAGACAATGTCATGGACATGATCAAGGTCAGCGGCGACAACGAAGTCAGCCTGACCATGGACAAGGCGTATGCGCCGAGTTTCGTGCTCTATTGCCTGACCGCGCCGGTCGCCTCCGTGGTCGACAAGGCGCTGGTCATGGAGCACGAGGTCGACGGCGATTACGGCAACGGTTGGCTCAAGACGAACTACGCCGGCTCCGGGCCGTTCATCATTCGCGACTGGCGCGCCAGCGAGGTCGCGGTACTCGAGCGCAACCCGAACTACTCCGGCACGCCCGCACCGATGGCGCGGGTGATCTACCGACATATCCCTGAATCCGCCTCCCAGCGTCTGTTGCTGGAGAAGGGCGATATCGACATCGCCCGCAACCTGGGGCCAGAGGAGATCACGGCCTTGTCCGCCAACCCCGACATCGCCGTCCAGAGCGCGACCAAGGGTACGTTGTATTACCTGGGTCTGAACCAGAAGAACGAGCACCTGGCCAAGCCGGAGGTCCGCGAGGCCTTGAAGTACCTGGTGGACTACGAGGCCATCGCCGACACCATCATGAAAAACCTTGGCCAGACCCATCAGGCTTTCCTGCCGGAGGGCTTTCTGGGCGCCATCGACGACAATCCGTATTCTCTGGATGTGGACAAGGCCAAGGCTTTGCTGGCCGAGGCGGGTCTGGCCGACGGCTTTACCGTCACCATGGACACCCGCTCAACGCAGCCGATCACCAGCATTGCCGAGGCGATCCAGGGCACCTTCGCACAGGCCGGGGTGCGGCTAGAGATTATCCCCGGTGACGGCAAGCAGACGCTGACCCGCTACCGGGCTCGCGAGCATGACATTTACATCGGCATCTGGGGGTCGGACTATCAGGACCCGCACTCCAACGCGCAGACCTTCGCCTCCAACCCGGACAATTCCGATGAGGGCACGGTCAAGACGCTGGCCTGGCGCAACGCTTGGGCGACGCCGGAGCTCGGCCCGCAAGTGGATGCGGCCATCCTCGAGCAGGACGCCGATAAGCGCGCGGCCATGTACGAAGCCATGCAGCGCGAGGTCATGGAGACCGGTCCCTTCGTGATCATGTTCCAGAAGACCGAAGTCGCCGCCGTGCGCGCCAACGTCAGCAACTTCGTCCTCGGACCGTCGTTCGACACCAACTTCGTGACCACGACGACCAAAGACTAGATGACGGTTGCGGTGACCCGCCGCGAAGCGCGTGCGCACGCGCTTCGCGGTTATGCCCTGGCGTTGGGCCGCTTTGCATTGACCCTGGGCTTTACGCTGCTGGGCTTGCTCGCGGTGACGTTTTTCATCGGGCGCATCATTCCCATCGACCCGGTGCTTGCCGCGGTCGGCGATCGCGCACCGGCGTCGGTGTACGCGCGGGTGCGGTTGGAAATGGGTCTGGACCTGCCCCTGATCCAGCAGTTTCTGATCTACTGCGGCGATGCCCTGCGCGGCGATTTCGGGCGCTCGGTCCTGACGACCAACCCGGTGATCACCGATATCGCCCGGTACTTTCCGGCCACACTGGAGCTGGCGACGCTGGGCACGGTCCTCGGCACGATCATCGGCATCCCCCTGGGGGTGCTGGCGGCCGTGCGTTCGGGGACATGGCTCGATCACATCGTTCGTATCATCGGCCTGGTGGGGTATTCGGTGCCGATCTTCTGGCTGGGGCTGATGGCGCTGCTGCTGTTCTACGCCAAGCTTGACTGGGTGGCCGGCCCCGGGCGGTTGGATATCGCCTACGACTATCTGGTCACCCCGATGACCGGCATGCTGTTGGTCGATAGTCTGATCCAGGGCCAGTTCGACGTGTTCTGGAATGCGCTGTCACACATTGCATTGCCCGCCTGCCTGCTGGGGTATTTTTCGCTGGCCTACATCAGCCGCATGACGCGCTCGTTCGTGCTCAACGAACTGGCCCAGGAGTACATCGTCACCGCCCGGGTCAAAGGCTTGTCCGAGAGCCGGGTGATCTGGCGCCATGCCCTGCGCAATGCGGCGGTGCCGTTGATGACGGTCATCGTGCTGTCCTACGCCAACCTGCTCGAGGGCTCCGTACTCACCGAAACGGTCTTCGCCTGGCCGGGACTGGGGTCATATCTGACCCATTCCCTGCAAAGCGCGGACATGAACGCCGTGCTCGGCGCCACACTGGTCATCGGCGCGGTCTTCGTGGGGCTGAACATGCTCTCCGACCTGCTGTACCGCCTTCTGGACCCGAGGACGCGATGACGAGTACACCCGCTCATTCGCCGTTGAAGGCCTGGTTGCTCTCGGCCCAGCCGCGCTCACGCGCGCAGGCGCGGCTGGGCCGGGCCTACCTGGGCTGGCGGAGCTTTCTCGGCAATCCGCTGGCCGTGGTGGGGCTGGTCATCGTCGTCGCCTTGGTGCTGGTGGCGATATTTGCCGACCTGCTGGCCACGCATTCGCCGGTGATCGGCGGCGACTTGCGCACCGAGCGGTTGCTGCCGCCGGGCGGTGAGTTTCTGCTGGGTACGGACGATCAGGCGCGGGACATCTACTCGCGACTGGTGTACGGCTCGCGCTTGACGCTGATGGTCGTGGTGCTGGTCACGGTAATCGCCATGCCCGTGGGGCTTGCGGTGGGGACCATCGCCGGGTACGCCGGCGGTTTCGTCGATGCGGTGCTCATGCGCCTGACCGATGTGTTCCTGGCCTTTCCCAAGCTGGTGCTCGCCCTGGCCTTCGTGGCCGCGCTCGGTGCCGGCATCGAGAACGCCATCATCGCCATCGCGATCACCTCCTGGCCACCGTATGCGCGGCTGGCGCGGGCGGAAACCCTCACCATCCGCAACAGCGACTTCATTCATGCGGTGCGACTGCAGGGCGGCTCCGCCACCCGTATCGTGCTGGGCCACATCATGCCCTTGTGCCTCTCGTCGGTCATCGTGCGCGTAACCCTGGACATGGCCGGCATCATCCTTACCGCGGCGGGGCTGGGTTTTCTCGGCTTGGGCGCCCAGCCGCCTTCGCCCGAATGGGGCGCGATGATCGCCTCGGGGCGGCGGTTTCTCATCGATCACTGGTGGGTGGCGGCCATGCCCGGCATCGCAATTTTCATCGTCAGTCTGGGCTTCAACCTGCTTGGTGACGGCTTGCGCGACGTGCTCGACCCCAAGGCGGCGAAATGAACGCATCGGCACCCTTGCTGGCGGTCGAGGACCTGCGGGTGCGGTTTCATCTGCGCCGTGGGGTGGTGGAGGCGGTACGCGGTGTGTCGTTCACACTGGGACGGGAGCGGTTGGGCATCGTCGGCGAGTCCGGCTCCGGCAAGTCGCAGACCGGCCGGGCGATCCTCGGGCTTACGCCGCCGCCGGGGGAGGTCACCGCACAGCGTCTGGCGTTCGATGGGGTCGACCTGCTTCGTGCCTCGCCGCGGGCACTGCGCCGCTTGCGCGGCCGCCGCATGACCATGGTGATGCAAGACCCGAAGTACTCGCTCAATCCGGTCATGACCATCGGGCGCCAGATGATGGAGGCCTATCGCGCTCATATTCGGGCATCACGCAGCGAAGCGCGCGAGAAGTCCCTGGAGATGCTGGCCGCGGTCAAGCTGCAGGACCCCGCGCGGGTGTTCGCGTTGTACCCGCACGAGGTCTCCGGCGGCATGGGGCAGCGGGTGATGATCGCGATGATGCTGATCACCGACCCGGACCTGCTCATCGCCGATGAGCCGACATCGGCGCTGGATGTAACCGTACAACTGGAGGTGCTGCGCATCCTCGATGAACTGGTCGCCAACCGCGGGCTGGGCCTGGTGTTCATCAGCCACAACCTGGAGCTCGTCTCCGCATTCTGCGACCGGGTACTGGTGATGTATGCCGGCAAGGTGGTCGAGTCGCTCAAGGCCAGCGAACTGGACCGGGCCAGTCATCCGTACACACAGGGTTTGCTGCGCTGCCTGCCGCGGCTGAGCGGGGCAGCCCACCCGTTGCCGGTGCTGCAACGCGACCCGGCCTGGTTGCTCTGAGCATGGGTGCGACCGTATTGGAGGCGGTCGACCTGCAGGTGCGTTACGGCGTCGGCCGCCTGCACGTGGCAGCGGTCGACGGGGTGTCGTTTCACGTGACGGAGGGCGAATCGCTGGGGCTGGTGGGTGAGTCCGGCTCGGGCAAGTCCACCGTGTTGCGGGCCATCAGCGGTCTGGCGCCGATCAGCGGCGGCACGCTCACCCTGGAGGGCCGGACGGTGCCGATGCGTCGCGACATGGCGTTCTTCCGCACTGTGCAGATGGTGTTCCAGGACCCGTACGGATCCCTGCATCCGCGGCACACGGTCGATCGTATCCTGGCCGAGCCGTTGGCCATCCACCGGGTCGCCGATGCCCAGACCCGCATACTCGAGGCCTTGAACGAGGTCGGTCTCGGACCGGCGTTCCGTTTTCGCTATCCGCACCAGCTCTCCGGTGGCCAACGCCAGCGCGTGGCCATTGCCCGTGCGCTGATCCTGCGGCCGCGGCTGATCCTGCTGGATGAGCCGACCTCGGCCCTGGATGTGTCGGTCCAGGCGGAGATCCTCAACCTGCTGGAGGCCCTGCGACGCGAGCTCGGCCTGACGTACATTCTGGTCAGTCACGACCTGGCGGTCGTGGCCCATTTATGCGATCGCCTGCTGGTGATGCGCAATGGGCAGATCATCGAGCAGACCACCGCCGAGGCCCTCCGCGCCGGCCGGGTAAGTCACGATTACACGCGCACGATGTTGGCCGCCGCATCAATGTCCGGACGGTATTCCGGAACCTCTGCCGATGCGCAGGACCTCAAGGATCAAACGCGCTGAAGAACGAACGAACCTTCGTTGAAGGCTGTCAGGTGCTACGCATCTGACTTGGAGGGTCCACGGGGCTACTGGATGCGGCCGATTACGATACTGTCACTCAACACCCACAAAGGTTTCTCGTCCCTGCGACGCCGATTCATCCTCCACGACCTGCGCGAGGCCATCCGCGGAGTCGGTGCGGATATCGTCTTCCTTCAGGAGGTCCTGGGCGAGCATGCCGGACACGCCGGACGTAACGCGACCTGGCCCGCGGTACCGCAGTATGAGTTCCTGGCCGACAGCATATGGAGCGAGTTCGCCTACGGCCGCAACGCGGTGTACCCGGAAGGCCACCATGGCAATGCCCTCCTCTCGCGCTTTCCCGTCATCAGCCAGGACAACATCGATGTCACCGTCAGCGGCCATGAAGAGCGCGGCCTGCTGCACTGCTGCCTGCAACTGCCCACGCTGAATACGCGGATGCACGCCATCTGCGTGCATCTGGGTCTGCGCGAGGTCCACCGCAGCGCGCAACTGGCACAGTTGTGCCAGTTCGTGGAGGAGGGCATTCCGCGCCATGAGCCGGTGGTGGTCGCGGGCGACTTCAACGACTGGCGCGTTCGTGGTCATCGCCAGCTGCTCGGCTGCACGGACATGCACGAGGTCTTCGAACAGCGCACCGGCGTGCCTGCGCGGACATTCCCCGCGTGGATGCCCTGGCTGCGGCTGGATAGGGTGTATTTTCGCGGGTTGACGGTGCTGGATGCGCAAATCCTTGCCCGCCCGCCGTGGTCGAGACTCTCGGACCATGTGGGCCTGGCGGCGGAGTTCCATCTATGAGCTGGCCCTGGCGCAGCGGCAATGCCGTGGACCTGTTGGAGAACGGCGAGGCGTTCTTCCCGGCGGTGTTCGAAGCGATCGCCGAGGCCAGTGAAGAGGTCTTGATCGAGACCTTCATCCTCTTCGACGATCCCGTCGGCCGGCAGTTGCGCGAACGGCTTATCGACGCGGCGAACCGCGGTGTGCGCTGCTACCTGCTGCTGGATGGCTACGGCTCGCCGGATTTGAGCGATGCCTTTGTCCGCGGGATGACCGAGGCGGGGGTCGAGATTCGCTATTTTGACCCGGCCAAACGACTCTTCGGCATGCGGACCAACCTGTTCCGGCGCATGCATCGCAAGCTGGTGGTGGTGGATCGCACGGTTGCGTTCTGTGGCGGCATCAATTTCTCCGAAGAGCACTTGTACGACTTCGGCCCGCTCTCCAAACAGGACTATGCGGTTCGCCTGCGCGGGCCGGTGGTATGTGATATCCGCCAGTATGTCTGGACGTTCCCATCGCTCAATCGCCGGCCCGGACCGGTCGACGGCGATGCGCGCGATGCCCTGCCGGCGGGCAACGCCGATGTGCGGTTCGCTGTGCGGGACAACCATTTCTGTCGCACGCAGATCGAAACGGTATACCTGGCTGGGCTGCGTGCGGCGCGTGAGCGGGTGATCATCGCCAACGCCTATTTCTTCCCCGGCTACCGCATGTTGAGCGCGTTGCGCCAGGCCGCGCGGCGCGGCGTGGCGGTGTCGCTGATCCTGCAAGGCCAGCCCGACATGCCTATCGCCATGTCCGCCGCCCGCATGGTTTACGGGTTTCTCATCAAGTCCGGCGTTGCTGTGTACGAATACTGCGAACGTCCGTTGCACGGCAAAGTGGCCTTGGTGGATGACCAGTGGGCCACGGTCGGTTCGAGCAACCTCGATCCGCTGAGCTTGTCGCTCAATCTCGAGGCCAATGTCGTGATTCGCGACCGTCGCTTCAACGCCGAGCTGGCGCGGCGCCTGGAGTGTTTGATGAACGAGTCGTGTACCCGGGTGGAGGCCAGCGCCGTGCCCAAGACGCCCGTGTGGACATTCCTGCGCGGGCGTCTGGTGTTCCATTTTTTACGCCGCTTCCCCGCATGGTTCGACTTGTTGCCGGCGCACACCCCGCGGCTGATGCCGGTCGATCCGCCGCTGGCCAGCGACAGCGAACCGGAGCCCGCTGAAGAGGGCACGGTCGCCCCGGCCGCCGGCAGCGACACCTCATCCGGCAGCGCGCCGCAATGAGTCTCGCCCGCTGGTGGCCATGGCTGCGCCGTGGGTTGACGATCGGCTTCTTCGCTCTGGTGGCGTGGCTGCTGATCAGTCAGGCACGCCAGGTGGAGTGGGCTGAGGTTTGGACGTCGATGCAGCAGCACTCGGCGGCGGCGCTGGCTGCGGCCGCCGGGCTGGCGTTGCTCAGCTACGGGCTTTACTGCAGCTTCGATGTCATGGGCAAGACCTACACCGGTCATGGGCTCCCGGTGCCGGTGGTGATGACCACGGCCTTCATCAGCTATGCGTTCAATCTCAACTTCGGTGCACTGGTCGGAGGCGCCGGCTTTCGCTTTCGCTTGTATTCCGGGCAGGGGTTGGATACCGCGGATATTTCACGGGTGCTGGGCTTGAGCATGCTCGGGAATTGGTCCGGCTATCCGCCGTTACTGGGGGCGGTACTCATCGCCGGGGCGATTTCGATACCTGAATCCTGGCCGCTGGACGCGGATGTGTTGCCCTGGGTTGGTGGCGTATTGATCGCTGTGGCTGGGGGCTATCTGGCGCTGTGTGCGTTTTCACCGCGTCGGCGATGGTCCGTCAGAGGGCATGCGATCGAGCTGCCCTCGGCGGCCATGGCTGGTCTGCAGCTTGTCGTATCGACAGCCAATTGGATGACGATCGCCGCCATCCCTTATCTTTTTCTCGGGCAGCAGGTGGCGTATGTCACTGTGCTTGGGATTCTTCTGATCGCCGCGGTAGCCGGCGTCATAACGCATGTACCGGCGGGACTTGGGGTGCTGGAGGCGGTCTTCATCGCGCTGCTTGGTGGCGATATGCCGCGTAGCGAGGTACTGGCCGCGCTGTTGAGCTATCGAGCCGTCTACTACCTTGCACCGCTGGCGCTGGCGTTGGTCGCCTTCCTGGGTATGGAGGCGCGGAGGCGGCGCTCTTGAAGCTGGTCGGATATGGATGTTGAAGAAGAAGCGGGTCTTCTTGCGAAGACCCGCCTGCAATACGCGCAGCTTGCGCGTTTACTTCAGGTAGTAATCGCCCCAGCGCTCGCGATCCTGGGTGGCCCGAAGCGCTTTACGCTCACCCTGGCCTTCTTTGAGTTCCAGGATGCCGGTGGTCAGCGCCAGCCATCCGGTGGCGAAGGCCACGCCGTCGGCGTGTAGCCCCAGCCGGCTTGAGTCGACATTGGTGATGTCGTCGCAGGCCTGGTGGTAGCAGGGGTCGTAGGCTTCACCGGCGGTGCCGCCATACCGAACGGCCTCTTCTTCGGTCTTGATTCCCTCAGCGCCGGTGAACAGGCCGCCGAAGGGGATGCCATTGTCGAAGAAGGCCGCATAGTCGGAGCGGAAGCTGATCTCGGTCGGTTCGGAGCTGGAGCCTTTGGTGTAGAAGTACACCTCGAATAGGCGCTCGATGCCCGCCGAGCCGTCCGGACCCTCCAGGTCGAATGCCGACCCGTCCCCGTCGTAAACGAAGTTCACGCCGTTGGGCGAGCCGATCATATCGAAGTTGAGGTATGCGGCGATTTTCGCTTTTTCCTCTTCGGCCAGGTTGTCGACGTAATAGGTCGAGCCGATGAGGCCGGACTCCTCCGCACCCCACCACGCGAAGCGCACGGCGTTGGGCATGTGGGACTTGCGCATCAGGAGCGCCAGTTCGAGGATGGCCGCGCTGCCACTGCCGTTGTCGTTGATGCCGGCGCCTTCAGGGACCGAGTCGAGGTGGGCACCGACCATGATCACGTTGTTGGGGTTGCCACGCCGGGTCTGGGCGATGACGTTGTAGCTCTCGGTCATCTCGCGCTCGACGTCCGCCACCATGTGCAGTTGCAATCCGGCGGTCGAGGCCCATTCCTCGCCCAAGGCATAGGTGGCGAAAAGCACTGGGATCCCGCCGCTGTACTCCGCACCCAGCGTGCCGTTGAGCAGTCCGGTCCGGTCTTCCTCTGCGGTATCGCCCTGGTTGAAGACGATTACTCCACTGGCGCCGGCCGCGGCAGCGTTCTCGGCCTTCTGGCCGAAGGCGCAGGCGCCGCGTTGGATCAGGGCGATGTTGCCGGCCGGAAACCCGGCGAAGTCCTCGCTCTCGCAGCCACTGGTGGAGGTGTTGCCCATTCCCAGTTGCAGATCCACCGGGGTGACGGCGGCGGTGACGTCGCCGGGGTCGGTCTGCGACATCAAGGTGAAGTCGACGTCTTCTTCGTAGGTCACGGCCGCCGGCGCGGTTTGTTCCAGCGATGCGCCGTGGGCTTCGAAGGCGGTGAAGGGGAAGGTCTGGATGTCGACCTCATAGCCGGCGCTTTCGAGGGTGTCGCGTACATACTCGACGCTGGCGTCGTAACCGGGTTCGCCCGATGCCCGATTGCCGTCGTTGATGTCGGCGATATTCTGAAGCGCTTGAAGGTGCTGGATTATGTTGTCCGCACGCATGCAGTGCATGAGGCCTATCGGCGTACTGGTGAGTGCGGTCGAGTTGCAGGCGCCATTGCCGTTCGGAAGTTGCAAGGTGATTGGTTCGGCCGGGGCCTGGGTACTCAGGCCGGCCAAGCTGGCTGCTAGGGTAATAGCGGATTTCTTCAACATCTGGTCCCACCTCCATGTTTCTTTTGAATGTCGAACGTTCCGTTTCGATGGCGCACGGATAGTTGGTGCGGGCGCCGGCGAAAACGCGGGCTGTGGACGGCAGCCGCCAGATAGGGTGAACTCAATTCGCTGCCGTATGTACCCCCCGAATGGGGTGTGCCGAAAGTCAGGGGTGTGACGGCGCGGCTAGCGTTGCGGGGTTTAACCCGCCCTCGGGGTTGGGCGGGGGCTGGCGTCCGACCTTCCGCCGCTGGAAGCAGGCAGGTCTCGGCACTGTCCCCTCAGGCCGCGATTTCACCGTACGGTGCCACGCCCCTGGCCTCGCGCAGTGCGGCGGCCCACCACTGCAACTGGGCGAGCATCGCGGCCATGGAGCGGTTGGGCCGGGCCGGCTCGTGCAGCCGGCCGTCGGCATCGAATTGGCTCCACACGTTGGCGAAGCTCACCGTGTTGCGCACCGTGACGGTGTGCAGCTCGGCGAACACCTGGCGCAATTGCTCCACCGCCCGTAGCCCGCCGGAGACGCCGCCATAGGAGACGAAGCCCACCGGCTTGGCCTGCCAGGGGTCGGAGGTCGAGTCGATGAGCTGTTTCAGCGCGGCGGTGTAACCGTGGTTGTACTCGGGCGTGACGACGACGAAGGCATCGGCGTGGGCAAGCTGCCGGTGCAAGGTATCGAGTGCGGCGTCGTGCGTGTCATGACGAGTTGGGCGTTCGGCGGTTGCCGGGTCGACGATGTGCAGGGAAAAGCCGCCATGCTGTTCGATCCGTTCGCCGGCCCAGGCGGCGATGGTGTCGCAGAGGCGGCCCTCGCGGGTGCTGCCGAGAATCAGGGCGAGTCTGAGTGAGCGGTCCATCGGGCGATCTCCGGTCGTTGTCGCGGTTCGATGGGCTCAGCCTAAAACCTCAAGTAATGATCAGGTCAAGCGTGCTGCAAAAAAAACTCCGTACCGGCAGACCCTCATGCCCTCAAACCCGGGCACCCGTAGGAGCGCACCCGAAGTGCGCGATCGGCTTGGTATGGCGCTAGAGCGTCCAGGTTCGTCGCCACCTGAGGCAATCGCCCTGAGGGCAGGGCTCCTACGGGTGCCTGAATTCAAAGTGTGGCGCTGAGGCTCGGCTCGCTCTCCTACGCCTTCAGCCGATAGCCGGATTTGAAGATCCATGTCACCAACCCCAGGCAGATGGCCAGGACGAGCGTGGTCATGATCAAACTGGCGGCGAGGCTGACGTCGGAGATGCCGTAGAAGCTCCAGCGGAAGCCGCTGATGAGGTAGACCACGGGGTTGAACAGCGACACCGTCTGCCAGAACGGCGGGAGCATGTTGATGGAGTAGAAGCTGCCGCCGAGGAAGGTCAACGGGGTGATGATCAGCAGGGGCACGAGTTGGAGCTGTTCGAAACCGTCCGCCCAAATGCCGATGATGAAGCCCAGCAGGCTGAAGGTGACGGCGGTCAATACCAGAAAGAGCAGCATCCAGCCGGGATGGGCGATCTGCAGATCGACGAAGAAGCCCGCGGTGGCCAGAATGATGGCACCGAGGATGATGGACTTTGTCGCCGCTGCACCGACATAGCCGACGACGGCCTCGACGGGCGAGACCGGTGCGGACAGCAGCTCGTAGATGGTCCCGGTGAATTTCGGGAAGTAGATCCCGAACGATGCATTGGAGACGCTTTGCGTCAGCAGCATCAGCATGATCAGCCCCGGCACGATGAATGCACCGTAGCTCACGCCATCCACGCTGGTGATGCGCGAGCCGATCGCCGAGCCGAAGACCACGAAGTACAGCGATGTCGAAATGACCGGCGAGATGATGCTCTGTGCCAACGTGCGGGCGGCGCGTGCGACCTCGAAATGGTAGATCGCCCGGATAGCGTAGAAATTCATTGTCCCTCCCTCACCAGGTTGACGAAGATCTCCTCCAGAGAGCTCTGCGAGGTATGCAAGTCGTTGAATCGGATGCCGGCGGCCTTCAGCTCGCTCAACAGTCCGGTAATGCCTGTCGCTTCGGCGCGGGTGTCATAGGTGTACACCAACTCGTGCCCGTCGTTGGCGATGGCCAGATCGTGTCCGGACAAGGCCTCGGGGATGGCCGCCAGCGGCTGCTGAAGCTGAAGCGTGAGCTGTTTCTTGCCGAGCTTGCGCATGAGCTCGGTTTTCTCTTCGACCAGGATGAGCCGTCCTTTGCGGATCACCCCGATGCGGTCGGCCATGTCCTCGGCCTCTTCGATGTAGTGGGTGGTGAGGATGATCGTCACGCCACTGGCGCGCAGCGAGCGCACCAGCTCCCACATGTCGCGGCGCAATTCCACGTCCACGCCGGCGGTGGGTTCGTCGAGAAATAGAATGCTCGGCTCGTGGGCCAGGGCCTTGGCGATCATCACCCGTCGCTTCATGCCCCCGGACAAGGTCATGATCATGCTGTCCTTCTTCTCCCATAGGGAGAGGTCCTTTAGTACCTTCTCGATATGGGCACGGTTGGGCGGCTTGCCGAACAGCCCGCGGCTGAAACTCACCGTCGCCCAGACGGTTTCGAACGCATCCGTCGCCAGCTCCTGTGGCACCAGGCCGATCCGCGAACGGGTCTGGCGGTAGTCGGCGACGATGTCGTAGCCGTCGGCATGTACTGTGCCTTCACTTGCCGTGACGATGCCGCAGATGATGCTGATCAGTGTCGTTTTGCCTGCGCCGTTGGCGCCGAGCAGGGCGAAGATCTCGCCCTGGTGGATATCCAGGTTGATGTCATCGAGCGCCTTCAAGCCCGATTTGTACGTCTTGGAGACATGGGAAACGGCGATGACCGGCGGCCGACCGGCGGTACCGGGGTCACCGGTGCGCCGTAGCGTCGCATCGATTTGCTGATTCATGAGTGGTCCGCATCAGGTTGTGAAACGTTGAGTAGGAGGGTAAAACCTATACTTAAGTTCAGGTCAAGCGAGTATCTATCATGGGCAAGGCCGACTACTGCTGCCCCGGCGCGGTATTGACCGTCGGCGAGGTTGCGCGACGCAGCGGCGTGGCGGTATCCGCCATTCATTTCTACGAATCCAAAGGCCTCATCAAGAGCTGGCGCAATAGCGGCAATCAACGGCGCTACGCACGCGAGGTGCTGCGTCGGGTCGCCGTCATCAAGGCGGCCCAGCGAACCGGTATCCCGCTGGCAGACATCGGCGAGGCGCTGCGGTCATTGCCGCAGGAGCGTACGCCGACTGCCGAGGATTGGAAAAACCTCTCGCTCCGATGGCAGGCCGATCTGGATGACCGGATCGACCGACTCACTCGTCTGCGCGATCAACTGACCGGTTGCATCGGTTGCGGCTGCCTGTCGTTGGAATGCTGCCCACTGCGCAATCCGGGTGATGAGCTGGCGCAGGAGGGGCCGGGGCCACGTCTGTTGGAGCCGGGGCGGTGCGAAAAGGACCCAACCGCTTGCTGGGGATGAGCCAGGGAAGCGCCTAGGCACCGCAAGTGCGATCAAATGTGCATCGGTCGGCGGTGGCAGACTTGCTCGCGGGCTTGTCGTGAGGGGCCGCAATGGGGCCGGTTGAAAAAGCATTGTGGTTCATCGAAAGCCGGTACGCGGCAGCCATGACGCTTGATGATATCGCCCGCGTCAGCGGGGTGACGCCGTTTCACCTCTCGCGGGTGTTCGCCACCGCAACCGGGTCGTCAGTCATGCGCTACCTGCGCGGCCGCCGCTTGAGCGAGGCGGCACGGGCATTGGCCGCGGGTGCGCCGGACATCCTCTCGCTTGCACTCGAGGCCGGTTACCAGTCTCACGAAGCCTTCACCCGCGCGTTCTCCCAGCAATTCGGACTGACACCCGAGCGCCTGCGAAAACAGCGTTGTCTTGACCGACTCGATCTCGTGGAGCCTTTCAGAATGGACGAAGCATTGATCACCGACCTCGCTTCGCCGCGTATCGAATTCAGCGGCGAACGGCTTATCGCCGGCTTCGGCGAGCGCTACACCTGCCAGACCAACGAAGGTATTCCCGCCTTATGGCAACGCTTCGGACCGTACATCGGCCGGGTCCCGGCCCAGATCGGTACGGCCGCCTATGGGGTGTGCTGCAACGGTGGGGACAACGGCAGTTTCGAGTACATCGCTGGCGTGGACGTCTCCGGCTTCGACCGCCTGGGCAGCGAATTCAGCCGTGTGCGCATTCCATCGGGCACCTACGCGGTGTTCGAGCACCGTGGTCATATATCCGCCATCCGCTCGACGGTGTACACGATCTGGAACCAGTGGCTGCCGCAATCGGGTCGCGATCATGCCGGGACGCCGGACTTCGAGCGCTACGATGAGCGTTTCGACCCGCACACCGGCGCAGGTGTGGTGGAGATCTGGGTGCCGCTGATGCCATGAGGTCCAAGGCTGCGCCCCAGATCAACCGCCCAACCGCAGTTTCAGAAACCCGAGCAGTTCGATGGCCGATTCCGACGCATCCTCAGCGGCGAACAAGCCGAACTCCGCACGCGGCGCCACCGGCAGCCCGACCTGCCCATCGATGATCTGACAATCCGCGGGCACGCTTTCGTGCATCAGCACGCTGACACCCAGCCCGGCCCGTAGAGCGGCGGTCAGTGCCGAGGGCGTCGACACGTGGCAGGTGGCCCGCCAGCGGCGATTGGCTTCGGCCAGGCCGGTGAGCATGCGGTCCTGCCAGGAGCAGAGTGCATCGAACATCACCAGCGGTAGCTCCGCATCGTCGTCGAGATCGAGCATGCGGCTGGCGCACCAGACTAACTGACGTGAATAGAACAGGGCTGGGGTAGAGGTAAACCGCGCCGGATCGGCGATGACCAGATCGCATCGCCCTTCTTTGAGCGATTGGCTCAAGTCGCTGCTGTTGCCGGAGCTCAGATCCAGCTCCACCAGCGGAAACCGGTTGCGGAACTCCGCCAGCAGCGTGGGCAGCCGGGTAACGGCAAGATCCTCGACCATGCCCAGGTTGATGCGTCCTTCCACCTTGCTGCCGTTGATCTGCCGACGTAGTTGCTCGCCCGATGCCATTGCCTTGCGCGCGTAAGCCAGCAGGATCTCGCCCGCATCGGTGAGACTGACACCGCGTGTGGAGCGGCGCAGTAGATTCGCATCCAGCTCTTTCTCCAGCCGCTGCAACTGCATGCTCACGGCCGCTTGCGTCCGGGCCAGGCGATCGGCCGCACGGGAAATGCTGCCGACCTCAGAGACGGTGATGAACGCTCGCAACAAGTGCATATCGACATTCAGAGCCATAATTTTATTTGATAGTTGGTTAATTATTATCAGTCTACCCGTGCAACCGAGCTTGTGACAATCTGCCCTCAAGACAGCAAGCGAGGGTTCACGATGACTGCATACCAGGAGGCATTCAGGGCGCTGGGGCTCGAGTGGCCGCAGGTGGATCGGCCCGATCTGCCCTTCTCCCCGACCAAGCGAGTCGGTGATCTTGTCTTCGTCTCCGGGCAGATTCCGGAGCAGGGCTCGTCGATCATCGCCACCGGCAAGGTCGGCGACCAGATAGACGCCGAGGCCGCCGAGGCGATCGCCCGCACCTGTGCCGCCAACGTGATCTATTGGCTCGAGCGTGAACTCGACGGCGATCTGGACCGTGTCGTGCAGTTCGCGAAGGTCACCGTGTATGTCAACGGTGCCCCGGGCTTTGACGGTTACTCCCAGGTTGCCAATGGTGCCTCGGCGCTCTTTCGCGCCGTCTTTGGGGCGCGCGGCGACCACGCCCGGGCCGCGGTGGGCATGGGCGGTTTGCCCGCCGGCGTACCGGTGGAAGTCGATGCGGTGGTACAGGTGCGCTGATGGCCATGCCCGCCCAGCCATCTGTCTGCCACCTCAATCATGCCGGTGCGGGCGTGATGAGTGCGGACGTTCTGGCCGCCATGACAGCCCATCTCGTCCGCGAGACACAGATCGGGGCCATGGAGGCGGCGAACGAGGCCGGCGATCGATTGGCACGTTGCTACGATGCGGTGGCGGCCCTGCTCAATGCCCAGCGCTGCGAGATCGCCTTCGGCACCGGTCACGGTGCCTTATGGGGGGCCATCGTCGGGTCGATAAAACTGCTCCCGGGGGACCGCATTCTCGTCAGCCTGCAGGAATGGGTCGGCAATCTGATTCTGCTTAAACGGATGGCGGCCGCATCGGGCGCGACCATCGAAGTCATGCCAAGCGCGGAAGATTCGACCGTCGACCCGGCGAGGCTGGCCGATATTCTGGACGACCGGGTCCGTATCGTGTCCCTCACCTGGGTCGGTGCAAGCAGTCCGGCGATCAACCCCGCGGCACAGATCGGCGAACAGGTTCGCGGCAGCCGAGCAATCTACGTGGTTGACGCCAGTCAGGCGATCGGCCAGTTGCCCATCGACGTCTCGGCGATCGGCTGCGATGTGCTGGTCGCCTGCGGCCGAAAGTTCCTGGGCGGGCCCCGCGGCACGGGGCTGGCGTATGTCGCCAGACGGCTGTTCGGCAAGCTGGAGGCCGCGTGCATCGATGACTTCAGCGTGCGCTGGAACGGCGGCGCCCCCTTGCCCCGCGATGATGCACGCATGTTCGAGACCGCGGAGTTCGCGCCGGCGCTACGGCTTGGGTTGGGGCAGGCCACCGCCGATGCACTGAGCCGGCCGATGACCCGAACCGCGTCCATCATCGCCGAGAAGGCTGCGCAGCTGCGCAGGCTGCTGGCGGAGGTGGCGGGCGTCACTGTGCACGATGTCGGCGACCGACGTGCGGGGCTGGTGACCTTCAGTGTGGACGGATGCGACTGCGCCGTGCTCAAGCACAGCCTCGCCCGCCAGGGCATCAACGTGGGTGCCAACGGCCCGGACTACACCCCGATCGACTTGGCGCGTCGCGGCATCGGGCAGCTCATGCGTGCCTCCGTTCATCGCTCGACCACAGAATGGGACCTCCAGCGGCTGGTCCGGGCGCTCGATGCACACCGCCGCGGCAAATCCATCATTGGTTCATCAGGAGATTACGCATGAATCTCGGCCTCAACGGTAAACGGGCACTCGTATTGGGTGGCAACAAAGGCCTGGGGCGCGGCATTGCCGAGGCCTTGGCCGCGGAGGGCGTAATCGTCGCCGTCGCGGCGCGCGATAAACATATGCTCGATGAAACGGCCGCTGCATTGACGGCGCCGGGCCAGCCGGCCACGGGTTTTCAGGTCGACTTGGGCGATGAGAACAGCGTCACCCGCCTGCTGGAGCAGCTCGAAACTGACTTCGGTCCCATCGATATCGTCGTACTCAATGGCGGCGGGCCGCCACCGTCGATGGCTGGGGACTTCGACGCCAAGCTGTGGCGTGAGCAGTTCCAGGCCATGGTGCTCTCAGCCATGCGGATCACCATCAGCGTGCTGCCGGGCATGCGTGCACGGGCTTGGGGACGGGTGTTGATCGTCGGCTCGACCAGTGTGCGCGAGCCGATCGGCGGCCTCACCGTATCCAATGCCTTGCGCAGTGCCATGGCCGGCTGGGCCAAGACCCTGGCCGGCGAAGTCGCTGCCGATGGGGTGACGGTGAACATGCTTCTGCCGGGGCGATTGCTGACCGACCGGACCCGCCGCTTCGATGCCATGGACGCCGCCGAGCGCGGTGTCGGCGCAGAAGTCATTGCCGCGGAAAGCCAGGCGCAAATCCCGGCCGGCCGCTACGGGACACCGGCCGAATTCGGCGCGGTCGCCGCCTTTCTGGCCAGTAACGCGGCCGCGTACGTCACTGGCACCGCCATACCCGTGGACGGGGGACTGAGCCAGTCGATGTTGTAAGCGATAGGGACGTCTTCGAGATCCTGCATCAACCTGTAACCACAAAGAGGATGAGAAGATGAAAGACCCGTGGACACTCAGTCGTCGGCAGTTCGTACTTGGCGGGACGGCCCTGGCCGCGGCCGCCACATTGTCGCCTCTTCCGGCAATACATGCGCGCGCCGACGGCCGTTTCGCGGGCGAGACCTTGCGCTTGCTTACCTGGTCGGACGAAACCGGGCTGGCCTGTCTCAAGAACATCGCCCAGACCTTTGAGCAGAAAACCGGTGCGAAAGTAATCGCCGATCGAACCGGCAGCACCTCGGAAATGGTGGCCAAACTGCGCGCGGCGGGCGACCGGCCGCAATACGACGTCATCACCCTGGCCGGTGTGGGCGCCTACGCACTGGCCGAGGCGGGACTGTTGGCACGCCCTGACACTGCCGCCATCCCCAATCTCGTTGATGTCGAACCGCGCTTTCGCACCGGTGCGGACGGGCATGGCATCGGCTATCTGCTGTGGACCGACGGTCTGATCTACAGCACGCGGCGCTTCTCGGCGCCGCCGCGCAGCTATGAGGCGCTGTGGGATCCTGCGCATGATCGGCGCCTGTTCCTGCCGCCGGCCAGCTATACCGAATCTCTCGATCTGATCATCACCGCCTCCAGGCTTGCCGGTGGCGATGCGTACGATGTGGAGGCAGGTTTCGTGAAACTGGCGGAGCTGGCCGATCGGGTCCTGATGTTCGGCGAGAACCCCAACCAGATCGCTGAGCTGTTCCGTAGCGATGCATTGGATATCGGCGGAGTGTACTCGCCCGCCTTCCTCACCCAGGCGTTGAAGGACCCGTCATTCGGGGTGGGCGCGACACTCGATCTGGACGAGGGCTTTTACGCCGATCTGATGTACACCGTCATGCCCAAGGCCCGCCCCGGCAATGCCGATGTGGCTCATGCCTTCATCGATCATTCGCTGGACCCTCAGGTGCAAGGACGCATGGCCGAAGACGTGCTCAATGGCCCGGTCAACACCCGCGCCGTACTCTCGGCCGCCGCGGCCGCCAGCCCTTTTATCGTCAAGCCGTCGCAACTGGGCGAGAAGGCCATCATCCACGACAAAACCCATATCGCGGCTGTACGCGAGCGCTGGATCAAGCGCTATACCGAAACTTTTGCCTGAAATCGTGCGCGGTCCGGGCATCCTGCTCGGACCGTAGCAACCCGGCCGCCGCGTTGACTGGAGGCGTGAATGTCGAGCCGCTTGCGATTGTTGCTTATCCTACCGGCGCTGGTCTGCATCCTGCCCTTTGTCTCGACGCTGGCGGTCATTCTGCGGTTTTCCCTCTCGGCGGATGCGCAGAGCATCGACGGGTACAGCCTCGAAAACTATGTTGAGCTTGCCGAGCCGTTCTACCTCAAGAGCTTGTGGATCACCGTAAAGCTCGCCGCGGCAAGCACTTTGATCGTGCTCGTCCTGGCGGTACCGGTTGCCATGGTATTGGCCAGCCTGACCCGCAATTGGGCGCGACGGGCCTTGTCGACGGCCGTCCTGCTGCCATTGTTTCTCAATCTGCTCATCCAGGCCTATGGGTGGATGATCGTCCTGGGACCGGCGGGCCTGGTGAACCGGGCGCTGATCGACAGTGGGCTGATTGCAAGACCGTTGGTGCTGCTGTTCTCCGAGGTCGGTGTGCTCGCCGGCTTGGTGCAGACCTCGTTGCCGCTGGCTGTGTTTCCCATCCTGTCCGGGGCGCGGGTGATATCGCGTGATCTGCTCGAAGCCTCGGCCAGCCTGGGCGAGGGGTCGTGGATGACGTTCCGGCGGGTGGTTCTGCCTCTTCTGGGGCCGGGCATTGTCGCGGCCGGGTCGATCGTGCTGGCCTACAATGCCAGCGCCTTTGCCGTGCCGCTGTTGCTGGGCGGCCGGCGGGTCCAGATGCTCGGCATCGTTATCAAGGATCGTATCGCACCCTTGCTGGATTTCGCCGGCGCCGCCGCCACCGGGGTGCTGCTGATCATGGTCACGCTTGCTGTCATGGGGCTCGCTGGCCATTGCGCCGCGCGTATAGCCCGCGTGGCCGCGCAGGGGAGGGCGGCATGATCAATGCCTTCGATACCCGTGCCTACCGGTGGACGATCGGCGCACTGGCCGTGGTCGGTATCACGATCGCCGTGGCACCCATCGTCACCATCGTGCTGCTGTCGTTCTCCGCCGACAGTGGTCTGAGCTTCCCGCCCTCGGCGTTCTCGCTGCGTTGGTACGTCGCCGCCCTCGGGCAGATTGGCAGCGATGAGGCCGGCGAATCGATCGCGGCGGCCGGGGCGTTGCTCACCAGCGTCAAGGTGGGGGCGGCGGTGATGTTTTTCTCCATCGTGGTCTGCGTACCGCTGGCCTATGTGCTGGCGCGCTCGAAAGGCCTGGCCTGGCGATCTCTGGAACTGCTGTTCGCTCTGCCGCTGGTGTTCCCGGTCGTCGTACTGGGGCTTGCCTTCCTGTTGACCGCAGAGGCATCCGGGCTGGAGCTGGGGCTGTTCCGACTGATCATTCCCCACCTGACCCTCGCCCTGCCGTTCGTCCTGCGCAACTGCATGGCTGCGATGAACGGCATCGGGCGGGATGTCGAGGAGGCTGCCATGTCGTTGGGCGCCTCACCCGTTCGCGCCATTGCTGACATCGTCGTGCCGATGATGCGGCCGGGCATCGTAGCGGGGCTTACGTTCGCCTTCATTGTCTCGTTCAACGAGTTCACGGTGACGTACTTCATGTACACCATCGACCTGGGCACGCTGCCGCTGTGGATGTACAGCCGCACCGTGTCCTCGTTGGATCCGACGGTGCTGGCGCTGTCGAGCATGATCATCCTGTTTGATCTGGTGGTCATTCTGGCCATCGACCGCATCGCCGGTGGGCGGCGAAACCTGTTCTGACCCCGTGGAGCGTGCAATGCAAGGCCAGCTTGTCATCGATGGCGTAGAGAAGCGGTTCGGCGATCATGTGGCGCTCTCGCGCATCGATCTTTCGGTCGAACTGGGCGAGCTGGTGTGCCTGCTGGGCCCCTCGGGCTGTGGGAAGACCACCCTGCTGCGCATTATCGCCGGCTTCGAGCGGCCCACGCGCGGGCGCATTCTCCTCGATGGCCGCGACATTACCGATCTGGCCCCGCGGTCGCGTGGGCTGGGCATGGTGTTCCAGTCGCTGGCCTTGTTTCCGCACATGAGTGTGGCCGGGAACATCGCCTACGGTCTGCGGCGATTGGGCTGGAGCAAGACCCGGCAGCGTGAGCGGGTGGACGAGTTGCTGGCGTTGGTCCGGCTCGCGGGGATGGCGGATCGAATGGTGTCGCAGCTCTCCGGTGGGCAGCGTCAGCGGGTGGCCATTGCCCGCGCCCTCGCGGTCAACCCGGCACTGTTCCTGCTGGATGAGCCCTTTTCGGCTCTGGATGCGCGGTTACGTGACCAGATGCAGGTTGAGGTGCGTTTGTTGCAGCAGAAGCTAGGCATCACGACCTTGTTCGTCACCCATGACCAGGACGAGGCGATGACGCTCGGCGATCGCATTGCGGTCTTCGACCACGGGGTGCTGCAACAGGCGGGGGCTCCCGGCGACGTCTATCGCAACCCGGCGAATGCCTTTGTGGCCGACTTCCTCGGGGCATCCAATCTGCTGAGCACGACACTCGCCGAGGGGCCGGCAGTAGTGCTCGGCGGTGGGCGTGTACCGGTGTCCACGGTCTTGCCCGCAGGATCGCGGGTACAGATTGCATTGCGGGCCGAAGGGCTCGTCGTGTTACCTGAAGATTCGCCGTCGGCCGCACTGCGTGGCACGGTAGAACTGATCCGCGATCTGGGCGCAAGCCATGACATTGTGGTGGGCTTGAAGGACGGTGGGCGGCTTCGTTGTCGAGTCGCATCCATGATCTTGCCGGGCCTGCGCGCCGGTGATGCAGTGGCAGTGGCGGTGGAACCGGGGGCCGTAGCGGTGTTCCCGGCCCAGTGACCCGGTGCCCAATCTGAGCACCGGGTCGCCGCGCACCAAGAAGCTCTGAACGAGTCTGGTGGGCTCCTGAAGATTCTTACTGCGGCATAAGCACCGTATCAATGACGTGAATGACGCCGTTGCTGGCCTCGATGTCCGCCTGGACCACTGTGGCGTCGTTGATCATCACGCCATCGTCGGTCTTGATGCTGAGGTCCGAGCCCTGCACCGTGGTTGCGCTGGTGAGTCCGGATACGTCGGCGGCCATGACCTTGCCCGCGACAACGTGATAAGTCAGTACGGCAGTCAGCTTTTCCTGGTCAGCCAGCAGCGCGTCGACGGTACCGTCGGGCAGCTTTGCGAATGCCTCGTCGGTGGGGGCGAACACCGTGTAGGGGCCTTCGCCTTTGAGCGTCTCGACCAGACCGGCAGCTTGTACGGCTTGTACAAGCGTTGTGAAACTGCCCGCCGCCACGGCGGTGTCCACGATGTCCGCGTCATTCATGTCGGCCACAGCGTTTGCGCCGGTAACGAGGAACGCCGTGGCCAGGCCGAGCGCAAGCTTGGTGGTATGAAGGCGAGTGGACATTGTGTTCATGGTTGTCTCCGATGAATGTGGTGCATCGGGTTTGTACAAATATTATCTGGAGAGTTCATTGAATTTTGCAGATTAACTATACAAATGTTGTTCATCACTGCTGATAGATTGATCCTAGCGTGATGACAGCGCGCGTTTTGAAGAACGAAGGCCTGTTTGTAGACGACTGGTCTAATAGACGCTAAAGTACGGCGCCATGAATGCCATCGCCACGACCGACGTCCGTCAGCACATCCTCGATGTGGCCTATCCCCTGTTCCTGCGCAAGGGCTTCACGGCGGTCGGCTTGGCCGAGGTGCTGGCGGCGGCGCAGGTGCCGAAGGGCTCGTTCTACCACTACTTCGGCTCCAAGGAGGCCTTCGGCGAGGCGGTGCTCCAGGCCTATTTCGCCGACTACCTGGTGCGCGTGGATGCACTGCTGACGGCGCCGGGCACGGCCGCGCAGCGGCTGATCGGCTACTTTCGGGACTGGCTGGACTCGCAGACCGGCGACGAGGCGCAGAGCCGCTGCCTGGTGGTCAAGCTCGGTGCGGAGGTGTGCGATCTGTCCGAGAGCATGCGGGCGGCGCTGGAGCGCGGCATCCGCGGCATCGTCGAGCGCCTGGCACTTTGCATCGATGCGGGCCGGACGGACGGCTCGCTACCGACGGTACCGGACGCGCACGCCGTCGCCGCCACCCTCTATCAGACCTGGCTCGGCGCCAGCTTGCTGGCCAAGATCACCCGTAACCGCTCGCCGCTGGACACGGCCATGACCGGCACGCTGCAACTGCTGGGTCTGGCGCAGAACGCATAAGGCGGAGCATGCCTACACATGCCCCGCCTTTTTTACACTCGATTTCTAGACGACCGGTCTATTCGATCAATCTCCCTCACCGCCCCCCAGGAGTGAAACCATGCCCCAGAAAGACACCGTCAACCGCCGCATCGTCCTCGCCGCCCGTCCTCACGGGCTGCCGACACCGCAGGACTTCCGTCTTGAAGAGGTCGCCGTGCCAACGCCGGACGACGGTCAGGTGCTCTTGCGTACGCTCTATCTGTCGCTCGATCCGTACATGCGCAACCTGATGGATGAGGTCGGGCCGACCTACGCACCGTCGGTGCCGCTGGGCGAGCCCATGGTGGGCGGCACGGTCAGTCGTATCGTTGCCTCCCGGCACTCGCAGTTCCGCACCGGCGATGTCGTGCTCGGTAATGGCGGTTGGCAGGATTACGCATTATCGGACGGCCAGGGTCTGCTGCCGCTCGGCGGCATGACTCAGCCGTCGCTGGCGCTGGGTGGGCTTGGCATGCCCGCATTCACCGCGTACGTCGGCCTGCTCGACATCGGCCAACCCTCGCCAGGCGAGACAGTGGTCGTTGCCGCGGCGACCGGGGCGGTCGGCGCGGTGGTCGGCCAAGTTGCCAAGCTCAAGGGCGCACGGGTGATCGGCATCGCCGGTGGTGCCGACAAGTGCAACTACGCCGTCGAGGCCTTCGGCTTCGACGCCTGCCTCGATCGGCACGACCCGCAACTGGACGCGCGCCTCGCCGCCGCCTGCCCGGACGGCATCGATGTGTACTTCGAGAACGTCGGCGGTGCGGTCTTCGATGCGGTGTTGCCGTTGCTCAATATCGGCGCGCGCGTGCCGGTATGTGGTGTGATCGCCCACTACAACGACGAGGCGCCGCCCCCTGGCCCCGATCGCCTGCCGGCGACGATGGCGACACTGTTGCAGAAGCGCATCCGCATGCAGGGTTTCATCATCCTCGACCACTACGGCGATCGGTTCGAGGCGTTCCGCCATGAAATGGGCGAGTGGGTCCGCGACGGCCGGGTGACGCTGCGCGAGGACCGGGTCGACGGCTTGGAGAACGCGCCGACGGCCTTCATCGGCCTGCTCCAAGGGCGCAATTTCGGCAAGCTCGTGGTGCGCGTCGCTGGGGATTGATAGTCAAGCCGGGCCACTCGCACCTTGAACTCCGGCACCCGTAGGAGCGCACCCCTGTGCGCGAT
>CBFGWV010000026.1:0-31434 GCA_965652545.1 uncultured Candidatus Competibacteraceae bacterium | reverse complement strand
CGTCTATCCCTCTACATCACTTCCCCCTTCACCAAGCTTCGCCTGGCGCAACAAATCGGCGATCCCAGGGGGAGCCGTTGTTGCCGGTTCAATGACACCCTATGGCTTGAGCGCCGATACCTCAGCCATTCTTGGCCCGCGGCGCGGTGATGGCTTGTACCGATTGGCGGGCGACGAAGTCGGCCACGGTGATGCCCTGGAGGAAGCCGAGAATCTCCGCCGACAACTCGCTCCACAGTTCGTGGGTGAGGCAACGCTGGCCATGACGGCAGTTTTCCCGCCCACCGCAGCGGGTGGCGTCGCAGGACTCGTCCACCGCGCGGATGATGTCGGCGACGGTGATCTGCGTGCTCGGACGCGCCAGCCGATAACCGCCGCCGGGCCCGCGCGTGCCGGTGACCAGGCCATGCTTGCGCAGCATGGCGAACAACTGCTCCAGGTAGGACAGACTGATGCCTTGGCAGGTGGAGATCTCCGCCAACGAGACCGGCTCGTCGCCCTTGTGCATGGCCAGGTCCATCACAGCGGTGACGGCGTAGCGGCCGCGGGTGGAGAGTTTCATCAACCGGTCCCGGTCGGCGGCAGTTCGGCCACGGTGGAGGAGGCATCGAAACGGTGGCCTTGATGCCAGCAGTAGTTCAGCCACTTCACCAGGAAGCGGTTGGCGATCAATCGCTGTCTCAGATGGCCCGGTTCGCGGTCGCCGTGGCCGTCGTAGGCGGGCCAATGACGCAGGTGGGCGGCCAGCACCTCGGCCTGACGGGCATCGCGGTACACGCGCAGAATGAGGTTCGGTTCGGCCACCCACAGGCCATTGCGGTGAAAGTAATACGTCAGCCCGATTTCGGTGGTGTAGGGGAAAACCTCAAGCACATGGAGGTGCAGATCCAGCGCGCCGGCCACGGTCGACACGCGACGGCTGCCTACCGCAGGCACCTCGGGGACCAGGCGGCGAATGCCGATATAGCTGCGCTCATATAAATCCATCAGGCCGGCGAAGGTTCCGCCGAGCTCCAGGGCGCCGCGAGCGGCATGGCTGGGAAACGTGCTGTACATGATCTCCTTGCGCCAACGGGCAACAATCAACGGACAACAATGGGTTGCAGTGCGGCAAAAACCGATTCCCGCACTGGGGCTAGCTCATTATAATTGCAGCCCTTTTACAGCCGGCCGAAGAGCAAGACATTGAATTTCGGGCCGGTTTCGCTTGTGTTGTAAGCGCATCGAGCACCGCCGGCAGGCGGCGGCTTCACTCGATTATGGCACTGTTGGCGGGCACGCAGTAAGGGGAAGCACCTTGGTCGAGCATGTGGTTTGGTTCCAGTCCCTCGGCATGAACGATGTCGAGCGGGTGGGCGGAAAGAACGCCTCGTTGGGCGAGATGATCAGCCATCTGGCTGCAGCCGGTGTCCAGGTACCCGGTGGTTTCGCCACCACCGCCGACGCCTATTGGGAGTTTCTCGACGCCAGTGGGCTCAAGGACCGTATCCACGAGGAGCTGGCCGAGCTTAACGTCGAAGACGTCACCGCGCTCACCGAAGCAGGCAAGCGCATCCGCCAATTGGTGATCGACGCCAC
Source organism: uncultured Candidatus Competibacteraceae bacterium (assembly GCA_965652545.1). GTDB lineage: Bacteria > Pseudomonadota > Gammaproteobacteria > Competibacterales > Competibacteraceae > CBFGWV01. The sequence continues at coordinate 29,856 of CBFGWV010000026.1, read as the reverse complement.
CCTCCCGCCGGCCTTGGAGTCCGCCATCAGCGACGCCTACCGGCAGATGGAAGCCGACAGCGGCGGTCCGATCGAGGTGGCGGTGCGCTCATCGGCCACTGCCGAAGACTTGCCCGATGCCTCCTTCGCCGGGCAGCAGGAGACCTTTCTCAACGTCCGCGGCCTGGACAATGTCCTGCTGGCGGTCAAGCACGTGTTCGCCTCGCTCTACAACGACCGCGCCATCGCCTACCGCGTTCACCACGGTTTCGAGCACAGCACCGTCGCCTTGTCCGCCGGCATCCAGCGCATGGTGCGCTCGGATATCGGCGCCTCGGGGGTGATGTTCACGCTGGATACCGAATCGGGCTTCGACGGTGCGGTGTTCATCACCGCCGCCTACGGACTGGGCGAGACCGTCGTCCAGGGCGCGGTGAACCCCGACGAGTTCTATGTCCACAAGGACACCTTGAAGGCTGACCGCCCGGCGATCCTGCGCCGCAGTCTTGGCGGCAAAGCCATCAAGATGATTTATTCGGACGATGGCGGCTGGGGCAAAAGTGTCCGCACGGTGAATGTGGACGAGACCGACCGCCAGCGCTTTTCCCTGAGCGACGCCGAAGTGCAGGCCCTTGCCCGCCAGGCGGTCATCATCGAGCAGCATTACGGCCGCCCGATGGACATCGAGTGGGGCAAAGACGGCCGCGATGGCGGCCTGTACATTCTTCAAGCCCGCCCGGAGACGGTAAAGAGCCGCTCCAGCGCGCAGACGCTGACCCGCTATCAGCTGTCCAAGCGTGGCGAGGTCATCGCCACCGGCCGGGCCATCGGCCAGCGCATCGGCGCGGGCAAGGCGCGGGTGATCGACGACATCAGCCAGATGGCGCAAGTGCAGCCCGGCGACGTGCTGGTCACCGACATGACCGACCCCGACTGGGAGCCGATCATGAAGCGCGCCTCGGCCATCGTCACCAACCGCGGCGGACGCACCTGCCATGCGGCCATCATCGCCCGCGAACTGGGCATTCCGGCGGTGGTGGGCTGCGGCGACGCCACCGACCGCATCGCCAACGGGCGTGAGGTCACCGTATCCTGCGCCGAAGGCGACACCGGGTTCATCTACGACAGCCTGATCGATTTCGACATCAAGGAAGTCAGCCTGGAGGGCATGCCCGAGATCGGCTTCAAGATCATGATGAACGTCGGCAACCCCGACCGGGCGTTCGACTTCTCGCGCCTGCCGAACACCGGCGTCGGGCTGGCGCGGCTGGAGTTCGTCATCAATCGCATGATCGGCGTGCACCCCAAGGCACTGCTGGAGTTCGACCGCCTGCCGGCCGACCTCAAGGCGCGCATCGAGCCGCAGATCGCCGGCTACGCCGACCCGGTGCGCTTCTACATCGACAAGCTCAGCGAGGGCATCGCCACCCTGGCGGCGGCGTTCGCGCCGCATCCGGTCATCGTGCGCATGTCGGACTTCAAGTCCAACGAGTACGCCAACCTCATCGGCGGCGACCGCTACGAGCCGCATGAGGAAAACCCGATGATCGGCTACCGCGGCGCCTCGCGGTACATCTCCGAGAGCTTCCGCGACTGCTTCGCACTTGAATGCGAGGCGCTCAAGCACGTGCGCGACGTCATGGGCCTGACCAACGTTCAGGTAATGATTCCCTTCGTGCGCACCGTCGACGAGGCCCGTCAGGTATCCGAGTTGCTGGCCGAACAGGGGCTGGAGCGCGGTAAGAACGGCCTGAAGCTGATCATGATGTGCGAGATCCCCTCCAACGCCCTGCTAGCCGAGGCGTTCCTGGAGTACTTCGACGGCTTCTCCATCGGCTCCAACGACCTCACCCAGTTGACCCTGGGGCTGGACCGCGACTCGGGGCTGATCGCCCACCTGTTCGATGAGCGCAACCCGGCGGTCAAGGCGCTGTTGTCCATGGCCATCCAGGCCTGCCGCAAGCAGGGCAAGTACGTCGGTATCTGCGGCCAGGGGCCGTCGGACCATCCGGACCTTGCCAAGTGGCTGATGGACGAGGGCATCGACAGCGTGTCATTGAACCCCGACACCGTGGTGGAAACCTGGTTGTATCTGGCCGGCCGCGGTCAGTAAGCTCTTCGGGGTACGGCGCCACCGCCGTACCCCGAAAACCCGCGCAAGAGGTTGCCCGTGAACCCACATCTCGCACGCCTGCAACCCTACCCGTTCGAGAAACTGGCCGCGCTGAAGGCCGGCGTGACGCCACCGGCGGACAAAACGCACATTGCCTTGTCCATCGGCGAGCCCCAGCACCCGGCGCCGCAAGTGGTCAAGGATGCGATCGTCGCCGCCCTCGACGGGCTGGCCAAATACCCCACCATTGCCGGCGAGCCGGCCCTGCGCGAGGCCATTGCCGCCTGGGCCGGGCGTCGCTTTCACCTGGGGGCGGCCGGTTTGGACCCTGACACCCAGTTGCTGCCGGTCACTGGAACGCGCGAAGCCTTGTTCGCCATCGCACAGGTCGTGCTGGACCCGACCGACAAGCCCTTGGTGCTGATGCCCAACCCGTTCTATCAGATATACGAAGGTGCCGCCCTGCTCGCCGGCGGCCAGCCGGTGTACCTCAATTGCGACGAGGAGCTGGGGTTCCAGCCGGACCTGAACGCGGTGGACGAGACCACCTGGCAACGCTGCGGGCTGGTCTACCTGTGCAGCCCCGGCAACCCAACCGGCGCGGTGGCTAACCAGGCAGACGTCCGCGACCTGTTGGAGAAGGCCGACCGCTACGGGTTCGTGGTCTGCGCCGACGAGTGCTACTCGGAGATCTACTTCAACGAGGACGCACCACCCAAGGGCCTGCTGCAACACTGTGTGGAGCTGGGCCGTCCCGACTACCGCAACGTGCTGGTCTTCCACAGCCTGTCCAAGCGCTCCAACCTGCCCGGTATGCGCTCAGGCTTTGTGGCCGGGGACGCCGCGCTGATTGCCGCCTTTCGCCGCTACCGGACCTACCACGGCTGCACCCTGCCCCCACCGGCCCAGGCCGGCAGCATCGCCGCCTGGAACGACGAGGCGCATGTACTCGAGAACCGGTCGCTGTACCGACAGAAGTTCGATGCGGTGATCGACATTCTGTCGCCTGTGCTGGAGGTGGAGCGCCCCGATGCCGGCTTTTATCTCTGGCCGCGGGTCGGCGGCGACGAAACCGGGTTCGCCCGCGCCTTGTTCGCCGCCGAGCATGTCACCGTGCTTCCGGGCCGCTTTCTGGGGCGCGAGACCGCCGCCGGCAACCCCGGCGAGGGCCGTGTGCGCATGGCGCTCGTGGCCTCGGTGGCCGACTGCATCGAGGCTGCAACGCGTATCCGCCACTTTTTGACCGCTCATCGCTTATAACGCCAACGACAAGGATTACGACTCAATGACCGACCTGATCGCCACTATCGAGGCCGCGTTCGAAGACCGCGCCAGCATCAGCCCGGCCAATGCGCCGCAGGACGTTCGCCAGGCCGTGGACGAGGCCCTGAACCTGCTGGAGAGCGGCGAAGTCCGCGTCGCCGAGAAACGCGGTGCGGAGTGGGTGGTCAACCAGTGGCTGAAAAAGGCTGTGCTGCTGTCCTTCCGCCTCAATGACAACCGGGTGATCGAAGACGGCTACACGCGCTACTTCGACAAGGTCGAACCGCGTTTCGCGGGCTTCAGCGATGCGGACTTCCGCGCCGCCGGCGTACGCGTCGTGCCCCCGGCGGCCGCCCGCCGCGGCACTTACATCGCCCCCGGTGTGGTGCTCATGCCCTCGTATGTGAACATCGGCGCTTACGTCGGTGCCGGCACCATGGTCGACACCTGGGCCACCGTCGGCTCCTGCGCACAGATCGGCAAGAACGTGCACCTCTCCGGCGGCGTCGGTATCGGCGGTGTACTCGAGCCGCTGCAGGCCGGCCCGACCATCATCGAAGACAACTGCTTCATCGGCGCCCGTTCCGAGGTGGTCGAGGGTGTCGTCATCGAAGAAGGCGCCGTGCTGTCCATGGGCGTGTACATCGGCAAGAGCACCAAGATCTATCACCGCGCCACCGGCGAAATCACCTACGGCCGTGTCCCCGCCGGCGCCGTCGTCGTCCCCGGCTCCCTGCCGGCCAAGGACGGCAGCCACAGCCTGTACTGCGCGGTGATCATCAAGCAGGTGGACGAGCAGACCCGCAGCAAGACGAGCATCAACGAGCTGCTGCGCGACTGATGCACCCTGCGCGCCGCCCCCGGCGTCCACGACCCGGGGCGCGCGGAGCGCTTGCCGCCGTCAGAATCGGCTGGCGAAGCCCTCGAAGGCACCACGTATCCCCGCCTCCACCTGGGGCTCGGTCTCCAGGAGGCCTTGCTGGGCCTGGAGCTCCGTCTCGACGACGGAAAGCAGCCCCAGAACGCGGCCACGCGGGTCGGCCACCTGGCACCGCTTGGCAAAATCGATCAGGTGAAGACGGGAGGCGAAGAAACTCTTGGAACCGTTGAGGTTCAGCGCCAGACTGTCTTCGGGGATATACGCGGTGGTGTTGACCAAGTCGTAAGCCGGCGCCAACCATACATCCTCGGCGCTGGGATCCGCGTACAACACGCCGAAGTTCTTGAGATGGGCGTCCCCATTGCCAAGAATGCACGACAAGGCGACTTGGTCGAACAACTGGGCCAAGGCCGGGCGACGTCTGGCCGGTGCGCAGAACAAGCCGACGAATTTCGCCACCAACTCATAGCTGCCGTCGTATTTCCGGGCCGTGCCTTTGCCCATGAGCGCACACATTTCCTCAAAGCCGATGGCCCGTCCATCCACCGTGCGATCGAAGCGGCGCATCACGAACAGCTGGCGGTTATCGGACAGGAAAAACGTCGGCACCGCAATGCCCGCACGCTTGGCCGCAGACATGCAGACGTACTCGTTGACCGCCAGCCCGGGGTAGTCATCCCCGCCACTCTTGACGATGAGATCCGACGTCGCCAACACGGCCTTTCCAGGCGATAGGTCTTCTGGCACCAGCAGCTTGGGCTGCACACCCGATATGCCCGAGCGGAACAGATAGCGCCGCGCCAGTTCCTCGAAGAGATTCTCGGCGCCATCCCACGCCAGGATCGCTTCCAGGCGTTCACCGCGACCACCGTCCGGCGCTTCGCCGACCGCCTCCAGCAGGGCGGTGGGCGGCTGTACATGCACACGCCCGATAGCCGCGTCCCGACCGGTCAGGGCCAGGAGCAGCATCGGATCCACCGGCATCATCTTCGCCACGCGGTTGCGCAAGCCTTCCAGTACATAGCCTTCCGGCAGGTTCATCTGGAAGATTGGGTGCAACTCCCGACTGGTGTATTGCGCCACGCGGTGGGGCATCAGCAAACTGATCTCGGCCGCCTTTGGTGCCTCGGCCAGATAGCCGAACAGATAGTCCCCATCTTCGCTGGCCAAGGTGCCGCTGCGGCCCTGCGGAGTGACGACCCCAAGGCTGTGGATGCGCAGCGGGTTAGCCATCGGTCAGCAAGGCCGCCACCTCATCCAATGTCGGGCGTCGGGCCGGCACCAGGGCCAGCTCCATCCCCAACGCCGCCGCGACATTGACGAAGACACCCATCGACACCGATGGCTGCCCTTTTTCAACCTGGATGATCTTCAGTCGCGGCACCCCGGCCTGCACGGCCAACGCTGCCTGCGTGAGCCCCCGGCGCTTGCGCGCATCGCGGAACGCTTGGCCTAGTCGGTTGGTATGCAGTGGCGTTGACATGTATTGAATGCTATACATCAAAGCCAACATGTCAAGTATATGATACTTTTTTCACGACTGAATAGCCCACGGCGGGCCTTTGAGCTCGACGACATTGCCTTCCGGGTCGGTCACATAGATGGACGGTCCTTCGCCTTCAGCGCCGTAGCGCGACTCGACACCGCCGGGATCGGCGCCTTTGTCTTTCAAATAGGCGATGAGCGCATCCGCATCGAAGGGCTCGATCCGCAGGCAGACATGGTCCATGTTCCGCCCCTCACGCCCGGGCGGCGCACCGCCGGCGCGGCCGAGTTTTCCATCCACCGGCACCAGGTCGATCAGCGAGCTGCCCGCCCGCACCTGATACAGGCCGGGCTCCTCCTGGACCTTCTCCAGCGTGCAGCCGATGGTGCCGATATAGAAGTCCAGCATGGCCTGGACATCGACCACCCGCAGTACGACGTGGTCGATCTGTCGAATCGTGAACATTCTCATCTCCATTATGTTCGATGGCGCATCGCGCCCTCACCTACCGATCCACCCACCATAGGGCAACGTGGTCAGTATCGACGTCGATCCGCATCCAGTCCTCGATGGCCGCCGCCTCACAGTCGCAACCCGCGTCGGCTATCGTCTCGCGGATCAGCCGGACATCGAATGCACCGGCATCGACCGCCCGCAGGACGAACACGTCATCACGGGTTTTGATCTCGCCCACCATCGTGCGAACGTCCAGCACCTCGAAGCGGGTCATATCGAGTAGCGCAAGATCGAGCCAGTCCCACCCGGGGCGGCCGTTTCTCGACAGGAGGACCATGAGGCGGCCCTCACCCACGGCCAGTGCGGCGACGTGGTCACAGCGGCTGTCCACGTTCGCCAGGGCGGCACGGGGCAGGAACAACCCCGGCTCGATCGGCAGTTGCACTTGTTGGCCGGCGAGACCGTGCAGCCACACGGTCATATCGTCCTCGAAGGCATCGCCGGAGGCGGATTCGAAGTCGATGCTGAACCGCGTCTCGCCCAGGCTGCAGGACGCGCTCCAGAATGCCGTGTCCTCCTGTGCGGCCGCGGGTCCGATCGCGGCGCACAGTAGCAGCATGAGCACGCGCCTCATTGTGCAAGCCCGCGCAGGCCCGACCACAGCCGCGACACCGTCCGCCGCAGGCCCAACAGGACCAGTGTGGCGCTCGCACGGGTGACGGTGATGACCAGGGCAGCAAACCCGACGGCGAGAACCGCCGCCGACCACGATGGCAGCACCGGCAGGCCATCGAACCGCCCTTGCTCGGCGAGAGCGACCAGCCCCACCAGGGACAGGCCCATCACCGGCAGGGCAAGGATCAAGCTGGTCGGGAAGCGCAGCATGGGCCAGTCCCGTGTACGCCACCACCAGCCGATGACGCGCGGGTCGGCGGCGGCATAGCCTGCGGGGGTGCGCTCCGCGGCGATGGCCTCGATCCGCCGGTGGATCTCCCGTCGCAAGGCCTGATCGAACGCCAGCCACCAGAAGCGGATCGGGCGATAAGGGCCTCGCAGTACCCGCTCCGCCCGCCGCCCGGTGCGATGGAACAGAAACGGCCATCGCCGCGTGAACCAGGACGCGAACCGTCTGAGACCCAGCAGCAGCACCATGGCCAAGGTCTGTGTGCCGATGATGATCATCACCGTCGTCAAGGCGGCGATGGCGAATGCCATGGCCTTCACGAGCCCGTTCAGACGCAGGCCGTCGAATAGACCGCTGCGCCAAAGGGCGTCCAAGGCGAGCAGAATCGCCAGGAATACCGGCGCGGACAATGCAGCGGTGGTGAACCAGCCGATGCGCGGCCAGTCGAGTGTGCGCGACCACCACAAGTACACCTGCGGGTCGAGCGAGCGATGCCACAACGGGCCGTAGGTCTTGTGCATGTACTCCATCAGCCGATGCACATGCACCCGGCGGGTCTGGAACAACGCGGCTACCCAGAAACGCAGCGGACGGAAGCCGCCGATCAGCAGATCGACGGCGGCGATGCGTTCCGCATCGTGCCCTTGGCGGATACGCTCCAGTTCGGCGCGTGCGTTGAAGCCATCGTGGGCATCCTCCGCCCATTGGACGAGATCGGGCCGTGTCCGGCGCAGGGGATGGCGGACATCGTCCCAATGCAAATGGTCGTAGACGGCGGCAAGCAGGGCAAGTATGGGCGCATCACCGTCATAGCGACTCAATGCATCGGCGATCTCGCGCTCGAGGTGCTCACGGACAGCCAGCGACACTGCGTCGTCGACGATCTCGCGCAGGCGCACCGCCGCCGCTGTGGCGCCCTGCGTGCTCAGGCAGGCCATCAGGTCGTCGGCCAACTCCCGCGCCAAACGCCGGGGGTCGGGTGGCGCGGGAGGTGGCGGTTCGAGGCGAATCGGCTCGGATGGCTCGCAGGGTGTTGGCTCATCACGAACCGGCTCAGGCTGCGGAGGCGACCACGTATCCGCTGGGCGTGACGACAGAGGGGTGACATCGTCGAGGGTCGCCTGCTTGCGATTCAACGCCCGGGCCACCTCATACGCCCGGCGCAGGCGTTGAAAACCCTCTGGATCATCCTCTGGGTTGACGATCTTCAACCGCACCGCATACGCCCGCTTGATGGCGCGGAGGTCGTCGGTGGGCGCGATCTTCAACTCATCCCAGATGTTCATGGTTCCGAAAGCCGGGGCAATGGGCAACGATATGTAGGCGCGGCAGCAACCCCCATGAGACGCGACTTCGATCAAATGCGACTGATGGGTATCGCTGCGCTCAACCCATCCTACATTGAAAAGATTGACTCAAATGGCGAGACCTTGTGGACCACGCTTCGCTACAGAATCCAGGCGATCAACAGCCACAGGACGATGAAGAAGGAGAAAAAACCCCCGATCATGAACTGAATCTCGCCGAGCAAGCCATCGCCCGCGGCTACGGCGAAAATCACCAGGACCACGATGGTCGCGAGGAACGCCAGGACGGCGGCCATCTTGGCATCGACGCCCGGGGATAAAAACGTCTGGTTGAACTCGACCAGCACGGGGGCGGCGAGAACGACGGCGATCACCAGGACCAGCACCAGAACCCCCAGGGCGATGGCCACGGTGCGCGCCTCGCGCCGGTCTTTTCTTTCCGTCTCGCCGGCCACGGTTACGCCGCCTGGTGACGTTTGATCAGATCGCGCAGGTCGTGCGGGCGTGGGATGCCGGCCACTTCCATCTCGGCATCGTCACCCGCGGTGTATACGGAGATCTTGCCGACGCCGAATATCCGGTTGAAGAAGGTCTGATAGACCTTGACCGTACGGATGCTGTCCACGTTGACCTCGGTGCGCGACTTGCTCAGTAAGCCCTCCTCCAGGACGAGGTCGTTACCGACGAACTCCAGTTTCGTCCCCTTACACTTCACGTACCACGCCAGCAATATGATGATGCCCACGGCCACCGGGATGAGGAGGATCGCCAACACGAAGCCCAAGGGGTTGTTCCTGAACATGGCCGGGTGCTCTGAGTATTTCGTTTCCAATGGTTTCTTCCCTTTCGCGCCGTGGAGGACAGTCGTCACCTGCTGCCGCAGTATAAAGGCCTGGACGTTGAACCCCGCACCATGACAGCGAGACCGACGAATGACGACGATGCGCCATGTCTTACGCCTTGGACTGCTCGTGGCCGCACTGGTCACCACTGAGGCGGGTGCCGACCCGGCCGATGCCGCGATAACCGCTGCCGGCCATATCACCCTGGGGCCACGGCCGTTGTTCCTGGCCCAGGACATGAGCACGGCCACTGCGCGCGAGCGCGAACTCAAGACGAGCCTGCTGCACTGTGCCGCGCAGACCCAGAACTGGCGCCGGACGCCGTTCAGCATTGCCCATCGCGGCGCGCCCTTGCAGTTTCCCGAGCACACCCGCGAGGCCTACATCGCCGCGGCGCAGATGGGCGCCGGCATCCTGGAGTGCGATGTCACGTTCACCGCCGACAACGCCTTGGTCTGTCGTCACGCCCAGTGCGACCTGCACACCACCACCAACATCGTGAGCACCGATCTGGCACAACGGTGCAGCGTGCCGCCGGTCTTCGATCCGGACAGTGGAGACTTGACCAACGCGGCCAGCATCCGCTGCTGTGCCAGCGACATCACCCTGGCCGAGTTTCGCCGCCTGCAAGGCCGGATGGAGGGGGTCAACAAGGACGCACGCCGTATCGAGGACTATCTCGACGGCACACCAAGCTGGCGCACCGACCTCTACGCCACGCGCGGCACCTTGATGACGCACGCCGAAAGCATCGAGCTGTTCAAGGCCTTGGGTGTAAAGATGACGCCGGAGCTCAAGACGCCAGAGGTCGCCATGCCCTTCAACGGCATGAGCCGCGAGGACTACGCGCAACGGATGATCGACGAGTACAAGGCCGCCGGCGTGCCACCCGGCGATGTATTTGCGCAATCTTTCGACCTGAACGACGTGCTGTACTGGATCGAACACGAACCGGCCTTCGCCCGGCAGGCGGTCTACCTGGACGGCCGCTATCGCGACCGCGGATTCGACCCCACCGCCCCGGCCACCTGGTCGCCGTCCATGGAGGACCTGGCGGCCCAAGGCGTCAAGATTCTCGCGCCGCCGATGTGGATGCTGCTTGGCGCCGACCCGGCGGCCGATGATGGCGGCAGCCGGATCGTCCCCTCACCGTACGCGACACACGCCAGGTCAGCGGGGCTGGCGCTCATCGCCTGGACCCTGGAGCGCTCCGGCCCCCTCGCCGCCGACGACCTGTGGTATCACCGCACAACGGCAGCGGTGATGGAACGCGACGGCGACGAGATGCATGCGCTGGATGTCCTGGCACGCGATGTCGGCGTGATCGGCGTGTTCTCCGACTGGCCAGCGACGGTGACCTTTTACGACAACTGCATGCGGCCTGGTCACTGACCCGGTCAGAGCAGGCCTTGCGCCTGCAGATAGCCGGTGGCGACCGACTCGATGGATGCGCGGTCCACATCGACCTCGCCATTGAGGCGCTGCATGGTGGCATCGTCCAGGCGCGCGGACAACGACTCGAGAATCTCCTGAAGCGCAGGGTCGGCCGCGAGCGTGTCTTCGCGGATCACCGGGGCCAGCGCGTAGTTTGGGAAGAAATTCTTATCGTCCTTCAGTAAGACCAGGTCCATGGCCGCGATACGCCCATCGGTGGCCCCTACGACGGCGACATCGACACTGCCGCCGGCCAACGCATTGAAGACCAGCCCGACTTCCATCGGCTTGATATTGGCCCGCCCGGCCTCAAAGCCATATGTCGCCTCCAGGCCGATCAGCCCGTCCTCGCGCTTGGGAAACTCCGCCGTAGTCGCCATGACCACGCTTTTGCCGGCGTTGTACGCCGCCGCGAGATCGGACAGGGTCGTCATCCCATCGGTGGCCGGGTTGTCCTTGCGGATCGCCAGCGCGTAGGTGTTGTTGGCGTTGGACGGCGCCAGCCACACCAAGCCTTTCTCGCCATCCAGGGTCTTGACCCGGGCGTAGGTTTCCTCGGGTGTGAGCCGCTCGGTCACCTTGTTGAACGTCACCAGCGACGTTCCGGTGTACTCCCAATACACATCGATGGCGCCGTTTTCCAGCGCGGCACGCACAACGTTCGTGCCCATGCCATCCGCTTTCTCGACGGTATAGCCCTTGGAGGCCAGCAACTGGCGGGTCATCTCCGCCAGCAGGAACTGCTCGGTGAAGTCCTTGCCACCGACGGTGAGCTCGGCTGCCGTGGCCGTACCACCGGCACCGACCAGCGCGAGCAAGGCCATGATGGCGCCTGCGATCTTCGTTCGATTGCTCATGGTGTTCTTCTCCGCGATGGACATACGCCTACCCGTTGGCACGGCGCCAAAAAAGTATGCACGGCTGACCCTGCGGCAATCGTCCGCAAACCCGCTGCAACTATGCGGAATTCCGCATCACGCACTTTGCAAAACCCATTGCGGAGAATGTGAACAACTGTGTCGCCGCCGTACCCGCGATGACGGAAAAGACAATACGGTTCAGTATGTCGACCGGCCTGTGAACAGTCGTTTGCCGTGTCATTTTCGGGGGAAGACTACATGACCGCTTTACGTCTCTGCGCCATTGTGGGCGTGGTCTGCGCACTGTCTTCAGGGCCGCTTCACGCGGCCGGCAGCGCTGACAATCTCAACGCCATCAATGACTTCTGGCTGGATCAATACGACCTGCCGACCGGTGTATCCGGCCCGAGTGCGGTTCCTGACCGGACACTGATCGGTCAGGTCGTCGCCAAGGCGCCCATCGACGACTGCTACTACGGTATCGGCGATTCGCGTAACGGCACCGCAGCGCCGCCCTGCGCCGGCGACGGCATTCCAAAGGTCAACGGCGCCTACGTCTGGGGCATGGCAAAGGCCGGCAATATCGTGTGGTGGGGTACGCTGGCCAACGCCATCTGCACTGTACTCAAAGACACGATCGGGCTGGAGATCAGCACTGAGAACAATGCCTATGTCTGCGAAGGGACGGCGGGACAAGCCGGCGTGCCCGGGCTGCGCGATTGGCGCCTGCCTGAGATATACAGCCATAACACCGTCACCGGAGAGACGGTAAAACACACTCTCAGCGGCCCAGGGCTGACCCATCTGCAGGCCACCACCGGGTTGCGCGCGGTCGGCGCGCTCAACGACGTGGTGCTCCTCGCCGGCCCGGCGCACAGCGAAAACGCGGTGTACCTGTTCGCTTTTCGCGCCAGCACCGGCGCTTTTCTGGGCAGCCAGAAGCGGACTGACGCCTACAACGTGCGCGGTATCACCCGCATCCGCAACCAACTGTACATGACCACGGCCGGCAATGACGGCAACGGTCAGATTCTCCGCTGGACGGGCTCCCTCGGCAGCCCTCTGAGTTTCGCGCAGGTGGGGATCGTACCCGGCCAGCAGGCGGCTTTCGCCGCCGAGCACAACGGCTACCTGTACGTCAGCACCTGGCCCGATGTGGGCAATGGCGGCGGACAAGTGCCGGGTGTCTACCGCAGCACCGGCGCACTGTCAGCCAACGGCTTCCTGCCCGGCGGCGTGGGCAGCTTTATGCGCGTATTCGGTTTTGACGACTACGAGCCGGACCCGATAACCGCACGCAGTTACGCCGGCGGCGCCATGGCCTCCTACGGCGGCTATCTGTATTTCGGCTCCATGCACTTCCCCGTTGGTGGCGTGTTCGCCGCGCTGCGGGCGCATGAGACCTGCCAGATCGCCGGTTGCCCGTACAACCTCGATGCGGATAACAGCGGCGGGCTGGACGCTGCGGAGATACTCGGCGCCTTCCTCGGAACCTATCGTGCAACCACGGTGTTCCGTCTCGGCAACGGTGGAGTCGATCTGGTGTATGGCAATCCCATTCTGCCCGCATACGACCCCTCGACCCGCTCGTACCTGAACATCGTGCCCAACAACATGCCCAATCCCAACCCGCAACTGGGGCTGTCGGGCTTCAACGACTTTTTCAACCTCTACAGTTGGACGATGGCCGTGCACGATGACAGCTTGTTCGTCGGCACCTTCGACTGGACCTTCCTGCTGGGCACCGAGCTGTTCGCCTCCGACGCTTTCCGCGATGCGATCAACGCCATTATCGATACCGGAATCATGGAGGAGATCGATCCGGACGATCTGGCGGCAATCCGTTTCCCGCTGATCTTCCCGGGCGCCGATCTGTACCGCTTCGACAACACGACCGGTTATGCCCGACCCGAGGCACTCGGCGGTATGGGCAATATCGCCAACTACGGCGTCCGCGCCATGGTGGCCGACGAGGACTTGTGGGTGGGTACCGCCAACCCGATGAATTTGCTCGCAGGCGGTCAGATCGGCGGGCCGACCAGCACGCAGCTGCGGCCGACGATGGGGGGCTGGGAGGTGATCCGTCTCAGCGGCGCCTCCGCGGCCATCCCTGTGCTCGGCGTCTCATCGATGGCCGCGCTCGGGGTGCTGCTGGCGGGAATGGGCATACGGCGGATGCGGCGGCGCAATTAGAAGGTGCGTCGTCCAGTACACGCCCGCCTCAACGAAGCGGGTTGATGCCTCGCGGAACGGCGTAGTACTGGAGCCGGCTGACGAGATAATCGGTGACGACGGCCAGGAAGGCCGTCGGGATGGCCCCGGCGAGCATCATCGGCAACTCGTTCAGGGCGATACCGGTGAAGATCAGCTCACCCAGCCCGCCGGCGCCGATCAGGAAGGCCAGCGGCGCGGTGCCGACACAAATCGCCAGGGCGGTGCGGATACCCGCGAAGATGACGAACAAGGCATTGGGCAACTCGACCCGAAAGAACACCTGCGCCGGTGTCATGCCCATGCCGCGGGCCGCCTCGATGAGATGGGGCGGCACGCTTTTGAACCCCGTGTAGGCGTTGCGCACGATCGGCAGCAGGGTCGCCGCCCACAGGCCGAACACCGCCGGGACGATGCCGATCCCCAGCACGGTCATGCACAAGGCCAGAATGGCCAGGGTGGGGATGGTCGTGCCGAGATTGAAGACCTGCAACACCGCCTCGGCCACGCGCCCGAACACCGGCCGGGAGAGCACCGCGCCGATGGGTACACCCACCAGGATGGCCAGGCCGCCGGCCCAGGCGACCAGCTCCAGATGCTGGCCGGTGAGGTAGATGACATCCTCGCGGCAAATCAACAGCCCCGGTAACAGACCGCTGGCCTGGCTCCAGGCACCGATGGCGAAGACCAGGACCGCCAGCGCGGGGACGACAAGACCGCAAAGCCCCCCGAGCCCGGCTCGCAACCGTGCCGCGGCGACCGATCGCGACCGCCGGTAACGCCCGGTGGCGGCTGCGGCGCGGCTCACGCCGCGTCCTCCGGCGCCGCCAGGCTGCGGGTGATGGCGCGGTACGTCAGCAGCCCCTTCAAGATGCCCTCGTCGTCGACACACGGCATCAACGGCATGTCGTGGGCGAACATGGCCGCCACCGCGTGGCGCAGGTCATCGCCCACGGCCATGGTCGCGCGAACCGGCTCCGCGTGGTCGGCCACCGTCCCTTGCGCACTGTCGGCCAGCCCGGCACGAATCAGCCCGCGCGGACGGCCGTTGGGCCCGACCATGATCACGGCCGGATGACCGCCGGCGGCGAGCGCCGCGAGGGCCTTGGCGATGGGCTCATCACGGCGGACGGTCGGGTAGTCGCGAAGCATGGCGTCGGCGACGCTGACCAGGCGCAGGCGTTTCAGCGCGCGATCGGCCCCAAGGAAATCCTCGACGAACGGCGTCCTGGGCGTCGCCAGAAGCTGCTCCGGCGTTCCGAACTGCTCGACCCGACCGTCCTTGAAGATGGCGATCTTGTCGGCCATCTTCACCGCCTCGTCGATGTCGTGGGAGACGAACACGATGGTCTTGTGCAGCGCACGCTGAAGCCGCAGAAACTCATCCTGGATGACCTCGCGGTTGATCGGGTCGATGGCGCCGAAAGGCTCGTCCATCAGCATCACCGGCGGGTCGGCCGCCAACGCACGGATCACGCCGATGCGCTGCTGCTGCCCACCGGAGAGCTCGCCGGGATAACGCCCCATGAACACCGCCGGCGCCAACGCCACCATCTCGAGCAGCTCCGCGGCACGGGCACGGGACTTTTTGCGGTCCCAGCCCAGCAGATCGGGCACCACACAGATGTTGTCGGCGACGGTCTTGTTGGGAAACAGACCGATCTGCTGGATCACATACCCGATGGAGCGGCGCAGTTTGATCGGGTCGATATCATCGGTGTCGCGGCCGTCGATGAAGATCTTGCCGCTGGTGGGCTGGATCAGCCGGTTGATCATCTTCATCGTGGTCGTCTTGCCGCAGCCCGAGGGGCCGAGCAGCACGCAGACCTCACCCTCGGGCACCTCGAAGCTGACCCGATCGGTGGCCGTGACCGGGCCGGCCGGCGACTCGAACACCTTGGTGAGTCGATCAAGCCGGATCATGACGCCCCCCGCGGGTTCAAGCCCTTGGAGGTCAGCCCCCGCTGCACCAGGGCGAGCAGCAGATCGGCCGTTATCGCGAGCAGTGAGACCGCCAGGGCGCCGGTGATCAACTGGCGCGGATCCGACTGGCTGATGCCGCGGGAGATGAACGCGCCCAGCCCCCCGGCGCCGATGTAGGCGGCGATGGCGGTCACGCCGATGTTCATGACCACGGCGGTGCGGATGCCCGCCATGATCACCGGCACCGCCAGGGGAATCTCCACCTCGCGCAGCCGCTGGAAGGGGCTCATCCCCATGCCGACGGCGGCCTCGCGCAGAGCCGGATCGATGTTCGCGATGGCCGTGTAAGTGTTACGGATGATCGGCAACTGCGAGTACAGAATGATGGCAATCACCGCCGGCACGTAGCCGATGCCGTGCCCGAACGGCGAGAGCAGCGGAATCATCAGGCCGAACAAGGCGATCGACGGCACGGTGATCATCATCGAGGCCAGATACAGCACGGCACCGGCGGCGCGCTTGGATTGGGTGATGGCGATCCCGATCGGCACGGCGGTGAGCACTGCGATACTCACCGCCACGACGACGATCGCGATGTGCTCGATCGCCCGGTTCTGGAGGACGCCGAGGTTATCGCGGATGAACAGCAGCGTGTCCATCACAGACCGGCGTACAAGTCGGCCGCATTCTCGTAGCCGAAGCGCAGCGGCACCGGGCGCTGCGTGACCCAGACCTGGACCGTCTCACCGGCGAGCAGCCGGCACGCCCCGTCGGTGTCCGTGACCGCACCGCCATACAGCCGGTTGGCGAGGTTGAGCACCGCCGTCTGATGCATGGCGACCGTTCCACTGGCGCAGGCGTCCTTGACCAACATGACGCGAAACCCACAGGCCATCGCATCTCGCACGGTCAAGGCCACGCAGGCTTCGGTCCACACACCGGTGATCATCAACCACTCCACCCCCAGCGCGCGGATCTGGTGCTCGGCGGTCGGGTTGGAGAATACACTGGCGTCGTCCTTGATGATGGTCAGCTCGCCTGGCGCCGGAGCCACTTCCGGGCACACCGCCGTCCAGGGGTGACGGCTGTCGCTGAAGGTCGACTGGCCGTCCTCCTGCATCGGATGGAACCGGCGCGGCGGTGCGGTGGCGAAGTCCAACACATAGAGCGAGTGGATCACTGGCGCGGCTGCCGTGCGGGCGGTCTGCTGCAAGCGCCAGACGTTGTCGAGCATTGAATCGAAGCCTTCGACGAGATAGCGCTCGTCGCGGCGTTGTTCTTCCTGCAAATCGATGACCAGCAGACCGGCCGTTCCGGCCGCCAACGACAGCGGTTGTTTCATATCAGACCTGTGTGGTGAGAAGACTGTCTTCAAACGGGTAACGCGACAGGCAGACTGGACCGTTCTCGGTGACGAGAACCTCCTCCTCGAGCTTGACGCCCTCGCGTCCGCCCTTCTCGCCAATGTAGCTCTCGACGCTCACGACCATGCCGGGCACCAGGTGGCCGTTGCGGCCGTAGGTGGCGAAGTCCATCGCATGGGCGATGAACGGCGTCTCGCCGTGCATGCCGACACCGTGCATCACAGAGGTGTAGCGCTGTTCGACGAAGCGCTCAGGGATGGCCCAGGCCTTCTCGGCGATCTCGCGGAACGCCACCCCCGGCGCAATGGTGTCGATGTTGTGCTGGATCTGGTCGTAGGCCATCTGGTACAGCATCTTCTGATACGCCGTCGGCTTTCCCGGGCCACAGTGGAAGGTGCGCGAGAAGTCCGAAAAGTAGCCGTAACAACCGATGGTGTCGGTATCCAGCGCGACCAGTTCGCCCGGCCGCAGCCGGCGGCCGCTGGCCTCGTTGAACCAGGGGTTGGTGCGCTGGCCGGAGCTCAGCAGACGGGTCTCGATGAACTCCCCGCCCAGGCGGATCACCTCGTGGTACATGGTGGCGAACAACTCGTTCTCCGACACCCCGGGTTTGATCGCCGCCTGCACCGCGGCGACCGCGGACTCAGCCCCCACCAGGCTGGCTTGCAGGCAACGGATCTCCTCGGGTGTCTTTGTCGCCCGCACCGCCAGGATCTCCGCCTGGCAATCGGTGACCATGCAGCCCTGGGCCTGCAAGGCCAGCGCGTGCAGGTGGCTGCAGCGGTCGAGCCCCAGCTTTACCGACCCGCCACCGTGGGTGCGCAGCAGGTCGGCGATCTCTCCGGCAAAGGCCGTCGCCGACTCGTCATCGCGACCGGAGACCGAGGACCAGACCAGCTTCGAGGGGCGCGCCTCGTCCACGGTCTCCAGCACCAGCGAGACGTGATAGCTCTGCGGGTACTCGAACAGGATGATCGGGCCCTGGACCGGAATGAAGAAGTAGCGGGTCGAGTTGCGCAGAAAATAACCGAACATATTGCGCGAGCCGGTGGCGTAGCGCTGATTGTACGGGTCGAACAACACCACCGCGCCATAGTCGTTGGCGGTCATCCACTCGCGCAGACGCGCCAGTCGCTGCCGTCGCAACACGACCGTGTCGATGAAAGCCGGCTCGGTGTCCGACAACCACATGCCGCCGCTGGCATCCGCGGCCAGGGGGTGGCGCATGCGGTCGTTGAAATCGACATCGTCCACCGCGCCCGCATAGGGCTTCACGATACTCATCCGTCAGACTCCCGAGTGCTTTGAGCAGCGATTATGCTTGGCACCGCGTGCCGCGAACGTCCCGGAAACCGCGCCGAGTATGCCGAAATCCGCACGCGGCCCCGGCCGCCATAAATGACGTGCTCTTGGCCACTATGCGCCGAGACGACCAGACGATGTAGAAGCCCTAGGCTTATCGAGCGGCCTGGCCACGAGTACCGCCTGCGTTCTGCTCGAGACGCCCAATATGCGAAAGATGGCCATGCAATGCGCCTTGACCGTGCTTTCCGTGATATTCATCTTACGACCGATTTCTTTATTGGACCGGCCTTCTGTCATAAACCCAAGCACCGTTCGCTGCCGCGGCGTCAAATGATCAACATCAACCTCTGGCGAAAATCCTGAGACCCTTTTGTATTGCGATTCGGGCGGTGAGTCATGCGGCGCGTGCTTAGCGGCCATGATATTGCGCAAGAGATCTCCGATAGTGGACAGCGCCCCTGCCATATCGGTCTCGGGATCGACTAGAGCGAACATGGTGAGATCGATGTATTTTTTTCGCAGCCGCTGCAAGGCAGCCAATGACTGCAGGTCTTTGGAATCCAACGAAACAATGAGAAGGCGATAATGCAGACCCGTTTTGAGAACTGCATCGGCCTGATCGAGATCAGCAACGTAGCGGACGGAAAAACCATCCATATTGTCCGGAATCGAATGTCCCAGATGCATGCAGGCATGGCTGGAAAAGCCAGCGACCAAGACTCTATACATGGCGATGTCTCCTGCCCCGGGTCGAACGGAAGATGACCTCTTCTCTGAACGGGACACTTTCTCGTGGACATGAGCACTATCATGTCGGTCGAGTATGACTTACCACCGGCAACGCCAGCATCCACGAATCCGCTGCAACTATGCCGCTTTCCGCAGTCCGCCACTGAACTAGTTCGCGGAATCGTCCTTATCGCCCGCCAACCGCTTGCGCGTATCACGTGGCGCCTTTCCATACGCCTCACGAAACGCCCTGCCGAAGCTTGCCAGACTGTCGTACCCACAGGCCAAGGCCACTTCGCGAATCGGCAGGTTGCAGTGAATCAACATATCGTGCGCTCGTCGTAGCCGAAGCTGTCGGTAGTAAGCCAGTGGCGTCATCCCGGTGGCCGTGTGGAACGCCCGCTCGAGCTTATCCAACGATACGGCCAGCCGCTCGGCCAGGTCGGTCATCGTCAAGCGATGCTCGACCACCTCTTCCATCACCGCGACCGCATCCAGCACCAGTGCATCCTGGATGCCGGTGCGCAAGCGAATGGGCATGAGTCGCCGGTCCACCTCGGCACGAAGCGGGCTGTGCATGAACCATTCGGCCACCGCGGCAGCCAGATGGGCGTCATGATCCTGGGCGATCAGCGCCAGCATCATGTCGAAACTCGCCACGCCACCGGCCGAGGTGAAGCGTTTGCGATCCAGCACGTACAGGTCGCGCCGCAATTCGATGTGTGGGAACAACTCGCTGAAGGCCGGCTGACTGGTCCAGTGCAACGTGCAAGCGTACCCATCGAGAAATCCTCCCCGGGCGAGGAAGAACGCGGCATCCGCCACCGCACCCAGATGCGCGCCACTGCGCAGCATTTGGCGAATCCAGACCATGGCGTCATCGGCGTCGATGGCATCGGCATCACCGCCCGAGCACACCACCACACGATCGGCTGCAAAGTGATGATGAACCGTGTGTTCGGGCTCCACGAGCACGCCGTTGGACGATTTGATCGGCACCGCACTGCGCCCGACGATGGTCCAGGAATAGCATGGTGCACCCTGAATGAGATTCGCCGCGCGCAATGGCTCCACGATGGAACTGAACGCCATCATGGGAAAACCGGGAAACAGCAGAATCGCATAGGTCACAGGCGGTTTCTGCGGCGCCACGGTTTGGAAACGGTGCGCGAACTTGTTCATCGAATCGAACACCGACACGGCTAGCCCAGGAACGTTGATTGTGGCACCGTTTCCCCCCGCCGCAAGATTGGGCACGATGGGGTGCTGGGCACATAACAAGGGGTGGATGGGCATGTCGGTATCCTGGGCGTATTCACCCCCCGAACAACTGCGTGCCCACCATGCGCAGGACGCGGCGGACACCGCCGGCCCCCCTCCTCCCGAGGTCGTCGTCACCACGCTGCCCGCGGCGGATGGTTTTCGTGGTGGCTTGTTGTTCACACCGCCCAAACCGTCCGCCGAGGCGTTGATCGTGTATTTCCACGGTGGCGGCTTCGTCGCCGGCAGCCCCGACTCCCATCGCGGAACCACGGCCTGGCTGGCCCAACGCAGTGGGCTGCCGGTGCTGTCCGCGCGGTATCGCCTGGCGCCCGAGCACCGCTTCCCCGCGCAAGCGCACGACGCCGTCGCCGCAGTGGCCAATGCGATGGCATCCGCCGGGCCGCGCACGCGGCTGATCCTGGCCGGCGACAGTGCCGGCGCCTGCGTCGCCCTGTGGGGACTGCATGCACTGCCGCCAAGCCTTCGTGCGCAGGTAACGGGGCTTGTGCTGTTCTATGGCGCCTACGGCCTGACCGACAGCCCCAGCATTCGCCGCCTGGGTACGCCCGAGTCCGGTATGGACGGGCCGACCTTACGCATCATGTATGGCCGTCTGGGCGACTACGACCAGCTCATCGCCACGCCCGCGTTCAACCCCTTGCACCCGCGGAACACGGTTACGCCGCCAGCGTTCATCATGGTCGGCGAGCACGACCCGGTGCTGGATGACTCCCTCCGCCTGGCCGAGGCCATCGAGCGCTCGGGTGGGCGGCCGACGCTCGTCCGCATCCCCGGGGCGGAGCACAGCTTTCTGAAGCGGGCAGGCGGGGAGGCCTGGGTGAATGCGCAGCTGGACGAGGCCGCCGCATGGATGAAGGCGAGGCTGATCGACCAGCAGCCGTGAGGTGCGCCCCTACCCCGGTGCGACACCGAGAAAGTCCATCACAGCCGCGACCAGACGACCGGAGGAAACCTTCTCCAGCGGGTGCGGTGTGGCCGGCAGCACCTGGAGCTCTCCCTGGGGCAGCATGCGATGCGCTTCGCTGCATTCGTCGAGCGTGACCATGTGGTCGCGGTCGCCGACGGCGATCCGCACGGGGCAGGCGATGGACTTGAGATCGTCGAAGCAGATGTCCGGCGCCTGCCCCAGGGCCAGCATCATCTCGGCCGTCGCGGCCAGCACATTGCACCAGCCATAGGCGCTGTGCCGCAGCGCCAGGGTCTCGGCGAAGGCCGGCACTTTCGCGCTGATCCGGTCGGCATCGAGCATTCGTACCTCACCGGCGGCAAACGCTGGTGACCAGGCGAGCTTTGTCCCCAGGGTGAATAGCCGCCTGACGCGCTGGGGGTGGAACCGCGCCAGGTACAAACCCACGTACCCGCCCATGCTGTAACCGACGATGTCCACCGTGTCCAAGCCGTGCGCATCCAGATAGTCCAGCACGTTGGCGGCAAACGTCGCGGTACGGAATACCCGACCAGCGTATGCCGCTCGGCCGTGGCCTTCGAAATCCAGTGTATGCACCGTCACATGCGGCGCCAGCGCCTGCGCGATGGCTTCGAACTGATCGCGGGCACCCAAGGCGCCATGCAACAACAACACGGGTGATTCGCTCATCGTCGGGACTATCCGGGACCGGGATCACGGAAGCTTAGAGCGCTCCGATCACGACCGTCCACCGCTCGCCCCAACGGACGATGCCCCTCCCTCTACCAAACGACGGATTGTTACCATACCAACTGGTTGGTATGTTCTGCGCACTGTTCGGAGCCCACGATGAACGCCCCTACGCCCAAACGCGACGCCCGCTCAAAGCTTCTCGATGCCGCATTGAACATCCTGCGGGTCAAAGGCTATGCGGCGACGACGGTGGATGATCTATGCCAGGCGGCAGGCGTCACCAAGGGGGCGTTCTTTCATCACTTCCCGAGCAAGGAAGCCCTGGGCGTGGCCGCAGCCGATCACTGGGCCAGCACCACCGGTGCCTTGTTCGAGCATGCGCCCTACCACGCACCGGCCGACCCGCTGGAGCGCGTGCTGGCCTATATCGACTTTCGCAAGACACTGCTGGCTGGTGAGTTGGGGGAGTTCACTTGCCTGGTCGGCACGTTGATTCAAGAGACCTACGACACGTCTCCGGCCATCCGCGAGGCTTGCGCGCGCTGCCTGCTCGGGCACACCGAGACGCTGGAGGCCGATATCGCGGCGGCGATGGCCGCACGCGGGATGGCGCCCACGGACTGGAGCGCGCGCAGCCTCGCCATGCATACACAGGCCGTCCTTCAGGGCGCCTTCATTCTCGCCAAGGCGACGGGCGGCGCCGACAGCGCGGCAGACAACGTCGGCCATTTGCGCCGGTATGTCGAACTCCTGTTCGGTCACAGCGCATCCAGTGCGGCCACCGACTCCCGCCCAACTCTCGACAACACTTAAGGAGCATTGACCATGGAAAACGCCCAAGCACACGCCGAACGCCACGGTGTCCACAGCGTAACGCCGCATCTTGTCTGCGACGGCGCAGCCGATGCGATCGAGTTCTACAAGAATGCCTTCAACGCGGAGGAGATGATCCGCCTACCCGGTCCCGACGGCAAAATCATGCATGCCTGCATGCGCCTGAACGGCTCGTCGATCATGCTCATGGACGCCTCGCCCGAGTGCGGCGGGTTCAGCCCCAAGACGCTCAAGGGCACACCGGTGTCCATTCACCTCGTCGTGGACGATGTGGACAAGGCGGTCGACCAGGCCGTCACCGCCGGCGCCAGTGTCGTCATGCCGGTACAGGATATGTTCTGGGGCGACCGCTTCGGCGTCATCGAAGACCCGTTCGGTCATCAGTGGTCGCTGGCCACGCAGCAGCGCGAGATGAGCGAGGAGGAGCTGCGGGAGGCCGCCCGCAACGCAGTACAGTGCGGGCCGCAGTAACTGCACATCGCAGCCGTGGCGAACGTGGCGCGCACCCGCGCTACGTTCAGCCCAACGCACAAACACGAGGGCGCGAACCCTGACAGCCCTGGCATCCTCAGGGTTGTCGAGCGTCGAGAAGCCGCTGATAAACGGCCAGATCCGCGGCTGAGAAACAGCAGAAGATCACCTCGTGCATCCCACTGTCCCGCGCCAGAAACGCCGACACCGTCTCGACCGCGATCTGCGCCGCCGACTCGACGGGATAGCCATAGACACCGGTGCTGATGGCCGGGAAGGCGATGCTGCCCACCCCGTTGTCGGAGGCGACCTCCAGCGCGCGCCGGTAACAAGAGGCCAGCAACGCCGGCTCGCCTGCGCCGCCACCCTGCCATACCGGTCCCACCGTGTGGATGACGAATTTGGCCGGCAAGCGATAGCCCCGAGTGAGCTTGGCATCGCCGACCTTGCAACCTCCCAGCGAACGGCATTCCTGCACCAGCTCCGGCCCCGCCGCGCGGTGAATGGCGCCATCGACCCCGCCGCCACCCAACAGCGATGTGTTTGCCGCGTTGACGATGGCGTCCACGCGCAGCGTGGTGATATCGGCGTGTACTGCACGAATCGTGGCAGGCATGGGCGCGCTCCTAACGGTAGCCGGACACATCGGCAGGCAACCCGGCATCCTGGACTTCCGGGACATAGCGCCAGGCATCGGGCCGGCTGCCGTCGATGTCGGTGAAGCCGTAGATTCTCGCCAACTGGCCGCTGGATAGCGACTGCCCGTTCCAGCGCGCGCGGTCCGGGTCCTGCGCCAGCGCGGCCACCGCCCGGCCGACGAATGCCGGGCTTTCGGAAATGGCAAAGTGGGGCGAGCGCTGCGCGGCATCCTGCCAGTTGGCTTCAGTCACGCCGTAAGCATCGAGCATGGCCTCGGAACGCAGCCAGCCGGGTGTCAGCGACACCGCCGTGCCCCCATGCGGCGCCAACTCGTGCGCCAGAGCAAAGGCCATGCGATTTACCGCCGCTTTGGCCAGGTCATAGAAAAACGACACCCGGTAGTGTGTCGCGTTGTAATCGTTCGTGCCGTCGGTCACCTCGACAACCAGTCCGCCCGGCGTACGGATGAGCAGCGGCAGCGCAAAGTGGCTGGTGATGGCATGCGTGTCCACCGCCAAGCGCAGGCTGCGCAAGCCGTAGTCCAGGGACGACTCCCACACCGTCTTGTTCCACTCCATGCGGGTTGCACCCCAGATATCGTTGACCAGGATATGCAAACCGCCCTCCTCGTCGTCGATACGCGCCACCAGCGCCTGCACCGCCTCGGGCACCAGGTGATCGACCTGAACGGGCACACCGCGACCGCCGGCGGCATCGACCAGGGCGGCCGTGTCTTCAATGGTTTCCGGCCGGTTCATCTCCGAAGGCTGTGCGCGGGTCGACCGCCCCGTGACGTAGACCGTGGCCCCGGCCGCGCCCAGTTGCACAGCGATCCCTCGCCCCGCGCCGCGGGTGGCACCGGCGACCAATGCGACTTTGCCTTTCAGGGGTGCGCCCATGGTGAATCTCCTTGTAAAATTCTACAGTAGTAGAAATCTACTTTAGTGGAATTCAGAACACAACATGCCCCGCTACCCCACCGGCCTCGACCATGACACCCGCAAGACACCACCCGCGCCGCCGGGCGACACGCCCGCCATCGGCGAGAGGATCCGCAGGCTGCGCAAGGCCGCGGGGCTGACCTTGGAGAGCCTGAGCACCGCCAGCGGCCTCTCGCGTGCCGCGTTGTCGAAGATCGAGCGCGACGAGGGCTCACCGACATACGACAGCTTGTTGAAGCTGGCGCGCGGGCTGGCCATCGACTTGGCCGCCCTGGTCGCCGACCAGCCGCCGGCAGCCGATGAGGTTGCCGTGACGCGAGCCGGCGAAGGCGCTGCCTACGAGGACACCCGCTATGCGCATCGCCTGCTCGTCCCAGGCCAATCCGCGCGCGGGCTCTTGGCCTTCGAAACCGAGGTCCGGATCACGCGGATCGAGGACTACGGCCCCTGGGACCGACACGACAGCGAGGACATCCTGTACGTACTGGAAGGGACTGTCGCCGTGCACCTGGAGCACCGCTCGCCCATCGCACTTCGGCACGGCGACGCAATGCGGATGGACAGCCGTGTGGCGCACGCCTTGATCGCCGTGCCAACGGGCGATGAACGATCCGGGCAAACCGTCGTCGCCCGGGTGCTTTGGGTCAGCGCACTTTTTGCATGAGCCGCCGCGATCAAAAAAGAAGCCACGACCGGCAGGTGGTCGTGGCCCCGAATACGCGATCCCGCCCCCTTTCTGCACCCTGCGCGGGACCGATCGTGCTCAGTAGTACATCATCAGCCCGAGCGGTCGGAGAATACGTCGTCGTTCATCCGACTGTAGTCGAAGGGTGCGAGATTCTGGATGTCCTCGCTTCCGTACGGCACCGTGTAGACATTACCGGGACGGCCCGCATCGTAGCGGCTGTACGGATAAGCGTAGCGTCCACCGGTCACGCCATAACGCACGTCTGGTGAAACGATGACGGCCATCAATTGACCATCGCGATCAAAGATCAGATCGTCGACGATTCCGTACGCCCGATTATCCTTGAGCTGGACGTAGTCATCCAACAGCTCCGTGGCGCGCCATTCGTCTCCACCAGCACGGACCTCTTCATCCTCGAACAGGCTGAAATCCGTCGGGGCCGAGTCTTCGGTCATGGGGACGTGCAAAGCGTCCATTCCATCGCCGACCTCCACGTCATCCCAGCGGACGCGGAAATGCGTATCGCCAATGTCCGCGAAGCCTCCCGCCTCAATGACCACCGCTTCCAGATTGCCATCGCGCGAGACGATCAGGTTCTCTACTTCCCCGATTTCTTCGCCATTGGCTCCGATAACCGTGGTGTCCATCATTTCTTCGACACGCCAGCCATCGTACAGGTTGGTATGGTCCCAAGAGACGATATCAATAGCTTCGTTATTGCTCTTTTGCGTCGTTGCCTGCTCTTCTGCTGCCATTGCGTGACCCGAGAATGCCATCACAGCGGCAACACTCATCATCGTAGCTGCAGTTCTCATTACGTCATCTCCTGCTGCGACTATGTAAACAGCCTAGCAAGTGCCGCTTTCAGAGCTCAAGCCCGAAGGCATGTAATGATTACAAATCAAACCGTCAAATCACTAGTCAGAATAATAAAACGCAATATCCCAAAAAAGGCTTATAGAAAGACATGTCATCGCCGACATCACAATGCGGCCACTACAGTTGCTGCTGGGCGCCCTATACTCAGACGCCATGAACCTTTTTCTTCCACCCGCCTCCCCCGCGCTCGCGCCCTTCGTCGATGCCCTGTGGTATTTCGAAGGCGAGTTCTCGCATGCCCTGGAGCGCATGCTGCCGAGCGGCACGATGCAACTGCTGGTCAACCTGCATGAGGACGAGCTGCGCAGCTACCACGGCGAGGGGTATACGCAGATCGTGCGCACTCACGGGGCGCAGCTCAGCGGTGCCTATGCAAGCCACTTCGGCATCGACACCGCCGAGCAGCGCCGCATCGTGGGGGTGAGCTTCCGGCCCGGCGGCGCCTACCCGTTCTTTGCCGTGCCGGCCGGCGCGATGTTCGAGACCGACATTCCACTCGATGCCCTGTGGGGGTGCGACGGCACCGTGTTGCGCGAGCGCCTGCTGAACGCCGGCACACCGCTGGCAACGTTGCGCGTACTGGAGAGCGCCTTACTCGGCCATGCGGTGTCGCCCCTGGAAACCGACCCGGTCATCGACTTCGCCTTGGCGGCATTCGAGCGCAATACACCGGTCAAAGCGGTGACCGCCCACCTGGGCATGACGCCGCGGCGATTCATCAGCCGCTTCGTCGACCGGGTCGGGCTGACGCCCAAGCGCTTTGCCTGTGTACGGCGCTTCCACCGCTTGCTGCGCGAGGTCGAATCCGGGCGGGACATCGACTGGGCCGAGGCCGCCGTCGCCTGCGGCTATTTCGACCAGGCGCATTTGATTCATGACTTCCGCAGCTTCTCCGGCATCAATCCCGGCGCCTACCGCCCCCGATCGGACGGGGAGCACAACCACGTGCCCATCGACGCGTCGCTCGAGCCCACCGGTGCGCTGGCGCCCATCACGGCAGATTGCGAGGCCTGAGCGGCCGCCGGCATTTTTTTACAATCCCGCCCCCGGTTGCCGTCAGTATCGTCTCGCGCATCGATCACCCACCTGACGGAGCCGAACCATGGACGAGATCAAAGACGTCTTCCCGTATCTACGCCTCAGAGGGGCCGCCGCGGCCATCGAGTTCTACACCAAGGCCTTTGGCGCCAGCGAGCTGTTCCGGCTGACCGAACCGGGCGGCCGCATCGGCCACGCGGAGCTCACCCTGGGCAACAGTGTCTTGATGCTCTCCGACGAGTACCCCGAATGCGATGCCCTCGGGCCACAGGCCTTGGGCGGCACCGTAATGTGCATGCACTTGCACGTCGTCGATGCCGACGCCATGGCCGCGCGCGCCGTCGAGGCCGGGGCAACGATGCTGCGCCCGCCGGCGGACCACTTCTACGGCGAACGTTCCTGCACTTTGCGCGACCCGTTCGGGCATGAATGGATGATCGGCCACGAGATCGAAAAGGTGACACCGCAAGAGATGCAGCGGCGCTACGACGCGATGTTCCAATAGCCGACGCCTTTTGGGTGATCAGCGCTTGCGCCCTCCCCCTCAACTGGTCGAAGCTTCCTGGCCAGACCTTGGAACACAAGGGGGAGAGAGCGATGGAACCCGGAACCCGCACGACCAACGGACATGGCCGACTGTTCGGCAGCATCGTCGAGACGGTCGGAAACACACCCTGCATACGCATCAACAAACTCGCCCCCGGGCACGTGACGATGTACGCCAAGGCGGAGTTCTTCAACCCGGCCGCCTCGGTCAAAGACCGCCTGGCGCTGAACATCATCGAGGCGGCCGAGCGCAGCGGCGCGCTCAAGCCCGGGCAGACGGTGGTCGAGGCCACCAGCGGCAATACCGGTATCGGTCTTGCCATCGTCTGCGCGGCCAAGGGCTACCCGCTGGTCATCACCATGTCCGAGAGCTTCTCCGTCGAGCGCCGGCGGCTGATGCGTTTTCTCGGCGCCAAGGTGGTGCTGACACCGCGTGCGCTCAAGGGCTTCGGTATGTACCAGAAAGCCAAGGAGTTGGCCGAGCTCAACGGCTGGTTCCAGGCGCACCAGTTCGAGACCGCCGCCAACGCCGACATCCACGAGGCCACCACAGGACGCGAGATCCTCGCCGACTTCGACGGCCAGCGGCTGGACTACTTCGTCAGCGGTTACGGCACCGGCGGCACCATTACCGGTGTGGGGCGCGCACTGCGCCGGGCGCGGCCGGAGGTCAAACTGGTCCTTAGCGAACCGAGCAACGCCCAGCTCGTCGCCAGCGGCATCCCGCAGGCACGCGATGCGCAGAACGAGCCCGCGGACGGTCACCCGGCCTTCGAGCCGCACCCCATCCAGGGCTGGACGCCGGACTTCATCCCCTGGGTGCTGCAAGAAGCCCTGGACAGTCACTACGTGGACGAGCTCATCCCCGTCTCCGGCCCCGAGGGCATCCTCTGGTCGCAGGAACTGGCCCGGCAGGAGGGCATTCTCACTGGCGTCTCCGGCGGCTCATCCTTCGCCGCCGGCCTGAAGGTGGCCGAGAAAGCGCCCGAGGGCTCGGTGATCCTGGTCATGCTGCCCGACACCGGCGAGCGCTACCTGTCGACGCCTTTGTTCGAGGGTATTTCGGCCGATATGAACGAGGATGAAATCGCGCTGATGAAGTCGACCCCGGGGTACCAGATGGAGTGAGTCGACCCACACCGCCTACCGCTCACCTCTCCAATACAGGTAGGAGGCCGCCTCTTTGACGAACTCCGGCTGATAGCGGTACGTGCCGTTTTTCCAAAACGGCCCATCCGGCAGTTGTTGATCATCCCAGGGAAGAAGGGTGTCGTCGGACAACCATTGGGCATCGTTCCATGCCAGTTTTCCGTCCCACACTTTCGGCAGCTCACCATCGGGGAATATCGGGGGCGGTGCGCCGTCCCTATCCTCCTGCGGCAACAACCGATACATCAGCGACAAAACATACCTGTCGGACTCATCGAGCTCTGCAATATCCGTCGGGTAATTGCCCTTGTCATCCGGCTCGACATCGAGATGCCGGGAGAGCTTGAGGAAATAGCTGATATCCCGGGCCGACATGGCATCATCGCGGAAGATATCATCGAATAACTGCCGCGACTCGATGCCTAGATAGTGTTCGGCCGCATGCCGCACCAGCGGGTATGGGCTCTCACCGCCTTCGGATTTCCACCACGCCAGGTGCGGGTCCGAGTAATCGGCCATCTCACGGGCTTTATCCGCAGGGAACCCAAGCGCCTCGAAGCCCTCTTGAGTCGGGGCCTCCAGACGATTGGCGGAATCGATACTCCGATAGTGGGATACACCGAATGTTGCCACACCGGCAATAGCCCAGGCCGCAAGGCCAACCGGCCCCGTCCAAAAGGTAGACCCCAGCGCCGCGCCCGTACTGGCCACCAGCCCAGGCGCCCAGGCCG
>CBFGWV010000025.1:0-33143 GCA_965652545.1 uncultured Candidatus Competibacteraceae bacterium | reverse complement strand
CTAAAGGGCATGGAGCTTCGCTTACCTGAACCCAAACAGAATCAGGATGATGCGTTATGAATACATTTTTAGAAAGCATTCTACAGCGTCATGTGATTGCCAATATCTTGATGGCTGTTTTCATTGTTGGCGGCTTCTTAAGCGCACAATCAATCCGTCAGGAAGTTTTACCCACCACCCAATCCAAAGCCGTGCAAATTTCTGTCGCATTTAACGGAGCGCAACCTGCGGAAATTGAAAACGCCATTCTGCTACCGATTGAAAATGCTGTACGAGGCATGGAGGGTCTTAAAAAGATTCAGGGGGTTGCACGTGAAGGGTTGGGCACTGTCACGCTGACATTGCTTCGGAGTGCCAATCCCGATCAAATGCTGGGTGATATCAAAAATGCGATAGACCGTATCGAAACCTTCCCATTGGATGTAGAAGAACCGGTTGTAAGCATCCCCGCAGATATTGAGAAAGTCATGTCTCTGGTCGTATCTGGTGATCAGCCATTGCTCTGGTTGCGGCAAACGGCAGAAAACATCCGAGATGACCTGCTTACCGAGAAAGGACTAACCAAAGTTCAACTGGCAGCACCGCGGGAGCAAGAAATCACAGCCGAAATCAGTGAAAAAACGCTACGCGCACATGGTTTGTCATTGGAAGATGTTGCCCTCCGCATTCAAGATACAGCGCAGGATTTAGCCGGTGGCACCATTTATACGCCGCAGGCTGATATTGCACTGCGTACGAGTGAACGCCGCGAATGGGCGCACGAATTTTCAGATATTATAATCAAGGAAACAAAAACAGGATTACCTCTAAAACTTTCGGATATCGCCACATTAAAAGATGGTTTTGGAAACTCTCCGATTGAAGCTTGGTATAACGGACAACCGGCGATCCAGATTGACATCTTTACAGCCGGAACAGAAACGCCAATCTCAGTCGAAGAAGTTGTCAAAGATTATCTGCCTAACGCCATACAGAGATACAAAGGTGTTTCTTTAGATATCTTTGAGAATGACGCGCAAACGTATCGTGATCGTCTCAGCTTGCTCATTAACAATGCTTTTTTAGGGCTGGTGCTGGTGATGATTGTGCTTGCGCTTTTCCTCACGCCGCGCCTGGCATTTTGGGTGATGATGGGGATTCCCACCTCTCTTTTAGGCGGATTGATGCTTTTGCCGCTGTTTGGCGCAACGATCAACGAGATTTCATTATTTGCCTTTATCGTCACCATTGGCGTGGTGGTGGATGATGCCATTATGCTGGGTGAGGCCATCCACACCAACCGCAGTAAGGGCATGGATAATTTAAACGCTGCGGTCAGCGGGCTCAAAGAAATGGGCGTGACGATTTTGCTGGCAGTCAGCACAACCATGCTTGTCTTTATGCCTATGTTTTTTATTCCAAGACCAATGGGAACGATGATGGAGCAAATACCGGCTGTGGTAGTGTCGGTCTTGCTGGTTTCCCTGATTGAATGCCTTTTTGTTCTCGCAACACATCTGGCACAGGATAACCCCCAACGACCCTGGCTTAAAACCTTGTCCCGTCCACAGGAAAAGGTCAATGCATGGTTGGAGAACTTTACCCGTAAAACGTTCCGCCGCTTTGTCCGTACGACATTGTTACGCCCGGCAGCAATACTTTGCCTGGCCTTATCCCTATTGTTTATTACGTTTTCTGCAACTGTCAGCGGCATGATTGGCTTCATTTTTACCCCACCTGTGCAATCTGACACGGTTATTGCCCATGCAACACTTCCCTACGGCTCACCAAAGGCACAGTCCATTGCCATTCAGGACAAAATGGTCAAGGACGCGCAGGCCGTATTCGCAGAGTCAGGTATGAGAACATCCGGCATTTTCTCTTTGATCGGTGTGCGGCTAGATGAAGGAGAAATTGAATCAGAATCTCTGGCAGGATCACATTATATAACAGCACTGGCCGTTCTGCCGCCCGAGGATGAACGGGTGATAAGCGGAATAGAATTTGCGCGGCAATGGCAAGAACGGTTTGGTGATCCCGGTGGGCTTGAAGCATTGACCTTCACCGGTGAAACGAACGTAACCGGCGGAGAACCGATTCAAATGGAGCTTTTTCATCCGGATGAATCTGTAGCGCGTGACGCTGCATTGAAACTAGGTGAACGCATGCGATCTGTTGCCGGTCTGACGGCAATTGATGATGGTTTGCGTGCTGGTAAACCTGAATTAAAGATCGAACTCAAAGACAATGCCGTACAAATGGGACTAACGGCTGGTGATATTGCAAGACAAATCCGGCATCGTTTTTATGGCGCAGAAGCCCTGCGTATTTCTCGAAACGGTAACGATGTTAAGATGATGGTACGCCTTCCCGAAAAAGAACGCCAGCAACGCAGCGCCCTTGATCATGCGCTGATTAAAACACCTGGCGGATTTTTAGTGCCACTAACAGAGCTCGTCACAATCACATCCGGAAAAACCACCACTACGCTTGCTCGCCGTGATGGAAAGCGCATTTACCCGGTGACGGCCGATATTATAATCGGGGTCAGCGATGATGCTGTGGAGGACGTACTGGACGAAAATTTGGTTCCTCAAATATTGACGGAATATCCCGGACTCACAGTGGAATTTGCCGGAGATGAAGAAGAAACCGATGGATCAATGGAGATACTGGGCAACGGGTTTCTGATTACGCTTTGCATTATGTATGCTTTGTTAGCGCTACGATTTAACTCTTATGTGCAGCCGCTTCTGGTTCTCTCTGTCATTCCATTTGCGTGTATTGGGGCTGTATGGGGGCATATCCTGATGGGATATGACATTTCCATCATCTCCATCATCGGTATTCTTGCAATGGCCGGGGTGGTGGTGAATGACTCTTTGGTACTAGTTACGGCTTATGACCGTTTTCGCTTGCAAGGAGTGCCGCATGTCAAAGCAATCACTGAAGCAACATGTAGCCGTTTGCGCCCCATTCTTCTAACAACCTTGACAACGTGCCTTGGCCTAACGCCAATGATGCTTGAAACATCTGAACAAGCGCAGTTCCTAATTCCCATGGCTGTTTCGATGATCTTCGGCCTTGCGTTTGGAACGTTTATTGTTCTGTGTCTTATGCCAGTTCTATTGCGGTTGTTCGGTTATAAAAAATTGCCGAGCATGAAGCAATCCCCTTCCGTAGAACAACGCTACCCAGCGAATCTAAGAGTCTGACTCAAAAGTAACCATCCCCCGCCTTTGCCGGGGGATGGTTACTTTTCGGTTGGACTCTAAGTGCCGCCACCACTCCATGATGGCTATCGCGTCTGCTTGACCCGTCCTACATATCGTTGCGAATGGCGGGTCACTCGGCCCTCCTGGACCGTTCAGCGATAGCGTTGGAACACCAGGGTGGCGTTGGTACCACCAAAGCCGAAACTGTTGGACATCACCGTATCCAGACGCACATCGTCGATCCGCTGGCGGACGACCGGGTAGCCCTCGGCCTCCGGGTCGAGGTTTTCGATGTTGGCCGAGGCGGCGATGAAGCCGTGCTGCATCATCAGCAGGCTGTAGATCGCTTCATGCACGCCGGCGGCCCCCAATGAGTGCCCCGTCAGCGATTTGGTGGAACTGAAGGGGGGTATATCAGTGCCGAACACGTCGCGCAGCGCACCGAGCTCGCGAACGTCGCCGACCGGTGTGCTGGTGCCGTGCACATTGATATAGTCCACCGGCCCTTGCACGCCTTCCAGCGCCTGACGCATGCAGCGGCTGGCGCCTTCGCCGGAGGGTTGAACCATGTCGTAGCCGTCGGAGGTGGCACCATAGCCGACGACTTCGGCGTAGATCTTCGCGCCGCGGGCCAGGGCGTGATCCAGGGACTCGAGAACCACCGTGCCACTGCCACCGGCGATGACGAAACCGTCGCGGTCCTTATCGTAGGGGCGCGATGCTGTGGCCGGGGTACCGTTATAGCGGCTGGACAGGGCGCCCATGGCGTCGAACAACTGGGTCAGCGACCAATGCAGTTCTTCACCACCACCGGCAAATACCATGTCCTGCTTGCCCCATTGGATCAACTCGTAGCCGTTGCCGATGCAGTGTGCGCTGGTCGCACAGGCCGAGCTGATCGAGTAGTTCACGCCCTTGATCTTGAATGGCGTCGCCAGGCAGGCCGAGGTGGTGCTGGCCATGGTCCGCGGAACCATATAAGGCCCCACGCGGCGTACGCCTTTTGCGCGCAGGGTATCGGCCGCGGCGACGAGGTGCTCGGGTGAGGCCCCGCCGCTACCGGTGATCAGCCCGATGCGCGGATCGCTGATATCCTCGGCTGACAATCCCGCATCGCGAATCGCCTGCTCCATGGCCAGATAGTTGTACGCCGCCGCATCGCCCATGAAGCGATAGACTTTGCGGTCGATGAGGTCCGATGGGTTCAGCTTCACCGTGCCGGCGACCTGCGAGCGCAGGCCAAGCTCCTGGTACCCGGGCACGAACTCGAAGCCGCTGCGGCCCTCGCGCAAACTCTCGGTGACGGATTGGGCATCGTTGCCGATACTGCTGACAATACCCAAACCGGTAATAACGACGCGTCGCATCAGTCTGTTCCTCAAGAATAATCTTGCGTTGCCCGATGGTGGGTCAGCGTTCAAAAGCCTTCAGTACTGGTGAACAACCCCACGCGCAGGTCCTGGCCGTTGTAGATCTCGCGGCCATCGACTTCCATGGTGGCGTTGGCGATACCCATGACCAGTTTGCGCATGATGACGCGCTTCATGTTGATGCGATAGGTCAGCAGCTTGGCCTCGGGGCGTACTTGCCCGGTGAATTTGACCTCGCCACAACCCAGCGCGCGCCCCCGCCCCGGTCCGCCCATCCAGCCGAGGAAGAAACCCACCAACTGCCACATTGCATCCAGACCCAGGCAGCCGGGCATGACCTGATCGCCGATGAAGTGGCAGTCGAAAAACCACAGATCGGGGTTGATATCCATCTCTGCGATGATCTGCCCCTTACCGAACTGGCCGCCGTCTTCGCTGATATGGACGATCCGATCGACCATCAGCATGGGCGGGAGCGGCAACTGCGCGTTGCCCGGCCCGAACAACTCGCCGCGCGCGCAAGCCAGGAGCTCATCATGGGTAAAACTGGATTGACGACTCACGACGTGGTGGTCTCCGATTGTCATATTGTTTAGGGTCATACTGACCGTATAGCGCGCCGCCACAACCAAGGGAGGCGCAAACAAACCCGCACCCTAGTGAGGTTCCGCCAGATGCGTCAAGACACACCGTTCAGCATTCACACCCTGGCGCTGGGTCCGATGGACAATTTCATCTATCTGATCGAAGACAAGGCCACACGCCAAGCTGCCGTGGTCGACCCCGCCTGGGATGTCCCGGCCATCATCGCCCGCGCCGACGAACTGGGCCTGTCGATCACCGACGTCCTGCTGACCCACAGCCATCACGATCATATCAACGGCGTCGAAGCGCTGCTGAACCATTGCGACCCGCAGTTGCATCTGTTGCGGGCGGAAGCCGAGTTCTGGGGTGCTTCATTGCAGCGCCCGACCCTGCACGCCGGCGGCGACCGTCTGCGCATCGGCGATACCGAGATCACCATCCTGCACACGCCCGGCCACACCCCCGGCTCGGCCTGCTTCCATCTGGGCGACCAAGTGATCACCGGCGATACGGTCTTCGTCTTCGGCTGTGGCCGCTGCGACCTGCGTGGCGGGGACCCGGAACAGATGTACACCTCGTTGCGCAGAATACGCGAGGAGTTGCCACCGCAGACGGTGATCCGACCGGGTCACGACTACGGCATCACGCCGGTTTCCACGGTGGCCGAGCAGGTGGAGGGCAATCCATTCTTCCATCACCATCACTGCGACGACTTTGTCGAATACCGTATGCATCTGCACGATCGCGACGAGCCCTACACCCCGGTGCCGCGCCCGCAGTAGGACGGACGGCCGCGATCGCTAGGGGTTCGTCTCGTCGTCGGCCCCTTTGCGCGTGGCGGCCTCTTCCCGCTGCCGCGGCAGTATGGCGTTGACGAACACACCCAGCACGCCCGCCAAGCCGATACCCGATAGCGAGAACCCGCCGCCGCCAATGACCAGACCGCCGGTACCGCTGACCAGGATGACGGCCACGATGGCGAGATTGCGCGGTATGGTGAGGTTCTCACCCGCGCGGACCAGGGTTTGCAGGCCGATGACGGTGATGGCCCCGAACAGCAGGATCAGGATGCCGCCCATCACCGGAGTGGGAATCGTCTGTAGCAGTGCACCCAGCTTACCCACAAAGGCCAGCACGATGGCGAATATCGCCGCCCAGGTCATGATCGCCGGATTGAACGCGCGCGTTATGGCAACCGCCCCGGTGACTTCGGAGTAGGTCGTGTTGGGCGGGCCGCCGAGCATGGCGGCGAGGCTGGTGGCCAGGCCATCGCCCAGCAAGGTGCGATGGACGCCGGGGTTTTTCAGGTAATCGCGGCCGGTGACCGAACCGATGGTGATCACATCGCCGAAATGTTCGATGGCTGGTGCCAACGCCACCGGCAGGATGAACAGGATGGCCGCCCAGTTGAATTCCGGCAGCACAAAGCTCGGCATCGCAAACCATGGTGCCGCCGCGACCGGGGCGAAATTCACCAAGCCCAACGGCAGCGCCACGAGGTAGCCCGCGCCCAGCCCGGCCAGGATCGGCACCAGGCGTAGCCAGCCGCGGCCCAGCAAAGAAGCCAGCACGGTTGTCGCCAGGGCCAGCACCGCCAACGGCAGCGCGGTGGCCAGCGGCACGAGTTCGGCGCTGCCGTCGCCGGTCTTGCCCATGGCCATGTTCACCGCCACCGGGGCGAGGATCAGACCGATGACCATGATCACCGGGCCGATGACCACCGGGGGGAGGATCTTGTGCAGGATGCCGACGCCAAACCCGCGCACCAGAGCGGCAAGCACGATATACACGATACCGGCCACAAACAGCCCGCCCAGTGTGGCCGGCAGGCCGTACATCTGGACCCCGGCGATGATCGGCGCGATGAACGCAAACGACGAGGCCAGGAAAATAGGCACTTTGCCGCCGGTGATCCACTGGAACAGCAAGGTGCCGGCACCGGCGGTAAACAAGGCGACGTTCGGGTCCAGGCCGGTGAGCAGCGGCACCAGCACCAGCGCGCCGAAGGCGACGAACAGCATCTGGGCGCCGAGCAAGGCCTGGGCGGGCCGGAAATGATAGTCCGGCGAGTGGATGTCGTTTTGCATGCGAGCGCCTCGTTCAGGTTCTTGTGTTATGTGCGACTGCCAAAGGTTTTGTAGGGTAGTAGCAGAACCATGGCCATGCCCCATTTGACCAGCAGATCGCCCATGCCGAGTGTCATCCATGGGACGCCGGTGCCGGCGAATGCGAGCGCGAAGAATACGAACGTATCGAGTATGGACGCCAGGGCCGAACTCACCAGTGGCGCCTGCCACCACAGGCCGTTGCGCAGACGGTCGAACACCGCGATGTCCAGCCATTGCGCCAGCAGGAAGGCCGTGCCGGAGGCCAGGGCAATACGCGGTGTGGCCAGAATGATCGATAGCAGCACGGCCAGCACGAAGCCCACGAGCGCCACCCGGCGGGCGCCGGCGGGCCCGAACCGACGGTTGGTGATATCGGTCACCAGAAACGCCACCGGGTAGGTCAGCGCGCCATAGGTAAGCCAGGCATTGATCGGGTACTGCACCAGAATGTTCGAACTGACCACCACCACAGTCATGGCGGCGATCAGGGCGAGCAAGCTCCGGTCAGCCGCCCTGCCCTGGCCTCTCAGTGCCATGCTGTCACTGTGTGCTGAAGGCGCTCAGGAGCGCAGGGTCACGGTTGTAGATGTCGCTGCGGAACTGTACCCGGCCGTCGGCATCGGCACGCGCCGTCCAGTACAACAGGTACACCGGCACCTTTCGCTGAAGATTGACGGTGCGCTCACGTCGTCCGTTGTAGGCCGACATGATG
Source organism: uncultured Candidatus Competibacteraceae bacterium (assembly GCA_965652545.1). Taxonomy (GTDB): domain Bacteria; phylum Pseudomonadota; class Gammaproteobacteria; order Competibacterales; family Competibacteraceae; genus CBFGWV01. Next base: position 25,174 of record CBFGWV010000025.1, on the reverse strand, counting down.
GCCTCGCGGTCCCAGCGCTCGCTATCGCGAAGCAGGTACTCGGCCAGTTCGATCGGGTTCTGGACACGGATGCAGCCGGAACTGTAGGAGCGCTCGACGCGATCGAACAACTGACGCGACGACGTGTCGTGCAAATAGATGGCATGACTGTTGGGCAGCATGAACTTCACTTTGCCCAAGGCATTGTTGTCGCCTGGGTCCTGGCGCATGCGGAAGGGAAAGTTGTTCCGCCCGTACTGGCTCCAGTCCACCATGCCCGGGTCGACCTCCACGCCGTTGCGATCGAATATGCGGATGTTCTGCCGGAACAGCTTGTAGGCGTCCTCGCGCAACTGGGGCAGTTTGTCCTTCACGGCGATCGACCGCGGGACGTTCCAATAGGGGCTGAATACGACGTAGGACATGTCCGCAGTGAACACCGGCGTCTGGCGCTCGGCCATGCCGACGACGATCTTGCTCCCGAAAACCTCCTCACCCTCTTCAACGACCGCCATGGTGAACCCGGCGATATCCACGCGGATGTAGCGCTGGCCGAAATGGTCGGGCAGCCACCGCCACCGTTCCAGATTGGCTTGGATGATCGTCAAACGCTCCTGCACGGTGACGTTCATGGCCGCCAGCGTGCGTGGCCCCACGACACCGTCGTCATCCAGTGTATGGCGCCGCTGGAATGTCTTCACCGCGGCCTCGAGCGTGGTGTCGAAGACCTCGGGGTCGGATACTTCGACCGCCGGCGGGGCATCGGTGTTCGATACCGCGATCAACCCATTGTCGGCGTTCGTCGGCTTCAGATCGCCCTCGGCCAGAAGGCGGGCGCGAACCTCCTGCACCCGCGTGCCCCTGGAACCCAGTTGCAGCTTGGGGCCAGCGCTGATCGTCGGCCACCCCCCGGCAGCCGCCTTGGCCCGGTACTCGGCCAGGCCGGCTCGCAGCGTTGCGTACTCCTGATGGACCGGCGCCAGACTATTCAAGGGTGCGGCCACTCGGCCGGCGCTGATTGCCGCCTCCATGAACGCAGCAAGGTCGCGATCACGGGTGTCGATCAACCAGTCCTTGTCCACACTGGCCGGTTTGACCCTGCCCCTGAGCAGGTGGTCGCCGTAACCGAGAAATGCCCAGGACAGCGTCAGATCCAGCTCGGCCAGATACTGTGGGCTGATGGCCATCAGGTCGTTGAGGGTAGCCAGTTGATCGCTGAGCAGGCGCTGGCGGTAGTCGTTGGCGCGCAGACCGTGGCTTTCGGCCTCCGCGAGTGTTTCGACAAGCTCGTTGGCGACCGGCTTTACGCCGTTTTCGTCAAACCACGCGATGCGGAAGTCGCGCCGCTCGTAGAACGCGCGAAGTTCCTTACTGGGTGCAAGCGGCGCCCCAAGGGCGCTAAAGGCATCGTCGGCGTCCAAATGCTTGCGGATCACCGCCTGGACACTGTCCGCGGGGGGAAGTGCGGGTGGTGTCGCGAACGCGGTGCCACTGATCAGCAACAACGCAGTCAACCAACGGGTAGCCAGACGGACCTTCACGGTATTTGTCCCAAGAGCAACAATGCTGTGGCGATTACAACGACGGATTATCCGATTAACCACTGATGCCTACAATAGGGCTGCACGATTCGATTCAGCAGTACCTGATGAACGGCCCAGCGGTCTGGTCGGATGCGTTACCAGTGCGACACCTCCTGCATTTCGATCAGTACATCGTCCCAGTCATCCACCTCAGGAGACAGCACGCAGACGATGCTGCCGATACAGCACACCGTCATGGTCTCCCCCCGGATGATCCACCCTCTGGGCGGCGTCCAGCCGTGCATGCCGGTGAACATGGCCAGTTGATCCGCATTGGCCTGGGTCAATCGCCGATAGTCGTGGGCGAACCGGGCCAGCCGGCGCAACGCCTCGGGGCCACAGAGCCCATAGCCTTCGGCCAGTTGGCCGTCGTCGCGAAAACGGGCCACCAACTCGACGCCATTCAATGCCAGCAGCCGTTTGATCACTGCGCGAGGTCCGCAAAAGCAGCCAACGCTTGTTGATAGCTCACGTCCCGGTTGGCCAGGATCAAGCCGACATACGGTGGCAGAACGGCGTTTCCGCCAGGGTTGTTCGCCGCCCGAGAGCGCGCCGTCACCATCACCGACCAGTCGAAGCCCAACAGCACGACCTCGCGTACCGGGTAAAAACCCTGCATGCCGGTGGTGGCCTCCCATCCCCGCGCCTGCAGCGTCGCCATGCTCATGTTGGCCGCACACATGTGTGCGATCAGATCCAGCGTGGCCAGGTCCAGGTTGGCGCCCTCGGCCACCGCTTGGTCGAGCAACTCGCCGCTGCCGCGGAATTCGAATGCCGCCATTACCCCTTTGAGGGCCAGCAGGCTACGCAGTTCGGCCATGGAGTCTCCTTATCGTTGCGGGGGCTGTGGGGAGCGGTCAGACGAGGTCCATGGGCACATCCGCCAGTGCGGCTTGCATGGTGGCGAGGATGGCGTCCACGTCGCCTTCGCCGTTGTCCATGAGGCAGAACACGTTGGCCACGACACAGATCGTGTGCCGGTCGGTGCGCATCATCCAGCCGCGGACCGGCAGAATCGTTTGCCCGGCGGTCACCTCGGCGATCATATCTGCCTGCATGGTCATCGCCAGCGTCGTGGCCCGGCACATGATCGATGCAACGCGGGCGTGTTCTTCGCTCAACCCGCCTCGATGGCTGAACCGGTCACCGCGAAACGCGTACTCCCCGACGGCACGCACGCCCGGGCGGTTCATCAACTCGTTGATCAGACTCACACTGTCCAGCGCCCCCTCTCGGTCATGGCCACCGCCCCACACCCGCGTCCTTCGCTTATGATCTGCCACATTAGTCCACTGAGGCCATATCCGCATCCATGCCCAGCCCACTGCCCACAACCCGTCTTCCGCGCCGGCTCGGCGCCGTTGTCTACGACGCTCTGTTGGTCGGTGCCCTGCTTCTGGTGGCCTCGGCCCTCAGCATAGCGCTCAATGGCGGGGAGGCCCTGGCACCGGGCAATGCCTTGCTCCGAGGATGGCTTGCGCTGGTGGCGATCGCCTTCTATGTGGGGTTCTGGAGCGTGGGAGGCCAGACCTTGGGCATGCGTGCCTGGCGCCTCAGGCTGGTGACGCGTGATGGCGGTCCGGTCCCGCTGCACTTATCTTTGCTGCGCGTCGGTTTCGGACTGCTGTCGCTACTGCCGGCCGGCCTCGGCTTCTGGTGGTCGCTGATCGACCGCGACGGTCTGGCTTGGCATGACCGCGGCTCGGGCACGATGCTCGTGGTGCTGCCGAAGTCGACGCGTTAAGACCCGCCCCATGTAGGATGGGTTGAGCGCAAGCGATACCCATCGTCGAGCGGCGGCGGCGCAGATCGGCGAGGGCGTGACTTCGATCGAGTGTGGCTGATGGGTATCGCTTCGCTCAACCCATCCTACCTGTCGTTGGGCACGTAGCGTCAGCCGCGCATTCGTTTGAGTGCGAACAGGCCGCAGCCGAGGAAGATCATGCTCGGCAGCGCCGCCCCCAGGGCCGGCGGATAGCCGTAGAGCAGCACGACATTACCGAGCATACGGTTGGCAAGGAAGAACACCAGGCCGATCATGATGCCGATCATCAGCCGCTGCCCCACACCCCCGCTGCGCTGGTGCGCGAACGCGAAGGGCATGGCGACCAGGAGCATCGTCAGGTTGCTCAGCGGGCCGAACACCTTTGACCAGAACGCGAGCCGGTACTCCCGGGTGTCGAGATTGTTGTCGTCCAGGTAGTCGATGAACTGCCACAGGTCACGCAACGCCAGGTCGTCCGGCTCGGATGCCAGGACCCGGATCAGCTCCGGGCTGACCACCGCGGGCACCACCATGTCGGCATCGATGCTTGAGCGGACGCTGGTCGCATCGATCTGGCTGCGGCTGACATCCCGAAGATGCCATTGCTCGTCGCGGTATTCCGCCCGGTCGGCATAGATCATCGTCGATAGGGCGCCGCTGTCGTTCAGGCGGAAAACGAACACCTCCGCCAGTTCAGGCCCCGGCCGTACCGCGTTGACCTGGATGAACGTCTTGCCCTCGCGTGCCCAGAAGCCGCGCCCGCCGCGCACCTCGAGCCCTTGGTTTCGTGCCTGCGCGCGAAAGGTCTGGGCACGTTGTTCTGCCCCCGGTGCAATGTACTCGCCGATGCCGACTGAAATCACACTCAGCAACAGACCCGCGGCCACGGCGGCCCCCACCAGCCGCAGACGCGAAATGCCGGCGGCCCGCATGACCACCAACTCACTGGTCTGTGCGAGACCGCCCATGCCCAGCAAGCCACCCAGCAACAATGCCAAGGGGAAGATCTCGTACAGCATGCGCGGCAGGGACAACGCGAGGTAGCGCAACAACTGGGCGACACCATAGCCACCGTCGCCGACATCCTCCAGCTCGGTCAGAAAGGTGAAGAACACCTCAAGTGCCAACAAAACGCACAGGCTGAGAATCGCCGTAAGCAGCACGGTGCGCATGATGTAGCGGTCGAACCGGTTCATGCGGCCTCCAGCTTCGTGCGCCGCGGGGGCAGCCACAGCCGCCAGCCCAGGGCGAGCGCCACCACGAGCATGATGCCGTGCGCCCACCATAGCCCCATCCATCCGGGCAGCGTACCGGCCTTCAGATGGGCCTCGCCGATGCCCAGCAGGTTGAAGTACACCACGTAGATGAGAATCGCGAGGATCACCCGCCCATAGCGGCCCTCGCGGGGGTTGCCCCGCGCAAGCAACGGTGCGAGCGACAGCAGCACGAGTAGGGAGATTGGCCCGCTGAGCCGGGCGTGCAGTTCGGCGACCCGCTCCGGCTCGCTGGAGCCCAGCAGGTCGAGCGTCGATAACGTATCGCGGCGGTCGGCATTGCGTGTGCCCGGGACCGGGTCCAGGCGGAAGCGTGCGCTCTCGAACGCAATGACGCGGTAGTCGCCCGATGCCGTTCCAAAGCCCTCGTAGCGATTGCCGTCCTCCAGGACCAGAAAACGTACGCCCTCTTCGAGATCCATCTCCTGTCGCCCACGGGTGGCTGTGGTGACCGCCAACCCCGGGTCGAGGTAGCTGCGCACGAAGATATCGCCCAGCGCGCGGCCGTTGTCGCTCACCTTGCCGACATACACCGTGTGCCGTCCCTGATCGACCTCGCGGAAGGTCCCGGGCGAGAACACCGAGAGTTCGGCATCTTCGCGTGCCCGATCGAGTATTTCATACTGCAGGTTCATGGTCCGGGGCAGAACGACCATGGTGAGCACCGCCAACAGCAGGGCCATCGGTATGCCGAACTTCAACAGCGCGCCATACCAGTTGGCCGGCCCCAGCCCCAGCGCGCCCATGGCCACCATCTCGCTGTCGCGGTACAAGCGGCCGAACGCCAGCATGACCGCAATCAGCGCCGAGACCGGGATCAGGATCACCAGAAAGCGCAAGGCCTGAAGCGCCAGCAGCGTAAAGATGGCGTCGCGTGCCAGCAGGCCGGTGGCTGCCTGGCTGAGGTACGTGGCGAAGCGGTGACTCAATACCATGGCCACCAAAACCAGCGCGGTCGCCAGGAACGTCAGCAGTACTTCACGGATCAGATAGCGCTGAATACGGGGAAGCAGCAACCTCAGGTCTCCTTATGCCTCGTTGAGTGCCCGATTGCGATGCGGATACACTCGTGGCCGTTCGCACTATCCACCCGATCACCCCAGGGAGAGTCCTATGGAGTTCAACATCAAGCACGGTGTTCCCGAGAAACAACGCACGGCCTGCCTGGTGCTGGGTGTGTTCGAGGGGCGCAAGCTTACCCCAGCTGCGACCCGTGTGGACCAAGCGAGCGACGGCGGCATTGCCGAGATCCTCACCAAAGGCGATTTCACCGGCAAGACCGGCCAGAGCCAATGGGTCTATGGACTGTCCGGCGTCAGTGCCGACCGCGTGCTCCTGGTCGGCTGCGGCAAGCCGGCGGAACTCGACGATCGTCGCTACCGACAGATCCTTACCCAAGGCACCCAGGCGCTGGCGGCCACCGGCGCTGCGAATGCCGTCAGCTATTTGGCCGAACTGGCACCCAAAGGCCGCACCCTCGCCTGGGCCGTGCGCCAGCACGGCGAGGCCAGCGACCACGCGCTCTATCGTTTCGACCGCATGAAGAGCAAGCCGGCAGACAAGCGCAAGCTGGCGCGCCTGTCCCTGGGCCTTACCGACAAGCAGGACGTGCCGGCTGCCGAGCAGGCACTGGCGGTCAGCCAGGCCATTGCCGCCGGGGTGAGCCTGGCCCGCGACCTGGGCAACCTGCCGGCGAATGTCTGTACGCCGGAGTATCTGGCCGCCCAGGCCAAGACCATCGCCGACGCCGATTCGCGCATCAAGCTGACCGTGCTCGATCGCGCCCAGATGGAAGAACTCGGCATGGGTACTCTGCTGGCTGTCGCCAAGGGCAGCGAGCAGCCGCCCAAACTCATCGTCATGCAATACCGCAACGCCGGGGACGCGAAGCCGTATGCCCTGGTCGGCAAGGGCGTCACCTTCGACACCGGCGGCATCTCCATCAAGCCAGCGGCCGAGATGGACGAAATGAAGTACGACATGTGCGGCGCGGCCAGCGTGCTCGGCACCATGAGCGCGGTATCGCGCCTGGGACTGCCACTGAACGTGGTGGGCGTGGTCGCCGCAGTCGAGAACATGCCCGACGGCCGCGCCACACGTCCGGGCGATGTCGTCACCAGCATGTCGGGCCAGACGGTGGAAATCCTCAACACCGACGCCGAAGGGCGGCTGATCCTGTGCGATGCATTGACCTACACCGAACGCTTCAAGCCGGCCGCCATCGTCGATATCGCCACCTTGACCGGCGCGGTGATCATTGCACTGGGACGTCACCCACACGGCTTGTTCAGCAATGACGACACACTGGCGAACGAGTTGCTCGGCGCCGGCGAGCGTGCCGTCGACAGAGCCTGGCGCCTGCCCTTGTGGGAGGACTATCAGAGCCAGTTGGACAGCAACTTCGCCGACATGGCGAACATCGGCGGGCGCGATGGTGGTTCCATCACCGCCGCCTGCTTCCTGTCGCGCTTTACCAAGGGCCAGCGCTGGGCGCACCTGGATATCGCCGGCACGGCCTGGAAGACCGGCAAGGAAAAAGGCGGCACCGGTCGCCCTGTGCCGTTGCTGACCGAATGGCTGTTGGGGGCGGCGGGTGACTGACCCTGCCCTGCCCCAGGTCGACTTCTACCTGACCGGGGCCACCGACGGCGAGGCCCGGTTGGCGCTCGTCTGTCGGCTTGCGGAGAAAGCGTACAGGCAAGGCCTGAAGGTATTCATCCGCACCGCCGACGGTGCGCAGGCCAAAGCCATGGACCGATGGCTTTGGACGTTCCGCGACGGCAGCTTCGTGCCCCATGCGCTGCTGCCGCTCGCACAGGACGACCCGAGCACCGTGGTGCTCGGCCCCGGCCCCGGCCCCGGGGCCGAGGTGCTGATCCGTCTCGATGACGACGAGGCGGTGCAACTGGACGGCTATGGACGGGTGTTGGAGGTCCTGGACGGTAGCGAGCGGGTGCGTGCGCTGGGGCGGGCCCGTTTCAAAGCCTACAAAGCCGCGGGCGTGACGCCCGCGACGCATGAGATTTGAGTTTCCGGCAGCCGATTCCATCCACCATGGCCTGATGTATGCCATTGACGATGCTCTCTGGCGTAGCCTGCCGAAGGTCAGCAAGCACCGGTAATTGACGGGGCTGGAAACTCCGCTCGTATCCAGTCCAGTATCGCCATAGGGTTGTGAAACACAGAAAAATGATCGCCTTCCAGCAGCGCACGGTGGCTGGGGCCATAGGTATAACGCGACCACGACCACACGTCCTGTGGTGAGGCCAATGCATCCCGATCGGCTGCCATGAGCGTGAAGGGACAGGCCAGCCGAACGGTAGTATCGATGCGGCTGCCTTCGCTGGCGTCCAAGTCGGCACGCAAGAACGGCAGCACGGCTCGCATCCATTCCGGGTCGGCCAGAATGTCCGGCGGTACACCGCCTGCGGCACACAATCGGACGATCCATTGCTCGCCGTTCGGATTCGTCCGCGGCAGTTCGCGATCGGCACAATGGGGCGGTTTCGTACCCGAAAACAGACACCGCACCGGTGCCAGCATCATCCACCGCTCCAATAGCGATGCCACGCGGAATCCAAAACGCGCCCCCGCACCATGGCCGAAAATTGCATACCCGAGGCCAGGGCAGGCACTACGGGCTTGATGAAAATCGCCGGCAAGCTCGGTTGCAAGCATTTGAATCAAGGTCCGGTAGTCACCGACCGGCTGCATCGCCGCCTTCAGGCCACGCCCGGGCAGCTCAACGGCGTGGACGTGTATGTGTGGCGGAAGCTTATCCTGCCACCTGCGGAATAACGACGCCTCGCCGCCAGCGTACGGAAAGCAGTAGAGGCGGATACTGGAATACGTCGAATGACGAGGTGGTCCGATCAGATCGTGTTGATAGTAATCTGCGCACATCATGCGTTGCGCTGCTCTTCTCGACACTCTCATTCCCCTCTGTGGCCATGGGATGCTCTTGGCGTTTTGAGATATGTCGTCAGCAGAAATCGTGCCCAGGCTGGAGTGCACAGGAGTGTTTGCTAACTTGCTGATTTAAAATATGTAATTAAATGGCTGACGCGTGCGCGGGCTCGACCGGGGCGGAATCTTACACTTTCGTTCCCGCGAGAGTGCGGATGTCCACACATCGGGGCTGGTGACAGCAACGCCTTATTTCGCGTCAGGCGTAGTCGCAGGTCGTTGACGGGTACAGGTCGGCACTGATCTGCATAAAGAGGCGTTGTGCGCGAGGTTTGAGCAAGCAATACGGACCACTGTATGTCGAGGGCCGTCGGACATCATGTATATTCTTGTTTTTGATACGAATTGAGCTACATTCATTGCTGATGGCATGGGAAAGAACAGCAGCCTGCCGTCTGTCAGCCCTGGCTCATGGGCGACAGATTGCGCATGGCGTTTTTTTATAGTTAAAACCTATTTCCGAGGCCCAATTTGCAGCCTTTGCGCAAGTCCTCATTTTTGTATTCAGTGCTAGTCAAAAGCGCATGGATAAGCATTGTTAGCCTCGCACTTATTGCAACCCATATCGGCTACTCGTGGAGTGAGCGTCAGGGTTATGCGTATTTGGATGCGATCCTTTCGCATCGGTTGGAACTGTACGCTGCCGGCATGGAGAGCGAACTTGCAAAGCATGAGTACCTGCCGGGGTTGCTCGAACTGGATCCTGATGTCCTTCGCCTGCTTACAACACCTGACGATGCAGGTGTAGTGGAAAACGTGAATCGTCACCTCACGAGCTTGAGTGTGCGATCCGGATCGACTGCAATATTCCTGACCGATGCGGATGGCATCGTTCGTGCCTCCAGTAATTGGTACCAACCGCAGACATTCGTTGGTCAGGATTTTTCGTCCGCCCCGATGATTGCAGATGCGATCGACAGCGGCCGCGGTCGTTATTTCTCTCACGATAATACTTCAAACTCGCCCGAGTACTTTTTTGCTCAACCCATACGTCCAAGCGGTACCGTTATCGGTGTGGCGGTAGTCAAAATAAGTTTGGCGCCCATCGTTTCATCCTGGCTGGCCGGGGTCTCTCATACACGAGACGACAAATTCCTGATAATCGATGAGCACAATGTTATTGTCATTTCCTCAGAACCCGGATGGAAATACAAAAAAACAATTCTATCGTCCGCAATGCAGAAAGCCAGTCGGACGCGGACAGAGGGGCAAACTAGTGCCCCCATATTCCCGCTCGGCATGTTTATCGAGCGCCCACTTGACTACGGAAACGTTCTGCTCAGATTGCCCGCAGAAAATGCCAGCTTGGCAGAAACGTTGTATGTCGCGCAGGAGCGATACATGATCAGGCCCGGTTGGCGTGTCGTCACCTTTTCGCGTGCGACCGACGTGCAGGCAAGTGCACGGTATGCGGCGGCCGGCGCTGGGGCAGTGGTGGCTTTCGCCGGCTTGCTATGCATGCATTTATTGCACCGACATCGGGCGGTCGCCCATCAACTGGCCGCGCGTGAAGCACTGCAACGTGCACACGATGAGCTTGAGCAAAAGGTCGCCGAGCGCACCGCCATCCTACATCAGACAAACAAGGACCTGCTGCGGGAGATTGCGGAACACAAGCAGACGACTCAGATACTTCGTGAAACTCAGAATGACCTCATCCAGGCGAGCAAGTTGACCCTGCTGGGGCAGATCGCAGCCGGCATTACACATGAGATAAATCAGCCTCTTACCGCTCTACGTTCGCTTTCCCACAACGCGCAGCAGCTGTTAAAGAGAGGTCACTTTGAGCGAATAGAGAAGACCCTGCGCTCTATCGCGGATCTGACCGATCGTATGAGTCAAATCACTGACCAATTAAAATCTTTTGTGCAGAAAGCTCCCCCCGTCATGGGACCAGTCTCACTGACCCACGCCGTGGAGAGTGCGCTGCTGCTCATGGAAAACCGGATACGCACAGATCAAGTGGACGTCAGGGTCGATGTTCCAAGACAGCTGATCGCGCAGTGCAACAGCAATCGAATCGAACAAGTCCTGATCAATCTGTTTGCCAATGCAATGGATGCCATGCAGGATGCCCCTTCCAAGGTGCTCTGGGTCGAAGCGCGTAGACTTGGCGACCGGGCGGTAGTCCGCGTCCGCGACTCTGGGCCGGGTATTTCCGAAGACGCAATAACGCGGCTTTTCGAGCCGTTTTTCAGTACCAAAGCACCTGGCAAGGGGGTTGGACTGGGACTGGCGATATCCGCCGGAATCGTGCACGAGTTCGGCGGCACCCTGCGTGCCGAGAACATACCGGGCGGGGCAGTGTTCGAGTTCGACCTTAAGCTCACGGAGGCAAACGACAATGTTTGACGGCTTCAAGATCATTTTTGTCGAGGACGACCCCCATGTGTTGAGCAGCGTGACCGAAACCCTGGAATTGGCTGGGTTCGAGGTCTGCGCCTGTAACTCGGCCGAGCGCGCGATACCATGCATCTCACCCGGACTTCCGGGGATCGTAATCAGCGATGTTCGGCTGCCTGGGATGGATGGCTTCGGCCTGCTGCGTCACATCGCAAAGATCGACCCCGCCCTGCCGACCATCATGATCACCGGTCATGGCGACATTTCTATGGCGGTACAAGCAATGCAAGAGGGAGCCTACGATTTTCTGGAGAAGCCGTTTGCCATGGAGCGCCTGGTCGATGTCTCGACCCGGGCGCTGGAAAAACGCTCCTTGCAGATCGAGGTCGGTATACTGCGAAGACAATTACAGAATAAGCGTGGAATCGAGACTATGCTTTTGGGGGACTCCCCCGCCATGAGGAACCTGCGCGCGCAGGTTATTAACCTAGCTGATACCCCGGCAGATGTCTTGGTCATGGGTGAGACGGGCACTGGTAAGGAAGTCGTCGCCCGATGCCTGCACGAACACAGCCAGCGTCAGGACGCGAATTTTGTCGCCATCAACTGTGGCGGTGTTCCTGAAGCATTATTTGAGAGTGAAATTTTTGGACATGAAGCGGGGGCATTCACTAACGCGAACAAGCGCCGTATTGGCAAAATAGAACATGCCAACGGCGGTACGCTTCTACTCGACGAGGTTGAAAGCATGCCGCTGCCATTCCAAGTAAAACTATTGCGCGCGCTCCAAGAGCGGAAGATCGAACGACTGGGCTCAAACGAGCAAATTCCAGTAGATTTCCGTATTGTGGCGGCAACAAAATGCGACTTAAAGGAACTCAGTGCAAAACAGAGGTTCCGCAGCGACCTTTACTACCGTCTCAACGTCGCATTTCTTGAGTTGCCGCCACTTCGCGAGCGTCGAGAGGATATTCCGGCTTTGTTCGAACACTTTGTCCTGCAGGCGGCGGCACGGTATGGGCGGGATGCACCGATAATTAGCGGTCACGATATCCGCAAGCTCATGGCAGGTGACTGGCCCGGCAATGTGCGCGAACTACGCAATGTTGCTGACCGCTTTGTATTGGGTCTGCTCGGCGGCGACCGCGGAGTATCGCTCGATACGGGCGCCATGCCACTCTCGCTGAGCCAGCAGATGGATAGGGTCGAGAAAGTACTGATGGAGCAGGCGCTGAAGCAATATCGAGGAAAACCGCTGGCCGTTTGTCAGGCGTTGGGCATCGCGAAAAAAACATTATACGACAAGTTGCACCGGCATGGCATTGTGATCGATCAATTCCGCTCACTATCCGAATCGGACACTTGAGCGTGATAAACGACGGCTCATCGATAGTCAGATGGAATGGGTGAGTCGGTTGGCTTGGCGATGACTCTTTCGAGGACACCGCTCATGGGTAAGTTAAGACTGGTTTGATGAGGTGGTATCGGAGACAAGAACCATTTGTGGTAGATCTGTCGGATCTCACCACTCTGAAAGAGCCCGATAATCGTCTCATCTGCAAGCTCTTTAAACTCCGGGTCATCCTTCCTCAGTACGATGCCATAGGGCTCCACGGACAATGCCAATTTGTGAATCCGAAAGTCGGAAGGATTGCTGGCATTGGCCACGAGGCCACGCAAGAGCACGTCGTCGATGACAAACGCGTCGGCACGACCTGTTTCAACCATCCCGAATGATTCGATGTGATCGGTGGCGGTAACGAGGTTCAATTCTAACGCGTTTTCTCGGTTCAACTCGAGCAAGGTCGGGATAGTTGTGGTGCCGGCGGTGAGAACGATTGTTTTACCCCGCAAGTCGCCAAGCGAATCTATTGGTGTCGCGCTCTTTGTGACGAGACTTACTTCGGCCACGAATATGGTAACCGTGAATGCGACGGATTTTCCCCGGTCTATGGTGTGAGTGGTGGTCCCGCATTCGAGATCAACGATATTATTCGCAACGAATGCGATCCTGTTGGCCGAGGTGACCGGTACGAATTTTATCTCAATGTTGGACAATTGAAGTTTCGACTTGATGGCGTCTGCAATCTTCAGGCAAATATCCATCGAGTACCCAACAGGCTGCCCCTTCCTGTCAAGATAGGAAAACGGAATGGACCCGTCCCGGTAACCAACGGTCAGGATACCTGTTTCTTGTATTTTCCTGAGCGTGATGGATTCTCCAGCCTGCGCGCAGCTCAACAAAAGGCCGAAGCTGATGAACATACTTTTTGCGAAGAAGATTCTTAAATTCATTTTCGCACTCTTGCATTCGCGATCGACACATGTCGAGCGCCATGGCACTCCGCAGGCGGAGGCTCAGACGCAACTCAGGGATCACTAGAGTACGAACTATAGGCCACGATAATCCGCTAGATCAAACAGCGGCTGGCGATTCTCTGGGCCAGCAAGGAGCGCCATGGTTTTTGTCATGGCGTTCCTTCATGGCGCTAAAGAGAGGGGAATGACTACTCGATACCAGACGTCCCGATACTCGAACTACGCGCATACCGGCGAAACGACGGCCGCGGATCGTCACTGGCCCCTTGGTAGGCGTAGCTGAAGCCGGACAGCAGCCTCTGCGCCGTCTCCAGTTTCGCCGATGCGGCAAGTGCGAAGCATGTGAAGCCGCAACGGGCCATCAAGGGAAGCTGGTCCGGCAGCACGTCGCCTATCGCCAGCAGTTCACCGCCGAAGCCCAGGCGCTCGCGCAACAGCCGCGCCTGGGAGTAGGCACGCCCATCGGTAAACTTGGGAAACTCCAGCGCCAGTAATGGACGATCGGCCAAGCCGCGGATGATCTGAGCCGGTTCTTCCGTATTAGGGAGTGCGACACCCACCGGGCTGGGTCGGGCAGCCAGGGCGTCCGCTTCCTCCTGCCAGCGACCGAGGGTGACGATGATGCGTTCACCGGCAGGTAGGACGTCACCGTCCTCCACAAGGCGCCAGGCACTCAGGATGCGACCGTCGCGATCGATCACGGTATCCATGGTGTTCTCCATCAGGCCGCTTCCGCAGCGGTGTCGTAGACCCGCTTCTTGAACGGCTTCACACCGATGCGCCGGGCGGTCTGCAGAAAGGTCTCGTGCTCGTCCTCGCGCTCATCGAGATAGACCTCGATCAGCCGTGCGATGGTCTCGGCCACTTCGTGCTTGGCCACGGACGGCCCGATGACGTCGCCCAGGCTGGCTTCGTTCTCGGACGAGCCGCCGACGGTGATCTGGTACCACTCCTCGCCCTTCTTATCGACACCGAGAATGCCGATGTGACCGACATGGTGATGGCCGCAGGCGTTCATGCAACCGGACATGTTGATCTTCAGCGGACCCAGGTCGTAGAGGTAGTCCAAGTCTTCGAAGCGCGATTGGATCTGCTTGGCCACGTCGATGGAGCCGGCGTTGGCCAGGGAGCAGAAATCCAGCCCCGGGCAGGCGATCATGTCGGTGAGCGTGCCGATGTTGGGTGTGCCCAATCCCAGCAGTGCGAGCTCGCCCCACAGGGCGAACAAATCCCTCTCGGCCACATCGGCGAGCAGGAGGTTCTGGTTATGCGTCGCGCGGACTTGGCCGAAGCTGAAGCGGTCGGCCAGGTCGGCCACCGCGTCCATCTGCGCATCGGTGACATCGCCGGGCGCTTCGCCGTAGGCCTTGAGGCTGACGAATACCGCACGGTACCCGGGCGCCTTGTGGGCCACGGTATTGCGGGTGAGCCAACGGCTGAAATCCGCATTTGCAGCCGGGTCGAAGCCTTGCGCGGCCTCGCCCTTGGGCAGGTAGGCCGGTGGCGCGAAATAGGCGCCGATGCGGTCGATTTCCGCCTGCGTCAGTGTCAGTGCGCTGTCGCCCATGGCCGCCCATTCGGCGTCGACCTCGTCACGGAACTTGTCGATACCTAAGCTCTTGACCAGGATCTTGATGCGCGCCTTGTACATGTTGTCGCGCCGGCCCCAACGGTTGTAGACCCGCAGAATGGCCTCGAGATAGCTGAGCAGATGCGCCTTAGGGAGATACTCGCGGATCACCTGGCCGATGATCGGCGTGCGTCCCAGCCCGCCACCGACCAGCACGCGAAAGCCCACCACACCATCGGCGTCGGTGACCAGGTTCAAGCCGATATCGTGCACCTGGGCCGCCGCGCGATCGTGGCTGGCACCGGTGACGGCGATCTTGAACTTGCGCGGCAGGAAGGAGAACTCCGGGTGAAAGGTCGACCACTGGCGGATGATCTCGCAATACACCCGCGGGTCTTCGATCTCGTCCGCGGCAACGCCGGCCAAGTGGTCGGAGGTGACATTACGGATGCAGTTGCCGCTGGTCTGGATGGCATGCATCTGGACCTTCGCCAAATCGGCGAGGATGTCCGGAACACGCTCCAGCGCCGGCCAGTTGTACTGGATGTTCTGGCGGGTGGTGAAGTGCCCGTAGCCCTTGTCGTAGGTACGCGCGATGTGCGCCAGCGTACGCAGTTGGTCACTGGAGAGCAGGCCGTACGGTATGGCCACACGCAACATGGGCGCGTGACGCTGTATATACAGCCCGTTCATCAGCCGCAGGGGGCGGAACTGCTCTTCGGTCAGCTCACCGTCGAGAAAACGCCGGGTCTGGTCGCGAAACTGCTCGACCCGTTCGTTCACCATGGTCTGATCAATCTGGTCGTACTGATACATCGCCGGCCCGTTGCGCGGCCCGTGCCACGCGTGGTGTGAATGATGGGCGGACGCTAGCACGCGCTACGGCGGGGTCGAAGGATTTTCTGGCGATATTTGTATAACTTCAGATGAGGTTTCGGCACGCGCGGCGGGCAAAAGCTCAGCCAGCGTCCGCTGCCCCAGTGCGTCATTCAATGCCCGGGTCAGTGTGGCCATGGTGTCGGCCACCGGTGCCAGTGCCGAGGGTGGCGGTGCATCGCGGCCAGCCTCGACGATGCGCCGCAGCGCCAGCCGGTCGGCCCCTGCGGTCGGCACGTAGCCGCCTGCCTGCGTACGCGCGACCAGGCCCTGGGACTCCAGCCGCCCGAGAACGGCATCCACCGGCAACTGCGGCGGAAACCGCCGGATGAGCGCTTCACGCACCCACAGGGTTTGACCTTCGCGGTGGGCGCCGGCGATCAGCACCATGAGCTCCAGCGATAATTGCTCCGCGGTCAGGGCGCCACCGGTGGCTTGAAGCGGACTGACCCGCCGCGGGTATTGCCAGTAATAGGCCACTTGCGCACCGATCAGGATGATCAGCCAGCCGAAATTCAGCCACAGCATGAACAGGATGATGGCCGCAAAACCCGAATACACCGCCGAGTAGTTGGACGAATCGACCACCAGCGAAGTGAAGCCGGCACCCAGGGCGGTCCACAGCACACCGGCGGCCAAACCGCCGACCGCGGCCGAGCCGATGCGCACGCGGGTGTTGGTCATGAACATATAGGCAAAGCCGAATGCGGCGGACACCATCAACAGGGGCAGCAGCCGGCCCGCCTGTACGATCAGCCAGCCCATGGGTTGCACGAGCAACATCTTGCGCACCCAGTCCTGATCCATCGCCGCGGTGGCCATACCGACGGCGGCGAAGACCAGCACCGGCCCGACGAGTATGACGCTCAAGTAATCGGAAAACCGTCGGCTCACACTGCGAGTCTCTGCAACGCCCCATATCGAGTTGAAAGCCGACTCGATCTTCTGCAGCAAGGCAATGACGGTGTAGAACAGAAACGCGATGCCCACGGTACCCAGGACACCGACCCGCAGATTGTTGACGAAACCGATGATGTTGTCGGATATCGTCTGAGCCTGGCTGCCCAGGGGCGCAAGCGCCTCCAGCAGCAACGGCTCCAATTCGTTGTGGACGCCGAAGCCCTTGAGCACCGAAAAACTCACCGCGAGCAGCGGAACCAGCGACAGCAGCGTGGAATAGACCAGGCTCATCGCCCACAGGTTGATCTGCCCGTCCATGAGCCGGCGAAACAGCGCGACACCCAACATCTTGAACCAGGCCCAGTCGCGCGGGACGGTGACCTCGCGGCCCGAATGCCCTGCCCTCTTGAGCACCTGCGGCAATCCCATGCATGCCCCCATTAACGCAGCCGAGCCCGATGGTACCATCCGGCGGATCACGAACCAGCGCACTACAGGTGTACGGACATGACCGCGGAACGCCCCTTGGATGGACTACGGGTACTGGAGCTCGGACAACTGATCGCCGGCCCGTTCGCCGGTACGATGCTCGGCTACTACGGGGCCGAAGTGGTCAAGATCGAACCGCCCGGGGGCGACCCGATCCGCCGCTGGCGGCTGATGGACGGCGACACCTCTTGGTGGTGGTACAGCATCGGCCGCAATAAGCGCAGTGTGGTCATGGACTTGAAGCAGGATGCTGCGCGCGGACTGATCCGGCGCATGGCCCGGCACTGCGATGTGCTCATCGAAAACTTCCGCCCAGGCACTCTCGAGCGCTGGGGTTTGGGGCCGGAGCAGCTGCATGCGGAGAATCCCGGTCTGGTCATCGCCCGCATCTCAGGCTACGGCCAGGATGGCCCTTACGCCGAACGCCCGGGCTATGCCTCGGTCTGCGAGGGCATGGGCGGGTTTCGCTATGTGAATGGGCAACCGGGCGAGCCGCCGGTGCGGCCGAACCTCTCGATGGGCGATACGCTGGCCGGCATGCACGCGGTGATCGGCATCCTGCTTGCCCTGGTCGCGCGCGCCCGCCATGGCCGCGGCGAGGTGGTGGACGTTGCATTGACCGAGTCGGTCTTCAACCTGCTGGAGGCGGTGGTGCCGGAGTACGACGGTGCCGGCGCGGTACGCGAACCCTCCGGCTCCACCGTTACCGGCATCGTCCCCACCAACACCTACCCCTGTCGAGATGGGCGCCACGTCATCATCGGTGGCAACGGCGACTCCATCTACCGCCGGCTGATGACCGCCGCGGGGCGGGCCGACCTGGCCGCGGATACGCGGTTGCAGGACAACGCCGGGCGGGTGGTACACCAAGTGGAGATCGACGATGCGATCGCGCAGTGGACGCAGTCGATGGACATGGACGAGGTGCTGCGGCGGCTGGGCGACGCCGAGGTTCCGGCAGGACCGATCTACTCCGTGGCCGATATGATCGGCGATGCGCAGTTCCGCCATCGCAATCTTTTCGAGACGGTCCAGTTGATGGGCAGGACGCTGAAGATCCCCGCCATCGCGCCGCGCCTGCAAACCCAACCCGGTCGCACCGACCACGCCGGCCCCCGCGCCGGAGCCGACACTCGCGAGGTGCTCAACAGCTGGTTGGGCATGACCGCTGGGCAGCTGGACGAACTGCTGAGGGCCGGTGTGGTCTTCGCACAGGCTCCCCTCGCTACGGATGCTCAGGTCCCACAGATGCCCAAGGAGGCCGAATGAACGATATCGACCACCGTCCAACGCAGGATGCGCAGCGGATCAAGAACCTCACCATGCTCGTCTACGCCCTCCAGGCCGGCGGCGTGATCCTGCCGATCCTGGTGTTCATCGCCATGGTCATCAACTACTTGAAGCTCGATGACGTGGCCGGCACGATCTACGCCAGCCACTTCCGCTGGCAGATCCGCACATTCTGGTTCTGGTTGCTGTGGGTGATCATCGGCGGCATCACCACCCTCATCCTCATCGGCTACCTGATTCTGGGTCTTGCCACCTTGTGGTTCATCTACCGCATTGCGCGAGGGATGTTGCGGTTGTCCGACGAGCGCGGGATGTAGTCACCCACCATCACACGGATGGTGCGCTCCTACGGGTGCCTGGGCCCAGATTCAGAGAGATGTAGGATAGGTTGAGCGTCAGCGATACCCATCGTGCGCCGTCAGAACGACGCCGCGCTCCTGTAACCTTCTCATCCACGATCAGGCCGTCAGCTGGTCGTCCAGGCATCCGCGCAGGTAGTCACGGTATTCCCCGATCGTGTTGAGACCATCGCGCTCGTTGTCGGCAATGGTCACCCCTACCTCTTTCTCAAGCTTTGCTTGGAAATCCCTGATCTCCTCGGCGCTGAGATGAAGCTGCGGGATGAGGTCGCTGTCCGGGTCGATGACCAGGCGGCGGGCGTCCGGCGTAATCCGGCCGAGGACGTCGAGGATGGTGTTGTCCAGTTGCTGATTAGTCATCGTGTCTGATCTTCGGTATCAAAGTGAATGAGGTGCAGCTCATGCTGCGCTGCGACAGTATGCGACGACGTTCCGCAATGTGGCAACCGTTTCTCAGAGCAGAATCCGCACGTCGTTACTGTATGTTCGGATCTGTTTAGTACCAGGCTTGCTTTGGATGGATGTTTTTGCATGTTCCTGCTAAAAATTGCACAAGCTAATCTCAGCAGCAGGAAGAAGATCATGCCCACACGATTTCCGACGCGCCTGTGGCGCGCAGCACTCACGTTGCTCATTGGTCTGGCGCTTGCGCCGATGTCGTCATGGGCGGACGACAAGCCCTACATCATCGTGGCATCCACCACGTCCACAGAGAACTCGGGGCTCTTCGGGCACATTCTCCCCATATTCACCGCGAAAACAGGCATCGATGTCCGAGTGGTCGCGCTCGGTACCGGCCAGGCGATCAAGACCGCCGAACGCGGCGATGCGGATGTACTGTTCGTACATCACCGGCCGAGTGAAGATGCGTTCGTTTCCGAAGGCTTCGGGGTCGAACGTTACGATGTGATGTACAACGATTTCGTCGTGGTCGGCCCCAAAGCAGACCCGGCGGGCGTCGCCGGCGGCAAGGATGCCGCGGCTGCCTTCGCCGCCATTGCAGACGCCGGCGCGACGTTCGTATCACGCGGTGACGATAGCGGTACCCACAAAGCCGAACTGGGCCTCTGGAAAGCCGCTGGCGTGGACGTCGCCGCCGCCAGCGGTAGTTGGTACCTGGAGGCCGGTGCCGGCATGGGTGCCACATTGACCACCGCCGCCGGCATGCCGGGTTATGCCTTGAGCGATCGGGGCACCTGGGCAAGTTTTCAGAACAAAGGCGACTTGGTCGTTGTCGTCGAGGGTGATCCGCGACTGTTCAACCCGTACGGCGTGATACTCGTCAACCCCGAGAGATTCCCGCACGTCAAGGCGGACGAGGGACAAGCGTTCATCGACTGGCTGGTAAGCGCCGAAGGCCAAACGGCCATCGCCGACTTCACCGTGGATGGACAACCGCTGTTCTTTCCGAGCGCACCCTAAAGGCGTGAAACCCGAACCCAGGCACCTGTAGGATGGGTGGAGCGCACGCGATACCCATCGGTTCGACGCCGGAGCGATAGCGCTCTGGGCAGGGTGCCGTTGGATCGGGTGATACGCCGCTTCTCGGCACTCAGGTGGCTTCGGTGATCAGCGGCTGATGGGTATCGCGTGCGCTCCACCCATCCTACCTATCTGCTGCTGAAGCGTGGCCGAACACGCCCTCAGCCGAAGGCTGCGTTGTAATGCACCTCTCCAAGCCGGCTGATGTCATACCCCGCCAGCCCCTGCGCGCGCCGCCGGAACCGGCCATCAGACACGAACGTCATCAACCGCTGCCAGGGCGGTTCGAAGAAGTCTCGGCGAAACAGCACCAAATCGTAACGCTCCTCCGTCAAGGGCAGGAAATGCAGGCCTTGCTGGTGCGCAACCGCCTCCAGGCCCAGGCCGACGTCACCCTCCCCGCTCTGCACCGCTAGAGCCAGATCCGTCTCCGTCCGCGCGATGGCATCGGCGACCGGCAGCCCGGCGCTGTCGTAGCCATTATCGGCGAGCACCCGCCGCAGGAGCCGATGGGCGCCGGAGGTCGGCTGCCGGTCTACCCAAGTGAGCCCGGCATTGACCGCATCGTCCAGGTTGCGCACACCACGGGGGTTGCCGGGGGCCAGCAGCAGCCCCTGCCGTCGTCTGGCCCATTCGATGGATACCACCGGGTGCATGGGAAGGTATTCGCGTACCGCTGCCGTATTGTAATCGCCTTCGCTCTCGCACAAGTGCACGCCCGCGGCCATCACCTCACCTGCGGCCAGCCGGGCAAGGCCGTCCAGGCTGCCATCGCACAGCAGGCCTAAGCCGCTGCCCGACTCCCGCGCCGCCCACTCGAGCAAGGGGTCGTGGCTGCCGCCGATCTGCCGCGGGCGGGCCGCCGGCAGCGCCGCGCCGGGGCCGAAGTCAGTGTTGTGCAGAATCCAGTCATCGATCAAGCGACGTGGAAACAGCCACTTGCCGGTCACCCGGGTACACGGGATGTCGCCGCTGGACACCAGATCGTAGATCTTGCGCTCCTTCAATCGAAGGTAGTCGGCGACTTCCTTAGTCGTCATCATCTCGTGCATGCGGTAATCGTCGGGTCGGGATAGAGAGTCGGCAATGTCCACACGCCATTTGAAGGAACTGTTCAATCCCAGCACCATCGCGGTAGTCGGTCAAGGCGCCGATCAGCACTTGATCGCCCGTCTCGTCCGGCATCTTGTCCTGGGGGAGCCTGCTGGCGCCGTCCTGCCGGTATGCGATGGCGTACGTACCTTGTCCGGACTCCTGACCTACCCACGGCTGGAGGATCTGCCCCAGAGCCCACAACTGGCAATCGTCACGCCGCCCTGGGTGCGGTTGCCTGCGCTGATCGACACACTCGGCCAGCAAGGCTGCAAAGCTGTCGCGCTGGTGGGCGAGCCGGCTCTGGACCCACACGAGGATGGGGCGCTCATCTCCCGGATCATCGCGGCCGCGGGGGCGAACGGGCTGCGTCTGCTCGGCCCGGATGGCTTCGGCTTCATGGTGCCGGGCAGTGGCCTGAACGTCAGCCTGTCGCCACGGATGCCGCCGACCGGCCATGTCGCCGTGCTGGCTCAGTCCGCGGCGGTGGTGCGTGCCCTGCTCGATTGGGCGGACTCGCGCCAGATCGGCATCTCCCACGCCATCGCCATGGGCCAGCGCCTGGATGTCGACTCCAGCGATCTGCTCGACTATCTGGCCCTGGACGGCCGGACCCGCGCAATCCTCTTGCATGTCAATCGCATTCACAAGCCGCGCAAATTCATGTCCGCTGCGCGCATTGCCGCGCGGATCAAACCGGTGGTGGTGCTCAAGCCGTACGTGCATGACCCCGCAAGCACCGAGGATGCAATCTACGATGCAGCCTTCCGCCGTGCCGGTGTCCTGCGCGTTCGCACCCTGGAGCAGCTTCTGGCCGCCGCGGAGACGCTCGCGACGGTCAAGCCGGTCTACGGCCGGCGGCTGGCCATCATGGGCAACAGCCGGACCGTCGGCCTGATGGCGGCCGAGTCGCTGCGGCTGCACGGCGGGGAACTGGCGCAGTTCGATGAGACCTTGCAGGTCCACTTGCGGACACTGACACCCAGTCATTGCGGAGCGGGCAACCCGCTCGACCTGGGTGACTACGCCCTGCCGGAGCGCTACCGCGAAGCATTGCACAGCCTGCTGGACACGCCGGGGGTGGATGCCGTCCTGGTCGCCCACGCGACCACCGGCAGCGACAGCGATACCGCGGCGGCCCAGGCCGTTGCGGATGTCGCGCGCAGCGCACGACGGCTGGTGCTGACCAGTTGGGTGGGCGGCGACAGTGTCATTCGCGCCCGCCAAGTGCTGTCGGATGCGGGGCTTGCAACCTATGCCAGCCCCAATGACGCGGCGCGGGTGTTTACGCGCATCGCCCAGTACTCCGTCAATCTCGAATTGCTCATGGCGACCCCGCCGTCGCTGCCCGAGGCCTTTGCCCCCGACACTGACCGTGCACGGGCAATCATCGCCGGCGCACTGGAGCGTGGCGAAGGCCCGATGACAATCACCGACGCCCGTGCGCTGCTGACCGCCTACGGCATCGATGTGCTGACGGCCATACCGGCGCGGACGCCGGATGAGGCGGCCGATGCCGCCGAGCGCCTGGGCGAGCCGGTCGCACTCAAGCTGCTCTCACCGGATATCCCCCGCCGCGCCGATTTCGGCGCAACCCGGGTCGGACTAGTGGGCGCCGACGCGGTCCGCGAGGCTGCTGTGGCCATGCTCGCGCGTGTCGGCCAGCTTGCCCCGCAGGCGCAACTGACCGGCTTCGTCGTGCAGCCGGTGCGAACACGGGGGCAGGCCTACGAACTGGCACTGGGCATGCAGTTGAGTGAGGGCTTCGGGCCGGTCATCCGCTTTGGCCATGGCGGTATGGATGCCGAGGCCATTGCCGATCATGCTTTCGCCCTGCCGCCACTGAACATGCGCCTGGCCATGGAGCTGATCGACCGCACACGCATCGCACGGCTGGTCGCCGCCAGCCCCGGCCGCCCGGCGGCCATGGACGATCTGGCGCTGACATTGATCAAGCTGGCGCAATTGGTCATCGACTTCGCCGAGGTGTCGGCGGTTGATCTCGACCCGGTATGGCTGGGCGACGACGGCGTGCTGGCGATCAACGGCCGGGTGACCCTCGCCCGGGCCGCCCCCGGCGACGCCGGCCGGCGACTGGCCATTCGGCCCTATCCCAAGGAACTGGAGTCCGCCATGTGCCTGGCCGATGGCCGCGCCGTGCTGCTGCGACCGATCGTTCCCGAGGACGAGCCGGCTCTGCAGGCCATGGTCCGCCGCATGCCGCTGGAGGACCTGCGGCTGCGCTTCTTCCAGCCCATACGCGAGCTCTCGCACGCCATGGCCGCACGCCTCACCCAACTGGACTACGACCGCGAAATGGCTTTTGCCATCGCCGATCCGGGCCTGCCCGGCACGACGGACATCCATGCGGTCGCCCGCATGAGCGTGCTCCCGGCACTGGATCGCGGCGAGTACGCCATCATCGTCGACCGGGCCATGGCCGGTCGTGGCCTGGGTACGCTGCTGATGCAACGCATCATCGACTACGCGCGCGAGCGTGGAGTAAAGCAGCTGTTCGGCGACGTGCTGCGGGAGAACGACAACATGCTACGCCTGAACCGCAAGCTGGGCTTCACCGTCACACCCGATGTCGACGATCCCTCGATCATGCGGGTACGTCTGGATCTTTGACCAACTGGCGCCCGGACCTTGTTGTAGCGCTTCGAGAAAACTATGATGTGTATAGTTTTTTTAATTGGTACACATCATGCGCACAAACATCGAGATTGACGACAAGTTGATGAGCGAGGCACTTAGGCTTACTGGGCTAAAAACCAAAAAGGAAGCGGTCGAGCTCGGGCTCCGTACACTGCTGAGGTTGCGGCAGCAAGAGGAAATTCGTCGCCTCAAGGGAAAATTGCAATGGGAGGGCGATCTGCACGCGATGAGATCTGACAAGTGATTGTGGTCGATTCTAGCGTCTGGATCGACTTTTTCCGAGGAGTAACGACACCACAAACCGAGCGATTGGATGCCTTACTGGGTAGCGAGCCGCTGGCCATTGGCGATCTGATATTGACAGAAGTGCTTCAGGGTTTCACAAGTGAGAAGCACTTCAACAAGGCAAGAAAGCTGCTCACGGCACTGAATGTCGTTGACTTAGGCGGCAAAGAAATTGCGCTGCAGGCAGCCAAGAACTACAGAGCACTGAGAGCACAAGGCGTCACGATTAGAAAGACAATCGACACGATCATTGCAACATGCTGCATTGAGAACGATTTTGCCTTGCTCTACAGTGATAGGGACTTCGATCCATTCGTCATGCACCTCGGTTTGCGCTCCGCGATGGTAGAGGACTAAGACGCGCATATCCTCGGCCCAGCCCTGGTAATAGGTTTCGCCGATAAAGCGCAACTCGCGCAGGTGATGAGCGTTGTACAGCGCGTGGACCCCGCCCCCTAAAGAAACGCCGCATCGATGAGCTCGCGGGTATAGGCCTCCCGCGGCGCCTCGAACAAGGCCTGGACACTGCCCTGTTCCACCACCTGCCCGGCTTTCATGACAATCACGCGGTCGGACAGCGCCCGCACGACAGCCAGATCGTGGCTGATGAAGATGTAGGCGAGGTCATGATCGCTCTGCAGCTGGCGCAGTAGTTCGACGATACTTCGCTGGACGGAGCGGTCGAGTGCCGAGGTCGGCTCATCCAACACCACCAGACGCGGTTTGAGGATGATCGCCCGGGCGATGGCGATCCGCTGCCGCTGACCGCCCGAAAACTCATGCGGAAAGCGGTTGCGCCAGGCCGGGTCGAGCGACACCTCCTCGAACGCCTCGGCCGCGCGCCGGTCGCGGTCGCGTCGGCTGAGCTGCGGCTCGTGCACCAGCAGGCCTTCGGTGACGATCTCCCCCGCGGTCATGCGCGGCGACAGCGAGCCGAACGGGTC